>JAGFJE010000229.1 GCA_024103175.1 Phaeodactylibacter sp.
TCAAAGGCGAAGGCGATGAATACCAGCGCCTGGAAGAGCTGAAGGCTACCGGTTCTGCCTTCATCCTTCCCCTGAATTTTCCTGAAGCCTACGATGTGGAAGACCCCTATGACGCCCTGCAGGTCAACCTCGAGCAGATGAAACACTGGGAAATGGCGCCCGCCAACGCCGCTATGCTCACCGCCGCCGGCATCGAGATCGCCCTGACGGCGGAAGGGCTGGAAGATAAGAAAAACTTTCTGGCCAACCTGCGCAAGGCTGTTCTGTATGGCCTTTCGGAAGATGCCGCCCTGAAAGCCCTCACCCATACTCCCGCCACCCTGATGGGCGCCGGTCAACAACTGGGCAGCCTGGAAGCCGGAAAGTGGGCCAACTTCATCATTACCGACGGCAATATCTTTGAAAAGGATACCCGCATCCTGCACACCTGGGTCAAAGGCAAAGCCTATGTGAACGAATCCCTGGAAGACGGCTTCCGGCTGGGAGCATACGAACTGAAGGCGGGGGAAGGAACCTATGTACTCACCCTCACCGGCGAGGCCGCCAAGCCCAAAATGGAGATCCAGGTAAACGACACGACTTCCATCAAAGTGGAGTACGGACGGGAGGATGCCCTGATCACCCTTTCTTTCCAACCCGCGGAAGAGGGCGGCAAAGTGCGCCTGTCCGGCCTGATGGAAGAGAACCGGTGGGCCGGAAAAGGCCAGGATGAGAACGGGCAATGGGTAGATTGGGTCGCGGTGTATACCGGCGAAGCGGAGGAGGAAGAAAAAGAGGAAGAGGAAGCCGGGGAGGAGAAGCCGGAACCCGGCCCGGTGATCTACCCCTTCACCGCCTATGGTTGGACGGAGCGCCCGAAGCAGGAAACCGTTCTCATAAAAAATGCCACAGTGTGGACCAATGAGGAGGAAGGCGTCCTGGAAAATGCCGATGTATTGATCCGGGATGGGAAGATCGCTCAGGTTGGAACGGGCCTCAACGTCCGCGGCGCCAGGGTCATCGATGGTACCGGCAAGCATCTGACGCCGGGCATCATCGATGAGCATTCCCACATCGCCGTCAGCCGCAGCGTCAACGAAGGGTCGCAGGCGAGCTCGGCGGAGGTGCGCATCGGCGATGTGGTCAATTCCGAAGACATCAACATTTACCGGCAGTTATCGGGCGGGGTGACCACCTCGCAGCTCCTGCACGGCTCGGCCAACCCCATTGGCGGGCAGTCGGCCATCATCAAGCTGCGGTGGGGGTACGCGCCGGAGGACATGAAGTTTGAAGGCGCCGACGGCTTCATCAAGTTCGCCCTGGGCGAGAACGTCAAGCAGTCCAACTGGGGAGACGACAACACCACCCGCTTCCCACAGACCCGCATGGGCGTCGAGCAGGTATATGTCGACCACTTTACCCGCGCCCGGCAGTACGGCGAGCTCAAGCGCTCCGGCAAGCCTTACCGCAAGGACCTGGAGATGGAAGCCCTGCTCGAGATCCTGGAAGGTAAACGCTTCATCACTTGCCATTCCTACCGGCAGAGCGAGATCAATATGCTGATGAAGGTGGCCGAGCAGTTTGGCTTCCGGGTCAATACCTTTACCCACATCCTCGAGGGCTATAAGGTAGCCGACAAGATGGCCGCCCACGGCGCCGGAGGTTCCAGTTTTTCCGACTGGTGGGCGTACAAGTACGAGGTGATGGAAGCCATCCCCTACAACGGCGCCCTCATGCACGAGCAGGGCGTCACCGTCGCCTTCAACTCCGATGATGCCGAAATGGCGCGCCGCCTCAACCAGGAGGCTGCCAAAGCCGTCCTGTTCGGAGGCGTATCAGAGGAAGACGCCCTAAAGTTCGTCACCCTCAACCCCGCCAAGCTGCTGCACATTGACGATCGCGTCGGCAGCATCAAAGCGGGCAAGGACGCCGACCTGGTGATCTGGTCGGATCATCCCCTTTCCATGTACGCCATGGCGGAAAATACTTTTGTGGACGGCCGGCTTTTCTTCAGCCGGGAAGAGGACAGGGAAAAGCGGGAGGCCATCGCGGCGGAACGGCAGCGGCTCATTCAGAAGATGCTGGCCGAGAAGAAGGGCGGCGAAAAAACGCAACCGGCCAAGGGCGAACGGCAGTACGAACACTACCACTGTGATGACGACGAGGATGAGGCAAAGTGATTTTGGATGGAACACGGATTGTCGCGGATCGGGCGAATTTGCGCGGATACGTGGCCTGTGTGTTATCGAGAACAGCCAGTTTCTAAGTTTCAAAAAATCAATCCTAAAGAAATGAAAATACAAAACCTGATATATCTTTTTGCCTTTACCCTTTTGAGCAGCG
>JAGFJE010000236.1 GCA_024103175.1 Phaeodactylibacter sp.
GATAGGAGCAAATCACCCCCCTTTTCCCCCCTCAAGGGGGGCGCCTTACGCATAGAGCCTGGCATATCCCCTTTGATTCAGTAAGTTTATTCATCCGAGTACCGGGGACAAATCGCAACTGCGCCCAGCGGGAATCGCTGGGAAAGGTGTAATTCTGGTTTGCAGGCCCGGGCCGCCTAACAATTTTGCCCCTCCCTAATCCCGCCACAAAAAAGGAAAGAGCGCCAGGCCCACTCCCAGCAGCATCAGGTCGATGGCCAGCAGGATGAGGATGTCATTCTGCACCGCGGTATCCTGCATGAGGCGCAGGGCGTTGGCCGAGAGCTTGATGAGCGTCAGCAGGATGGGGATGATGAGGGGGAAGCTCAGGATGGCCATCAGGGTGGCGTTGTTGTCCGCCTTGGCAGAGATGGCAGCGATGAAAGTGAAGGTGATGGAAAAGCCCACGCTGCCCAGCAGCAGGGCCAGGAAGAACTGTGCCGTATCCCGCACCGGGCTGCCGGCCACGAAGCTGAAACCCAGCCAGGTCAGCAGGCTCAGGCCCAGCAGCAGGAGGATGTTGTAAATGATCTTGGACAGCAGGATGGAAACCGGATTGGCGAGGCTGTAATAATACAGCTGCCGGGCGCTGCTCTCCTGAACAAAGCTCTTCACGATGGCGCTGACCGAGGCAAACAGGATGATTATCCAGAACAGGGCGTTCCACACATCGGGTTGTATCTTCTGAAAAGCCATGTATACGATGAAAATGGTGGAAAAGACATACAGCAGGATGCCGCTGATGGCGTAGCTGGCGCGCAGTTCCAGCCGCATATCCTTACGGAGTAGGTGGCCGATCTCTCTGAAAATTTCCATAGTGCGAAAATAGAAAAATTCAATGGCTTCACTCAGTAATGCTCAGCAGCAAAAAGTCAAACTGGTGGCGGTTTCTGCCCGGGCTGAGATCGTCCTCCAGGACGTAACTATACCGCAGGCCGAAGTCAACTTCCAGCAAACGCAGGAACCGCACGTCAAAAGTCAGTTCCAGGCCGGTGGTTTGCTGTATCCAGGTATTGTCAAAGGGGATGTCGGCAGTCAGCCAGGCGCGGTCGTAGAATACGTTGGCCTTTACCCGCTTGAGGAAGGCCAGCCCGCCCAGGGCCCAGTCGGGGTAGAAAAGAGGCAGGTGGTAATTGAAGCCCAGCTTGTATACTTCGTCTCCGAAGATGGTGTTGACTCCCCGGGGATAGACAAAGACATCAGGGAACCGGTAGTTATCGAGCACCTCCTGCCGCTGATACATGGTATTCACCACAAAGCTGTGGTTGCGGCCCAGGCCGGGCAGGAAGAAGTCGACCCTTCCCAGGAAGACGTCGGATTGGTAGGCGTCATTGCCAAAGGTACTTCGGTACCGCACATCGAGGTTGAGGCCCAGCCGGGGGTTGAGGTGCTGGAGAGCCTGCCGGCGAAAACTCCGAAAGATAAGGCGCAGGTCCATAGCATTGAGGTTGGTATTCCGCAGGGGCTCCCGGAACAGGAAACCCAGTTCATCCAGCCTGCCCTGTGCGATAAGAAGCGTATCGCGGGAATTATTCGGATCATCGAAATTACCGTCGGTGTTCAACCCGATGTTCTGATAGTCGGCCCTCAGGATAAGCCGGTTGAAAAAGTTGCCTTTCGTAAGGTTCAGCGGAAGGGCCAGTCCGCTGGAAACGCGGTTTTCCCGCCACTGTTCTACGTAGGCGTTGGAATAAATGACGGTGTCATTCGCCGGCGAAAAATTGTAGATAACAGCGGAGCGGTTGGAATAGAGGTAACTGGCATTGATATAGGGATAAAGCTC
>JAGFJE010000243.1 GCA_024103175.1 Phaeodactylibacter sp.
TGGATCGCCCGCCACCGCCCGCTAATGTTCCGGCTGACGAAACTGTTGTGGGGCAAACATCCGGCCAACCCCAAACTGTACTGGCGGGTTTAGCTGCTGGCACTGGCCCTGGGCGGCCTTATGATCGCTAATTTATGCTGAGAGCCACCCGGGGTGCCGGAAGGGCTACCGCCGGCCAACAGGTCGTTATTAAGATAATCGTTATTATCACACATTATTACTTTTGTAATCATTATTTAAATAATGATTATATTTATAACGAACCTTGCCTATCGCGTTCTCAAAAGCCTACTTCCAAACAAGCACTGAAACTGCCACAGTTGGTGACAATTGTCAGAGCATGCAAAATCTCCGGCTCTTATATTGAGTTTGACTAACTATAAACTCAGATGGTCAAAGGAGCGATCATTTCCTGGCTGTTGGAGGGGGACGTTTCCGTTCAATATCAGGTACACCGCGATCTGCTTTCCCGCGAAAGGCCGGAACTGAGGCTAAGGATAGAACGGAAAGGATGGGGGGCCAGGCTGCTGGCCGAAAGGAATGCTAACGGCCATTGGGGCAGGGGGTTTTACCAACCCAAGTGGGTCTCCAGCCATTACACCCTGTTGGACCTGAAAAACCTTGGTATTGCGCCGGGCAACCCACTCATCAGTGAAACAATAGGCCTGATCCTGGAACGGGAAAAGGCGGAAGACGGCGGCGTCAACCCTGCCGCCACCATTGCGGCAAGTGATGTGTGCGTCAATGGGATGTTCCTGAATTACGCCTGTTATTTTGGAAGTGAGGAGGAACAGCTGTGCTCCATTGTGGATTTCATCCTGACTCAGCGTTTGCCCGATGGGGGCTTCAACTGCCGGTTCAACCGTAGCGGCGCCCGGCACAGCTCCCTGCATTCTACCTTATCTATTCTGGAAGGTATTCTCGAATACAAACGGAACGGCTACACTTACCGCCTTCCGGAACTGGAAGCAGCAGAATTATCTTCGCAGGAATTTATTTTACTCCACCGGCTTTTTCTTTCCGACCGGACCGGAGAAGTGATCCATCCAAACTTCCTCCGCCTGCCTTACCCCGGCCGTTGGAAATATGACATCCTGAGGGCCCTGGATTATTTCCGCTATTCACGATCACCCTGGGATGCGCGCATGGAGCCTGCCATAAAAGTATTGCTGAATAAGCGAAGGAAAGATGGAACCTGGCCGCTTCAGGCAAAGCACCCCGGGCAGGTGCATTTCGATATGGAGCAGGCGGGTAAGCCAAGCCGCTGGAATACCCTGCGGGCGCTGCGGGTATTACAATATTTTGATGTAAGTATCTGATCAAAATCATCTGCCGCTTTGACGATTGTCAAGGCATTGAGGTGGCCGGCCCAATACCTTGTTCAACAAAGCAGAACTTATGAAAGGTATCATCTTGTATCGTTCCCAGTACGGCAGCACCGAGCAGTATGCCCGATGGCTGGCCAAGGACATGAAATTGCCGCTGATGAAGCTGGAGCAGGCCAGAGAACAGGACATTCAGTCCTACGGCCTCATTATCATCGGCAGCAACATCAAAGTCGGGCACATACAGGCGGCGGAATGGATAAAAGAGCACTGGGGCTGGCTTAAGGAAAAGCGTTTGTTGTTATTCACCTGTTCGGGCTCCTACGCCGATGCGGAAGAACAAAAAAAAATGCTGGAAAACAGCTTGCCTGCGGAAATTAAGGACGCCTTCCAGTATTTCCCGCTGCCCGGCCGCCTCAATAAAGACGAGCTCTCCTTCTGGGACCGCGTTATCGTCTTCCTGGGCAGCAAAACGGTGCCGGACCCGGCGGCCCGCGAGCGCATGAAGCATGGGTTTGACTATGTTGACCAGGAGCAACTGGCCCAGCTCAGGGAAGTGGTGAAAAGGTTTAAGCAGGTATTGATCTGATCTATTCTTTCCTGCCTACCAGGAGCAACCATTCCGGCAATCCCTCCAACGGAGCCGCCTCCCAGTCTCCTACATGCGTCCCGAACTCGGCCGCTTCAATGAGCCGGCAGCCGGGGCAAAGCATAGCCTGTATGAGATCGCTCACCGTCCAGTGAAACTCATAACAGGGGTAGCTGCCTGCCTCGGGCTCCAGAATGTCGTTGCTGTAGTCGTAACGGAAGGGGCCGCGGTTGTAATAGCTCACCTCCACTTCCAGTTTCCCGAGACCTTTCTTCCAGATGCGGCGGAAAGGGTGGTATTCATTGACGAGGAACAGGCCGCCGGGGCGGAGGATGCGTACCGCTTCGCTGTAATATTGCTGTAGGTTGGAGACCCAGACTGCCACGTGGCCGCCAGTATAAACGAGATCGAATGCGGCATCCGGCAGGGCGGAAAGGCCCGTGACATCCGCCTGGAGGAATTCGACGGCCAGCCCCAGTGCCTCAGCCCGTTCCCGGGCATTTTCCAGTTGTTTTTCGGAAATGTCAACAGAGGTGACTCGAGCGCCCATTCCGGCGAAGGCGAATACGGCCATATTATCGCCGCTGCCCAGCACCGCCACCTTATTGCCGGCGATACCGCTGAAATATTTCATCTCCTGTTCTGCAAAGGCGAGCTCCGGCCGGCTGGGGGCCTCCCGCCAGGCGCCCCGGCGGTCGATCATGGCTTTCCACTTGGCGGCGGCGGCATCCCAGCGGGTGCGGTTGGATTCATGGTAAGGGTTCATAACCAAAATTTTTCTTTATAATGACCAAAGTCATTTTTACGTTCCGATAATCTGCTGAACTTTTTGTTGCAGCTGAGCCCGGAATGGCTCATTCCTTATTTATTTTGTGCACTACTAACATTTAAAGAGGGCTTACTGTTATTTAAGAAAGATAAACCAAAACGCATAACTGATATGAAAGAAGGCTGGGTAAAGATCTATTCCTCCGTTGAAGAGTTTAAAGCTAAGATCGTGGAAGACATCCTCAAGCAAAATGGCATCGAAAGCCATATTTTGGAAAAGCGCGATTCCGCTATTCCCTCCCTGGGAGAATCCACGCTGTATACGCCACCCGAAAAGGCGGAAGCCGCATTGGCCATCCTGAAGAAAGAGCAACTGATCGAGGAAGATGAATAAAACAACCTCGCTATGAAAAGTAAAGAAAACTGGAACGAGCTGAGCCGGGAAGAAGAATACGTCATTGAGCACAAAGGCACAGAGCGCCCTTTCACCGGTGAATATTACAACCATAAGGCAGCCGGCGTATACGTTTGCCGGCGTTGTGAGGCGCCCCTGTATCGTTCGGAAGACAAGTTCGACTCCGGTTGCGGGTGGCCCAGTTTTGATGATGAGATTCCGGGGGCTGTCCGCCGCGAGCGCGATGCCGATGGCCGGCGGACGGAGATCCTCTGCAACAACTGTGGCGGCCATCTGGGGCACGTCTTCCTCGGTGAGCGCTTCACTTCCAAGAATACCCGCCATTGCGTCAATTCCCTTTCCATGAAGTTCATACCGCAGGAGGAATGGGAAAAGATGGCTTAGGAGGAGTAAGGGAGGGCGGTATCGGCCCGCTATTTTTTTACCAGGATGAGGAACAAAAAGCCGTTGCCTTCCGGCTCCTGAAGGAACGGGAAGGCAACGGGCCGAAAGTATTTACTCAACTGAAGCCTGCGGCTACTTTCAGGCAGGCAGAGGGCCGTCATCAGAAATACTGTGACACGCGTGGAATTACGCCGGGGAAAAAAGGATAAGGCGCCGGAAATCCAGGAAAGGCCCTCTTTCCGGCATCACTGGCTCAGCCGATAAGTATAGGACAGCCCCAGGGAGAGGTAAGCATCAAACCGATCTCCTCCCCGGCGGTAGAGGTTATTGATATAGTTGACCTCATCGGGAGTGAAATCCGGGCGGCTCAGGGTGGCGGTTAATTCTCCTTTCTCCTCGTAGATCTCCTTGAAATCTACAACAGCTCCGCTCACGTCGTCCAGATAGTCGGTAAATAATTTTCTGGCGCTCAGTTCCATATTCAGGGCTCCTCGTTGGCCCAGGAGCAGGCGCAGGCCGGCGCCCACCGGGATGGCTACCTGCGTCCGGTTGTAGGGGCGTTCATAATCGGCCAGCCCCTGGCCTTCTGTGCCCAGTGGCTGAAGGGCAACATAGCCTGCTTCGAACTGAGCTTCCGGGTCGAAATGAAATACGGCCACCCCTCCGAAAAAATAAGGAGTGATCCGTGGAGATTCCCCCGGGAAGTTATCGGGGATGAGGTACCACTCTCCAACGACTGCCGCTTCGAGCAGGTTGGTTTGAAAGGCCAGTTGGCGGCCGGGGTAAGCGCTGCGGGTATCGTCGCCCCGGAGGTTGCCGTAGGTGAGGCTGCCGCGGATGCCTAGTACGCCCTCGTTTCGGTACCGGAAAACGATACCGCCGGCCGGTTCTGCAAAACGAGTGTAACGGGGAAGGATCTTAGGAGAAAGGTCGCCGCTGTATACAAGCGCGCCGAAATAAATTCCTCCTTCAAGGGACTGGGCCTGCATAAAGGTAGCCCACGCCAGTAGTGTGCTGATCAATAGAATTCTCATAGTATGTATGTTTGTTTTAGCGGTTTACGCATTCCTCTTTCCGGAGAACCTCAGCCGTATGGCAGGGCCCCGGGTTTTCTACCTGAGTATTCGTTTTTGGGAGCTTAAGCTGCGATCTGCGGTGCGGAAGCTGGAGGCAATTACGCCAACGCTTAGGAGCCGCTAAGGGGAAACGGCTTCTCTGGCGAAACCACCCTCTAAAAATACATAATAATTCTGAGATTGTCTAGTACTCCCCTAAAGCCAGTTTTTCCGTTTGAAAACAAAGACGAGGCTTACCGCGATCAGTACCATCACCCCCCAGAGCACAAAGTATCCGTATTTCCAGTGGAGTTCCGGCATATGGTCGAAATTCATGCCATATATCCCCGCCAGGAAGGTGAGCGGGATAAAAATGGTGGAGATGATGGTCAGCAGTTGGATGACATTGTTCATCCTGAAACTGATCTCCGAGAGGTACAGGTCGTACAGGCCGCTCATCACATCGCGGTAGGTATCGATGGTGTCCATCACCTGGATGGTATGGTCGTAAAGGTCGCGGAGGAAGATGAGGGTTGTTTCCTCGACAAATGGGCTGTCGGTCCTGGAAAACCGGCCGATGGCCTCCCGCAGGGGAGACACCATTTTGCGCAGCATGATAGCCTCTATTTTCAGGCTGTGTATTTTTTCCTTGCTGCTTCGGCCCGGCCGGGAGAGTATTTCCTCTTCCAGCTCGTCCAGCACCTCTTCCAACTGGTCCAGGAGCAGATAATAATGGTCTACGATATTGTCGGCCAGCGCATAGGCCAGGTAGTCGGCGCCTTTTTTCTTGATCTTGCCCCGGCCGGAGAGGATGCGTTCCCGGATGGCGGGGAAGAGGTCGTCTTTATCCTCCTGGAAGGAAATGACAAACCCTTTGCCGGCGTAAATGGATACCTGTTCCATTTTGACTTCCAGGTTGTCGCGGTCGAATGTCAGCGACTGGACGGTGAGGAAAATGCCGCTTTCATGTTCTTCGAATTTGGGCCGCTGCTGCGTATTGAGCACATCTTCCAGCACCAGCGGGTGTATGTTGAACTGGTCGCCCAGGGCCTGTATCAGTTCGACATTGTGCAGGCCTCTGATGTCAAACCAACTCACCAGAGAACCTTCCTCCGGGGTAGGAAGTTTTTCTTTGGCGTGTTGCTCAAAGATCTGGCCCTCGGTATTGAACTGAACCAGGGTGACGTGGGTCTCTTCCACCTTCTTGCGGCCGGTGAATACCAGGCTGCCCGGAGGTAGCCCCGTCTTTCTGGGGCGCTTCGGAAGGCGGACGGCGGGCATTTTGGCTTTTCGTAGATTCATCATGCCAGGCAAAATACTCTAAATTTCCAAAAATGGGAAACACCTTGTTTCCTGAACGGGCAACCCGCCTGTTTTATTTGGAAAACCCTACTCTTGAAAATATGAAGGAATCTTCATAAATTTGGGCGCGGGCTGGTTGCCGGTTACCCGTTGCCTGCTGATGGTTAGCCAACAAACGGCGAACAACAAGCAACCAACAACCCAGCCCCACCAGGCCAACACCGATAACACATACCAAAAATCTCACCACTATGAAAATCGAACAGATCTATACCGGATGCCTGGCTCAGGGAGCCTACTACATTGAAAGTAAAGGCGAGGCCGCCATTATCGACCCGTTGCGGGAGACCGAGCCCTACCTGAAGAAAGCGAAAGAGAACAACGCTAAGATCAGGTATATTTTTGAGACGCATTTCCACGCCGATTTCGTTTCCGGCCATCTCGACCTGGCCAAGAAAACGGGCGCACGAATCGTCTACGGCCCTAATGCGGAAACGGCCTATGAGAAATACGAAGCCAAAGACGGTGAGGAATTCAAGCTGGGAGGCGCCACCATCCGCGTGCTGCACACGCCGGGCCATACGCCGGAAAGCACCACCTTCCTGTTGCTGGATGAGAATGGCAAGGAGCACGCCATCTTTTCCGGGGATACGCTTTTCATTGGCGACGTTGGCCGCCCGGACCTGGCCCAGAAAAAGGGCAGCCTGACCAAGGAAGACCTCGCCGGGTGGCTCTACGACAGCCTGCGCAACAAGATCATGCCCCTGCCGGATGATGTGATCGTCTATCCGGCCCACGGCGCCGGCTCCGCCTGCGGAAAGAACATGAGTAAGGAGACCTGGGATACCCTGGGCAACCAGAAAAAGACGAATTATGCCCTGCGGGCCGATATGTCCCGGGAGGAATTTATAGAGGAAGTAACAGCGGGCCTGCAGCCTCCGCCCCAGTATTTTGCCAAAAATGCCAGGATCAATAAAACCGGTTATGAAAGCTTTGATACCGTTATGGAGCGCGGCGCCCAGGCCCTGGACCCAGAAGCTTTCGAACTGGCCGCCAATGCCCATGACGCCCTGGTGCTCGATGTGCGGGATAAAGAGGAGTTCGTCGAAGGGTTCATCCCCAACAGCATCTTCATCGGGTTGGATGGCACCTTCGCTCCCTGGGTGGGCGCCCTGATCCCCGACCTGCAGCAGCCCATTCTGATCGTTGCTCCGCAGGGGCGCGAGGAAGAAACCGTAATGCGGTTGTCGAGGGTCGGTTACGACAATGCCATCGGCTACCTTGAGGGCGGCTTCGAAGCCTGGAAGGCCGCCGGCAAGGAAACGGATGCCATCGACTCCATTTACGCCGAGGAGTTCGCCCGCCGGTTCCACGCCCACCCCGATATTAATATCAGGGACGTGCGCAAACCCGGTGAATGGAGCGCAGAACGGCTGGAACCCGCCGAACATTTTGCGCTGGATTTCATAAACGAAAACATGTCGGCCATCCAACACGATGAGCTTTACTATCTGCATTGCCGCAGCGGCTACCGCTCGACGATCGCCGCCTCCATACTGAAGTCCAGAGGGTATGACAACCTGGTCAATGTATTGTCCTCTCTGGAAGAGATCATCAGCGCCGGCCTGCCCCGGACTGACTTTCAGTGCTCGGGAAAGGCTGAGGCATAGCGAGGGACTGAAGGAGTGAGGGACTGGAGGAGAGAGGGACTGAATGAGAGAGGGACTGAATGAGAGAGGGACTGAAGGAATGAATATTATTCTATATGCATCAGTTCGGAATAGTTCATTTTTCTGTGTCTTCTGAAAAATACCCCTTGATTTTCAGGGACTTGCGAACAGCGAACACCGAATTGCGAACACTCCCATCAGTTCCTGTAAAAAAGAATTTAATATATGGAATTCGTATTCATTCCTTCATTCCTTCATCCCTTCATTCCTTCATCCCTTCATTCCTTCATTCCTGAGAGGACTTTCCCAAGCGGGCTCAACAATACACCCATGAACCCGTGGAACAATGCCCGTTTTCGTGCAAAAAAAGGAAACCGTGAATAACATTCGTACTTACATCCCCATTCTTGAGTGGTTACCGAAGTACAAAAGATCATACCTCAGAGGCGACCTTCTGGCCGGCATTACGGTAGGTGTAATGCTGGTTCCACAGGGCATGGCCTACGGCCTGCTGGCCGGGCTGCCTCCGATCTATGGCCTGTACGCCAGCATCATCCCTCTGTTCCTGTATTCCTTTTTCGGCACGTCCCGGCAGTTGTCGGTCGGGCCGGTGGCGCTGGTTTCGCTGCTTATCCTGGCCGGTGTCGGGCAATTTGCGGAAACGGGGACGGAAGCTTTCATCGGCATGGCCATCGCCACGGCACTGATCGCCGGAGTGATACAGATCCTGCTGGGGGTATTCCGCCTCGGTTTTCTGATCAACTTCCTGTCGCATCCGGTCATTGCCGGCTTTACTTCGGCGGCGGCATTCATCATCGGGCTCAGCCAGTTGAAGAATTTGCTCAGGATCGATATTCCGAGGAGCAACTTTATTCACGAGGTCATTATCAGTACGGTACAGAATATTGGGGATACCCACTGGCCAACCGTGGCGCTGAGTTTCGGAGGGATAGCCTTCATTCTCATTCTCAAGCGGATCAACAAGGCCATTCCCGGCGCCCTGGTGGCGGTGGCCGTCAGCACTGCGGCAGTGTACTTCTTTGGGATGCCGGATATGGGCGTGGAAATCGTGAAGGAAGTGCCCAAAGGCCTGCCCCCGGTTTCCGTACCGCACATCGACTGGCCGATGGTAATGCAGTTGCTGCCGCTGGCCCTGACCATCTGCCTGATCAGCTTCATCGAGTCGCTGGCCATCGCCAAAACGATAGAAGCCATGCATAAGAGCTACCGGGTCGTTCCCAACCAGGAACTTATCGCCCTGGGGTTGACCAAGATCGGTGGGGCTTTCTTTCATTCCTATCCGACCACCGGAAGTTTTACCCGCTCGGCAGTCAACAACGATTCGGGCGCACAGACCGGCGTATCCTCTATGATCAGCGCGGTGCTCATCGCCCTTACCCTCTTATTCCTTACCCCTCTTTTCTTTTACCTCCCCAAGGCGATCCTGGCTTCCATTATCGTGGTAGCCGTGATCAATCTGGTCGATTACAAAGAGGCCATCCACCTGTGGCATACCGACCGGCGAGACTTCATGACCATGATCGTAACCTTTGTCGCCACCCTGACGCTGGGCATTCAGAATGGGGTATTTACCGGTGTGATCCTCTCGCTGGCCTTCATGATCTATCGCAACTCCAAGCCCCATATTTCCATCCTGGGGCAGCTGCCCAATTCCCGCAGCTACCGGAACATCAACCGCTTCGATAAGGCCATCCGCCACAATGAGATTCTCATCGTTCGGTTTGACGCCCAGCTTTATTTTGGAAATGCCTCCTACTTCCGGGAATCTCTGGAGGCTATGGTAAGCAGAGAAGGCAATGAGCTCAAATTGCTGATCCTCGATGCTTCCAGCATCCACGATATTGATTCAAGCGGAATTAAGATACTGCTGGAACTGCTGGCCTATCTTGAACAACGGAAAGTACAGCTGTACCTATCGGGGGCCATCGGCCCGGTTCGGGATACGCTCGAGAAAAACGGCCTGATCGAAAAGATCGGGACCAGGAATCACTTCATGTACATTCACGATGCCGTGGAAGCTTTCCATAAGCGGCAACAGTCGGGTGAAGAAGATACCTGGACCCCGGATGCGGTGCAGACGAACAAAAAGCGGTAGGGGAGCGGATGGTTTCTTCTAAATGGCCATTCCGTCCTTCCTGGCCGGATAAAGGCGCCGACATTATTTTTACCATGTCTAAATTGGTAGGGCTTTCAATATTTTTGACGGCCCGAATTGTTATATTATTTACCTGATTAGCTTTCCTTCATTTATTCCCTGTTCTTTCACCCATTGAACGCCTGGCGGCCGATTATTCATCCGGGCTGAACCCATGGCCGTGAATTTGGTGTCGGCAGTACCATGCGTTGGATGAACCTCAGAAGTTTTCTTTCTGCGATCGCAGGAAAACTTGTGAAGTTCATCTGTATATTTTGAAATATGAAAATGTGTTCATACTTTTATCCGTCATTACAAAAATATATTCTGAAATAGAGCATGAAATACGGATTTATTATTGACAACCGGAAATGCATTGGTTGCCATGCCTGTACCACCGCCTGCAAAGCAGAGCATCAGGTACCGGTCGGCGTCAACCGCACCTGGGTCAAACAGGTAGAAAAAGGGGAATTCCCGCATACGCGGCGGCTATTCTCAGTAATGCGCTGCAACCATTGCACGGATGCTCCCTGCGTTGAAATATGCCCTGTGGAGGCCCTGTTCATTCGGGACGATGGTATCGTCGATTTCGACAAGAACCGCTGTATCGGCTGTAAGTCCTGCATGCAGGCCTGCCCCTACGACGCGCTCTACATCGACCCGGAAAACCACACCGCTGCTAAGTGTAATTACTGCGCGCACCGCGTTGACATTGGACTGGAGCCGGCTTGCGTAAACGTCTGCCCGGAGCACGCCATTATCTCCGGCGATATGGACGACCCGGAATCGGAGATCTCCCAGTTGCTGGGCCGCGAGCAGGTTACTGTCCGGAAAGCCGCCAAAGGCACGGTTCCGAACCTTTTCTACATCAATGGGGATGAGGCTTCTCTCAACCCGGTAGCAACGGAGAAATCGGATGCTTATTTCTGGAGCGCTCAGGCGCGGGGTGTTGGCCACTATGCCAAAGCCGCCGAAAAGCTGGCCTTCTCCAACGGTGATGCGGTCGATGCCCTCATGGAAGCGAACGGCCATACCACTTATGCCGGCAATGTCGCCAGGAACGGGGCTGTGAAATCTATTGAATTGTTGCTGGATAAACCCCGCCGCGTATACGATGCTCCCGACAAGGGCATTCTTTGGGGCTGGGAGGTCTCCGGCTACGTACTGACCAAGGCTGTTTCTGCCGGGGTTTTCCTGGTAGCTTTCTTCGGGGCGTTGTTCGGCTGGGCCGAGGCCAGCGTTCCCGCCTGGTGGTGGGGGCTGGGCGCGGGGCTGCTGTTCCTGGCTGCCACCGGCATTCTGCTGATCATGGACCTCGACCGCCCGGACCGTTTCCTGAACGTCCTGCTTCGCCCGCAGTGGAATTCCTGGCTGGTGCGGGGCGGTTACATCTTCAGCATGTACGGCGGCCTGCTCACCCTGTTGGGGCTGGCTACCTACTTCGGCTGGGAGGCGCTCATCGCACCGGTGGAATGGGTGGCCATGGTATTTGCTGTCCTGACCGCCGTATATACGGCCTTCCTGTTTGCCCAGGCCAAGGGGCGCGACTTCTGGCAGAGCCCGGCACTGGCCGTGCACATGCTGGTTCATAGCTTTATGGCCGGCGCAGCGCTTTTCGCCATCATCGCCCTCTTTACCCCTGCCACCGCTGAATGGCTGGTATACCTGAAATACATGCTCATTACCGGCATCGTCATCAACCTGCTGACCGTGGTGGTGGAACTGACGATCACGCACCCCACCAAGGAAGCCAAGATGGTAGTGGAAATGATCACCAAGGGCCGCTACCGCACTTTGTTCTGGGTTGGCGCCATTTTCTTTGGTAATGTAGTTCCGCTGGCGATCCTGTTCATTCCGGGGCTGGTCTCAACCATGCTGGCCGTTGCCGGGCTGATCGTTCTGATCGGTATTTACCTGACGGAGAAGATCTGGGTGGAAGCACCGCAGAGGATACAGCTGGTGTAGGCTGGTTGGAGGGTTGTTAGTTGTTGGTTGTCAAACAACAGACAACAAACAAAAAGTCTAAAACTGAAAAAGACTCAAAAATGAATACAAGAAAGCGATCATTAATAGAACGCATCGCAGAATCCCTGCGCATCATCCCCAACCTCAGCCAAACTGGCCCGGAACTGGAACCAAGACTTATGGAACCGGGCAAACTAACCAAATTTCCACCGCCCGAGAAGTGGGATGATTGGGTGGAATACGAAGCCAAAGCCTGGCCCAAGGTGGAGAAGAAGCATTATTCCATCGTGCCGACCACCTGCTTCAACTGCGAGTCGGCCTGTGGCCTGACGGCCTACATCGACAAGGAAACCTGGCAGGTGCGTAAGTTCGAGGGCAACCCCTACCATCCGGGCAGCCGGGGGCGCAACTGCGCCAAAGGGCCGGCCACCATCAACCAGCTCACCGACCCGGACCGCATCCTGTACCCGCTCAAGCGGGTGGGAAAACGGGGAGAAGGCAAGTGGGCGCGCGTCAGTTGGGATGAGGTGCTCGACGATATTGCCGGGCGCCTGCGCAAGGCTATACAGGAAGGCCGCAACAACGAGATCGCCTACCACGTCGGCCGCCCCGGCCATGAGGGCTACATGGACCGCGTGCTGCAGGCCTGGAACGTCGATGGCCACAACAGCCACACCAACATCTGCTCTTCCGGCGCCCGCTTCGGCTACGCCATCTGGTACGGCCACGACCGGCCCTCTCCGGACCACGCCAACGCCAAGTTCATCCTGCTCATCTCCGCTCACCTGGAGTCGGGCCACTATTTCAACCCGCACGCCCAGCGCATCATCGAGGGGAAGATGAAGGGCGCCAAGTTGTGCACCATGGACCCGCGCCTGTCCAACACGGCCAGCATGTCGGACTACTGGATGCCCAGCTACCCTGGCACCGAAGCCGCCGTACTGCTCGCCATGGCCAAGATCATCCTGGATGAAGGCCTGTATAACCGAGACTATCTGGAGAACTGGGTCAACTGGAAGGAGTACCTCGATGCCCGCCATCCGGACAAGGAAAAAACCTTTGAGAACTTCATCGATGCCATGCGGGAAGAGTACGTGCAGTACACCCCGGAATTTGCTGAGAAGGAGAGTGGTGTGAAAGCAGATATGATCGTCGAAGTAGCGCGGCAGATCGGCGAGGCCGGCACGCGCTTCGCTACCCACAACTGGCGCAGCGCTTCTTCCGGCAACCTGGGCGGATGGGCTGTTTCCCGCGCCCTGCACTTCCTCAACGTGCTGACGGGCAGTGTAGGCACGCCGGGCGGCACCTCGCCGAATACCTGGAACAAGTTCCACCCCAAATTCTTCGACAAGCCGCCGGCCCAGAAGTTCTGGAACGAGCTGCACTTCCCGAATGAATATCCGCTGGCTTTCTTCGAGATGAGCTTCCTGCTGCCGCACATGCTCAAGGAGAACCGCGGCAGGATGGATGTCTACTTCACCCGGGTATTCAACCCCGTATGGACCTACCCCGACGGATTCAGCTGGATCGAAGCGCTAAGCGACGAGGATAAGTTCGGCCTCCACATCGCCCTGACGCCCACCTGGAACGAAACAGCATATTTCGCCGATTACGTCCTGCCCATGGGGCTGGCCAGCGAGCGCCATGACCTCAACTCCTATGAAACGCATGCCGGCGTATGGATCGCTTTCCGGCAGCCGGTACTGAGGGAAGCCCTGCGCCGCGCCGGCAAGAAGGTGGAGTTCACCTACGAGGCCAACCCGGGCGAGGTGTGGGAGGAAGACGAATTCTGGATACAGCTCAGCTGGCGCATGGACCCCGACGGCAGCCTGGGTATCCGCAAGCACTTCGAATCGCCTTACCGCCCCGGTGAGTGCATCAACATCGACGAGTACTATCAGTACATTTTCGAACATACCAAGGGCCTGCCCGAAGCTGCCGCCAGGGAGGGCCTGACGCCGCTGGATTATATGAAGAAGTACGGGGCCTTCAACGTTGAGCCCAGTGCTTACCATGGCCACCTGAGGGAACTGTCGGCCCAGGAAATGGAGGGAGCCAAAGTAGATCCCCAAACACAGGTCATCCGCAAGAACGGCAAGGCTCTTGGCATCATGCACAACGGTAAACCCGTGGAGGGCTTCCCCACGCCTTCGCGCAAGAACGAATTCTATTCCCAGACGATGGTGGACTGGAAATGGCCGGAATACGCCATTCCTACCTACATCAAGAGCCACGTTCACGAAGAGGAGATGGACCGCGATAAGGGCGACTATCCGCTGGTGCCCACTTTCCGCCTGCCGACGCTCATCCACTCGCGATCCGGCAACGCCAAATGGCTGTATGAGATCTCCAACCGCAACCCGATATGGATGCACCCCAGTGATGCGAAGAAGTTTGGTGTGAAAACCGGCGACTTGCTTAAGGTCAATACCGACATCGGCTACTTTGTAGATAAGGTATGGGTAACTGAGGGCATGAAACCGGGTGTTGTCGCCTGCTCTCACCACCTGGGCCGCTGGCGCCGCCCGCAGGACGCCCCCGGCAACCGCTGGGCGGTCAATACCGTCAACATCGAGACGGACGGCAACGGCGGCTGGAAGATGAATACCAGGAATGGCATTACGCCCTTCAAGAGCGATGACCCGGACAGCGCCCGCATCTTCTGGAGCGACGGAGGTGTGCATCAGAACATCACTTTCCCCGTCCATCCGGACCCCATCAGCGGTATGCACTGCTGGCACCAGAAGGTCCGCCTGGAAAAGGCCAGCCCGGGCGATAAATACGGTGACATTTATGTAGATACGAACAAATCCTTCGAGCAGTACAAAAAATGGATGGCCATGACGCGCCCCGCGCCCGGCCCCGATGGCCTGCGCCGCCCGCTTTGGATGAAGCGCGCCCTGCGCCCTGCCGAGGAAACCTTCTACATCAACGGCAAACCGGAAAAAAAGCCGGAGGAGGAGAAGGTGGAAAAATTATAAAAACTACTTCCTAGTGGGAAAGTTTGGGCCGGGTTCCAGTGGAGCCCGGCTTTTTTATTCTCACCTGCCGGAGCTCCCACCCCAGGCATCAATATGGCCGCTCACTCAATGGGCTGACCTCGTACTGCCATTTCAGGAAAGCCTTGTATTGGTACTTGTCCAGCACAGTTTGAAGTTCTTGTGACCAGCGGTCCCAGGCAGCGAGGAGAGCAGTATGGCGGGCGATTTTGCCGGGCTCGTCGAGGATGGCCTGTCGTTCTTTCCAGAAACTACGGTTGGCTTTGCGGATGGCGCGGAATTGTTCGGGGCTCAGGCGGAGGGTGGTTTGCATGCTTTGGTTGAGTTGTTCCAGGCCATTGTTGATGTGGGGCAGGCTTGAGAAGCTCGCCGGCAGCCAGCTACTGGAAACGCTTCCTGAGCCTGGCTGCGGAGCTGCGGCCGGCAGGGCAGTGGAAACGAAAAGCAGCGCCAGTAGGATATAGATTGTTTTGCTCATGATATTGGGTTTTTAATAATAGACCATTTTGGAGGGGAGTTGTACTGCGGTGGAAGGGAGGATTAACATAGATTTAACGAGGGGGGAGGGGGCGCAGAAGAGGGACACAGAGGGTCACAGAGAAGCGCAGAGAGGGACACAGGGATTTATATGCTCAGTGCAACTCTGTGAAAGCTGCTCAGTGCAACTCTGCGAAAGCCCCTCTGAGATCTCTGTGCACACCTCTCTGATGCGCTCCTGTTCCTTTACAGGCTTACATAATAAAGCGTTTCAGCCCCTGCTTGAGCATTTTTACATTGAAATTCATCAGCAGTCCGAGGGGGTAGTTGCCAAATTTCAGGTAGGTTAGCACCTGTGCGGTGTGTACATCAGTTAGCCTTTCGATGGCTTTCAATTCGATGACAACTAAATTATTCACCAACAGGTCGACGCGGTAGCCGTATTCCAGTTCAATCTCCTTGTAAATGATGGGTAGGGGTTTTTGCCTTTCCACTTTGAAGCCCTCCTCCAGCAGTTCGTAGGTGAGGCACTCCTCGTAGGCGGATTCCAGCAGGCCGGGGCCCAATATCCTGTGCACGGTGATGGCCTTGCCGATGATGATCCCGGATAATTCATTGATGTCTTTCATGATAGTTGAGGATTTGTTCTATAAAAGCAGTCGCAGAATCCGGGAAATTCCATAAAAATTATTGAGGTTTTTTGGGAAAAAGTTTAATCCAGTACAGATAAGGCGGTATGAACGACTCGGGAAAACTCCCTGAAAGAGGTGTGGGTCTTCGACGCTACTTTCAGGCCATTGTAGAAGGTAAAGAGGTATGCCGACAAAGCGTGCAGGTCCTTTTCCGGGCTGATCTCGCCCTGCTCGACGCCCCTCTGCAGGTATTGGAGGAAGAGATGCTCCATAGCTTTCCGCTGGTAAGTGATGCGCTGTACCCAGGCTTTGCTGTTGGGGACCAACTCGGTGGTGGTGTTGACGACAAAGCAGCCTTTTTGGCCTTCATCTTCGACGGCCTCCTTGGCCTCGGAGAGGAAAAAGGCCTCCAGCGCTTTGCGGGCGGATTGGTGGCGGCTGAGTTTGGCGACCGCCTGGGCGGAGTAGTCTTTTATATATCGCTGGAAGGCTTTTTCGAAGAGAATGTCCTTGCCTTCAAAGGCATCATAGAGACTCGCCCGGTTGATGCCCAGATAGTCAACCAAGTTTTGTATGGAAGTGGCGTGATAGCCCTGCTTCCAGAACAGTTCCATGGCTTTGCGGAGGACTTCTTCTTCGTCGAATTGTTTCACTCTTGGCATAATCCGGAAGTTGGAATTCGGAAGCCGGAATTGCCATCTGGACAATCATTAAAAGCCCTTTCCGATTTCCGACTTCGCAATTAAGCAATATCTCCAAAAGTAATATTTCTGAATGATCGTTCCGGATTCAAAGATTCAATATTGGAATGAATATTCCAAATAAAAAATGATTTTATTGGAACGATCGTTTTTTAAGTTTTCTGCACGTTGCGGCGTACCGTCATAAACGGCATAAAGTATCAGGTTCCCGCCCTGTGTGGCTAGGAGACAACAATTTGATGGGCCGAGGGCGGAAGCAATTGCCCAAAGCCTGCGTACGAGTGGACTCCAGCGCCTATCAGGCTTCGGCCGCCGGAGGGGAATTGAGCGGGCAACTCGAAGTTCTAACGCCTGTTCAACTAAAATTTAATAGCTCAGCCCGTGTCCAAACTCATACAATGGCGCTTCCGAATCGTGGGGCACATCCGGTTTCTGATTCCGTACAGCCTCCATCGAGGAAGGAAGCTCAAATGGCAGTTTTCCTTTCGGGCGGGCGATGCCGAAGATCACGTCAAGCACGGCCGCGTCGCTGGCGCCGTAGTTGGCCAGCACCGCTTTTGCCCGGGCGTTGATCTCCGGGATAACGGCGGGGCGGTCGAGGTAAATGTCGACGATGGTAGGTACGGTATTAAGTAAGTTGAGGATCTTTTCTTTTTCTGCCCCTTTGAAGTCCAGGTCCCCATGGTGGAAGCCTCGGGCGAATTCGATATTGGTTTCCACCGGGTACCAGGGCGTATTGAGGCGGATGATGGCCAGATCTGCTTCTTCGGGGGTTGTCACCACAGTACCGTATTGGGAAGCTGCCGTTGAGTCCAGGTTTTCCACATACAGCCTGAGCGTTCCTGCTTGCAGGGGAAGGAGGTTATCTTCGTTTTTCAGCAGGGTCATGGCGCGGCGCTGGGCGGCATTACCGGCTTCGACAAACTCCGGTTTTCCCACTACCCGCTTCATCGCGTCCAGATTGATGTAAGGGTTGTCGAACAGGCCGAGGCGGAACTTTACCCGCAGGAGGCGCCGGACGGATTCGTTTAGCCGTTCTTCGCTGAGGCGGCCGCCGTTCACCAGTTGCACCACGACTTCAGGAATGGCCTCTCCCCCGAACTGGTCGGCGCCGGCCTCGATAATGCGGAGCACCCTGTCTGCTGTGCTCAGTTCTTCCACGCCCCATGCCCGGGCATTCCAGACGACGCCCTGGCCCATGGGTTCATCGGTAACCAGGCCCCAGTCGGTACATACTACGCCGTCGTAACCATACTTTTCACGCAGCAGGCCGGTGATAATGGCCTTATTGTAAGCAAATCCCACCTCTTCGTACTCCAGTCCGGTAGGCACGCCATAGTAGGGCATGATGGCGGCTGTTCCTGCCTCGAAAGCAGCTTCGAAGGGAATGAGGTGGTAGCCGAAATTGCCTCCCGGATAAACCTGCCCCTTGTGGAAAGCAAAGTGTGGGTCGAGCCCTTCCTTTTGTGGGCCGCCGCCGGGGAAGTGTTTTGTCATGCAGGCCACCCCATTGGAGTCGAGTTGTTCTCCCTGGAAGCCCAGGATATAGGCTTTAGCGAGGCGGGCGGACAGCTCCGCATCCTCTCCGAAGGTGCCGCTGACACGCGCCCAGCGGGGTTCGGTGGCCAGGTCGATGGAGGGGTGGAGCGCCTCGCGGATACCCACAGCCAGATATTCCTGGCGGGCGATGTCGGCAAACTCACGCATCAGGGCCGTATCGCCGGTGGCGGCAAAGCCAAGCTGTTCGGGCCATTGGGAAAACCCCTGGGCTTCCATAGCGAAAATGGATCGGCTGAAGTAGTGGCGCGGGTCGGAGGCGATGGTGACGGGAATGCCCAGGCGGCTTTCTTCGGCCACCTTCTGGATGTTGTTGTACCATTTGGCCAGCGCTTCCACGGAGGGGATACTCCAGATGTTGAAATGGGCCATGTGTTTTTCCTTAAGCAGTGTGACGGCGCTGACGCGAGGGCGGCCAAAAACGGATACCGCTTCTTCGCTGGCGGCGCCGTCCTCCGGAACGCCGGTTCCGTCGATGAACAGCAGGCCCGCCTTTTCTTCTACCGTCATCTGCTGGAGCAGGCCGTTTACTCTGGCCTCGATGGGTTGGGAGGGGTCCTCATAGACATCCATTTTACCGTTCTTGTTGAGGTCGCGGTAAGGCGTGTTGTCAGATGGGGTGGAGGTACAGGCGGCCAGTAAGGCCAGGAAAATTAAGAGCGGAAGGTTTTTCATAAATCGTCGGTATTTGGATTATTATGTTTTAAGATGGCGTGTAACGAACCACGAATTTTACCCGGACGAGCCCCGTACTTCATGGAAGTCGGGGCGAAGACGGGCAACGAATTTTACCCGGACGAGCGCAGCGAAGACGGGCAACGAATCACCCCACCGGCACCCCCACGCCCCACTTCACCTGCGTCATCACAAAGGAACTCTGTACGTTGCCGATATTGTCCAGCGCCGCCAGCTTGTTGACGATAAAATCCTGATAAGACTTCATATCGGTGGAGACCACCTTGAGCAGGTAGTCGAACATGCCGGCGATATGGTAGCATTCCACGACCTCGTTCAGGTGCAGCACTTCGTCCTCGAATTTCTGAAGGAAGGCCTGGGCGTGCTCCTTGAGTTGTACGTTGCAGTAGGCGACGAGGTGGTACCCCATCTTTTCCTTGTCCAGCAGGGCGGCGTACCCGCGGATATAGCCGTATTCTTCCAGCCGCCGAATGCGTTCAAAGACAGGGGTAGTGCTCATGCCCAGCCGGGCGGCGACTTCCTTGTTGGTGTACTTGGCGTTTTCCTGCAGCAGGGTCAGGATGCGCCGGTCGGTGGCGTCGAGAGGCTTCATGGGCGAAAATTTTTCTATGGCGAGGCAATTGAATCTGATTATCTAAGTACATTTTCTTTCTTGAGGATGAAATTAAGTTTTATTTTCTTCAGTTGATATTCGTCATGGAAAAATAATCTACTAAAAGTTACATTTGTAAGGCAACGAATGGACTTTTCCTAACCAAATAAAGAAATAAGATGCCCTACCAGAAATTTCAACCGGAGAGCCTGATGATGTCCTTTGGCCACCAATCAGGCATGGCGAGGGGCGCCGTGAAAGCCCCTGTTTATCAGACCTCCACCTTTGCCTTTGAAACGGCAGAAGAAGGCAAGGATTTCTTCGAACTGGCCTACGGCCTGCGCGAGCCCGTCAACGGGGAGGCTCCGGGCATGATCTACAGCCGCCTGGACAACCCCAACCTGGAGATCCTGGAAAAGCGCCTCAGCCTGTGGGATGAGGCCGAAGCCTGCGCTGTCTTTTCCAGCGGCATGGCGGCCATTTCGACCACGATATTCGAATTTCTGAAGCCCGGCGATGTTTTACTGTACAGCAGCCCGCTGTATGGGGGCACCGTTCATTTCATCACCGAAGTACTCACCCGGTACGGCATACAGGTGCTTCCATTTTATTACCATCAGCAACCGGAGGACATCCTGCGGCAGCTGAACGCCAAGCGGCAGGTTCAGCGTGTGGCCATGATCTATATAGAAACACCCGCCAACCCTACGAACCGGCTGATCGATATCGAGGCCATGAGCACGTTGGCCAAAACATTGTCAACCGAAGACCGGCAGGTACTTACCGTTGTGGACAATACCTATATGGGGCCGCTGTGGCAGCACCCGCTGCAGCTTGGCGCCGACCTGGTGGTTTATTCTGCTACCAAATATATTGGAGGGCACAGCGACGTTATCGCCGGCGCGGTATTGGGAAATAAGGAAATGGTTGAACGGGTTAAAGGGCTGCGCACCTTTTTCGGCAGTATGGCGAGCCCCTATGACGCCTGGCTGCTTACCCGGAGCTTGGAAACCCTGAAGCTGCGCATGGAAAAACAAACCCGAAACGCCCAGCGCATCGCCCGTTTTTTGCAGAACCACCCGATGGTGGAACGCGTCCATTACCTTGGCCTACTCACCGAGGCGGATGATGATCAGTACCGGATCTACCAAAAGCAGTGCAGCGCTCCCGGGGCCATGCTGGCCTTTGAGATTCGGGGTGGTGAAAAGGAGGCTTTCACTTTTCTCAACAACCTCAAGCTGATAAAACTGGCCGTCAGCCTGGGCAGCACGGAATCGCTGGCACAGCACCCGGCTACGATGACCCATGCCGGCATTCCGGAAGACGTGCTGGCGGAGATGGGTATTTCCGAAAAGCTGATCCGCCTGTCGGTAGGTGTGGAAAATGTGCGGGACCTGATCTCGGTCATCGAGCATGCTCTGGAGAAAGCGGCGGAAGTGCGGGAAGCAGAGATGGCCGTTTCCTGAAAGCCGCCTGTGGCGCCGGCTGCGATGTATCGTAGTAACCCCTAACTTTTGGGCAACAAAAGCAAAAACTGACAATTGACTGGAAGGCCTTCCTGCTTATCTTTTGCCCAAAAGAAAGCTATGAAGATTTTTATCACAGTAATATCCTTGTTTTTTTGCATGTCCACTCCCCTTTGGGCTCAGTTGCCGGAAGGGCAGGAATACGGAGAGGGAGAAACCCCCGCTCTGCGCGAGCAGTATTTCCGGGAGCTTCGCCGCTTTAGAGATGGCAGCATGCCGGATGTATGGCAGGAATTCATACGGATGCGGGCACACACCAGCCAGCGTTCGGGCGGCCTGCCGGCTGCCGAATGGCAAAGCCTCGGCCCCAATACGATGGACAGCCTGGCGGGCCGGATGGGTTGTTACGCTTTCAACCCGTTGAACCCGCAAACGCTGCTAGCCGGCTCTGCCAGCGGCGGGGTGTGGAAAACTACCGACGGAGCGGAGCGCTGGCAACCTTTGTCGGACGAGCTGCCTTCATTGCGTATTTCGGCCATTGCTTTCAACCCGGCCGACACCAACCACATCATGGCCGGCACCGGCCAGTACATGGGGCGCTCGTTCACCCTCCAGCCTGGCGTCGGCCTATTGGAGTCCTTTGACGGAGGAGAAACCTGGGCTCCCAATAGCCTGTTCTATGCCTTCTCCCAGGGCGTTTCCATCAGCCGGATCATTTGGGATGCACAAAATATCTACGTGGCGGCGACAGACAGCCTGTGGGTGTCCCGCGACGGCGGGCAGAGTTGGAAGGGTACGCTAGGTGGAAATGTATGTGGCCTGGAGATCTCCCGGCGGGCGCCACAAATCCTGTATGCCGCCGTTCACTCCACAGGGATCTACCGAAGTACAAATAGCGGAGAGGATTGGGAAGCGCTGGCCTCAGGCTTGCCTTCCACCAATATTCACCGCATCGGCCTTGCCATCAGCGACAGCTTTCCGGATTTCCTGCTGGCCAGTATTGTTCAGCCCGGCTCTTTCGGGCTGCGGGGCCTGTACAAGACTTCCAATGGGGGAGACAGCTGGCAGGTGGTTCCCAACCCCCCCGACTACCTGTGTAACGGCGGCAGCTGCCTGGGTTGGTTTGTCAATATGGTGGCCGTCTCTCCGGTGGACACCAACGTGATCTTCCTGGGCGGGCCCAAATTGTACCGCACCGTCACCGGCGGAGATTCCTGGCAATGGGTAGATTACTACTCCAACGGGCTGGGCCCCGAAAACCGGGGGTTGGCCTACGTCGACCAGTGGGCTGTCGGTTTCAGCCCGGCCAACCCCAATGTCGTTTACGTTTTCAACGACGGCGGGGTGCAAAAGTCGTACGACCGTGGCGGCTATTGGATCAAAAAGAACGAAGGCCTGGTGACCGCCCAGTTCTACCGCATCGCCAGTTTTCCGGGAGATACCAACCTGCTCATCGGCGGCCTGCAGGACCACGGCCTGTATTACCTGGACTATGCCGGTGGCAATATCCACTGGCGCCAATGGTATGTTGGCGACGGCTGTGCCCTGAGTTTCGACCCGAACGACCCCAACCGGGTATATGGAGACAATATCTTTGGCGTTCACTACCGGAACGACAATGTTACCGCTGGCCTTTTCAATACCATACCCATAAACAATGGCGTCACCGGTAGCAATTCTGTTGCCTTTCACTTTGCTACTACCCATCACCCCACAGCGTCCGGTATACTCTACACCGCCAATGACAACAATATTTTTAAAACCACCAACGGCGGCAGTTTCTGGAACATCGCAGCCAATATTCCCTTTGTCAAGGCCATCGAGATCAGCCCGCTGGACCCCGATATCGTTTACGCTGCCCGGTGGGACAACAGCAACTGGGGGTTTCACCGTTCCTTCGACGGAGGCGGCAACTGGGAGGAAACGCCGCAGTCGCCCGGCTGGCGGGTTACGGATGTCGAGGCCTGTCCGGTTCATCCCGGAGTTGTTTACGCCACCCGCAACAGTGCTTTTCCCGATAATCCCCACGTTTATAAATCGATGGACCACGGGAGTACCTGGGCAGCAATAAGCGAAGGGTTGCCGGATGTTTCAACCAATACCATTGCCGTTAATCCATTCAACCCCGAAATCGTTTATGTGGGAACGGACCTGGGCGTTTTCATCAGCCAGGACGGCGGCATGAGCTGGAGTGAATACAACGACAACCTGCCTCCCTATTATGTGATGGACATGCATTATCATCCCATGGACTCCACCCTGCGGATCGGCACGCTGGGGCGCGGCGCCTGGAAAACAAAGTCTTTTTGCGATGTGCCGATCGGTACTCAGGAACCCGGCGGCGCCGGCCCTCCCACGTTGGCCCTGGCCCCCAACCCTTTCAGCGATGCCCTGAGCATCACGTTGGAAGTGGAAGAACGAGCGCCCTGCCGGCTCAGTATTCTGAACGGGCTGGGGCAGGAACTCGTCATCCTGGAAGACGCCTTGCTGGCGCCCGGCAGATATCGTTTTCAATGGGATGGGAGGAACAAAGTGGGAAGGTTTGCTCCCGCCGGCCTGTACTTTGTGCGCTGGCAGTCAGGGCGCCGAAAACAGGTTGTAAAGGTGGTGAAGAAGTAGTGAATGTAGAAAAATCGTTTGTATCTTCCCCCTTTGCTGCAAACGATCCAGACATGACCCGTGACGAAGCCTACGCTCTGCTCAACCAGATGACGGAAACCGACTCCCTCCTGCGCCACGCCCGCACTGTGGAGCTGGTGATGCGCGCTCTGGCCCAACACTTCGGCGAAGATGAGGAAAAGTTCGCCGTCGCCGGCCTGCTACACGATGCGGATTACGAGAAGTATCCGGATCAACATCCCGGCGTCATTGTGGCCCGGCTGCGGGAAATGGGAGAGGAGGAGGTTGCCCACGCCATCGCCGGCCATTACACCAAATGGAATGTGCCCCGGAATTCCCGGCTGGACAAGTGCATCGTTGCCGCCGATGAGCTGACGGGGTTCATTTATGCCGCCGCTCTCATCCGGCCTACCCGTATTGAGGGGATGAATGCGAAATCTGTCCTGAAAAAATTAAAAACGAAGTCTTTCGCCGCCAGTGTTGACCGCGAGGAGGTCCGTAAGGGAGCGGAACTGCTGGGCTGGGAACTGCGGGAGCTGATCGAGTTTATCATCCCGGTGCTGGAGGAGCATAAGGAGGAGCTGGAACTGGGGGCTCCGTAGGAATACCGGCGGCAGTTCCATGGAAAAATGCCCTTGAATGATGGCCCTGTGGCCTACCCGCCTGACGTTGGACGGAGGTTGCCGGGACTGTGTACGCCTGCCTGCCAGGCCGTCTGGTAGCTGGCCAGGCGGGCAGGCAGGGTGCACGAGCCCGGCAGCGGCCCTGGGTAGTGTACGCTGTACGAAGTCCCACCGGGCTGTTCAGCATTAGAATGGTAGCCGTTCTATGCTACATAGGCTCATTGTCAGGCAGTCCTGGCCAAGAAAATTGCCAGCTTCGGTATCTTTGTGTAACTTCCCGCCTGTTTAACGGACTTCTCATGACCAAGCTCTCCAACTTTCAGCAACTTCTGGCAATCATCGGCGCTGATGTTAAACACCACTATATAGATGCCGCCGGGATACGCACCTCCTATCTGGAAGCCGGCTCAGGGCCTCCCGTAGTGCTCCTGCACGGCGCCGGCGGCGGGGCGGTCACCTGGTACAAGGTAATCGGCCCGCTTTCCCGCCATTTTCGGGTGGTCGCTTTTGACCGGCCCGGCTACGGGGAGTCGGAAAAGCCGAGCGCCCGCTACGACAAACCGTTCAACACCAACTGGCTGTTGCAGGCTGCCGAACAACTGGGCCTGGGTCGGTTTTCTCTGGTGGGCAACTCCGAGGGGGGGGCCGTCGGCATCCATTTTTCATTGAATTACCCGGAACGGCTGGAGAAGCTGATCCTGGTTGGCTCTGCCGGCCTGGGAGACGACTGGAACAAGGGCATCATTTTAAAAATGGCCCTGTACAAACTGTTCCCTTCTCCGATATGGGGAGAGCTGCTGGGCCGCAACGTGATGCAGAACCCGGACGACGCTCATCCGGCCTGGCACAATTACTCTATCGATGTGCTGAAGAGCAAGGGCGGCCGGCGGGCTTTTTTCCAGGGCAGGGGCCGGGCCGTTGCCACCTATACGGATGAAGAGCTGCGGCAGGTCCGGACACCCACTTTACTGATCTGGGGAAGAGACGAGGCCTTTTTTCCCGTCATCCATGGGGAGCGGGCGGCCCGGCTGATCCCCGGCGCTCGCCTGGAGGTGATCGAAGGAGCGGGCCACCTGCCATTCATGGAAAAGCCGGAGTTATTCTGTCGGCTGGTGGAGGAGTTTTTAACGCCAGTGTAAATTAACCTCCAGAAGCTCGGAATCTCCTCCGTCGCTGTCGGTCACCAGGAGTAACCGCAGGTCATTGTTGAGCGCGGGGTAGAAAACCGCCAGGGATTCAACTTTTACATTCAGGGGTTTTCCGTTTTCTTCCAGCCGTACAAAGCCGGGTTTGAGGCCGTCTCTCAATCCTTTAAAGGGGATCAAACCCACAAAGCTGCCCAGTACTTCTCCATCAGCGATCCAGTTTTCCGTATTTTCCACCGAAGCGGTAAAAAGCACAATTTCTTTACCCGGAATAAGCGTGGCCCCGGAAAACCCCGCTTTGATACCCTGAATCTCCGGCAACTTTATATGAAAGGTTTCGGGTTCCGGGCTTTCTTCCTTTCCCTCCAGGTAATTTTCCAGTTCTTCGAGCTTGTATTTGAGGATCAGGTTTTCCCCCCGGTTGAATAAGTAAAGATATTCATCCTTGATAATCGCTCCCTCGATGTTTAAGGATTCGCTGTCGAGCTGGGTGGCCTGCCTGAGTTTTTTATAGAACCCCTCCAGGGAATAGTTTTGCACTTCTCCATTCTCCAGGCGTATTCTGGCCAACCTGTCTCGTTGCGGTGATTTGGAGCCGGAGCCAAAGATGAAAAATTCTTTGCCTTCCTTTTTTTCGGCTATGGCCATGGCCTCGAAATCGGGCTTAATGGCTTTGGGGATGACGCCATTTTCCAGGCCTTTAACCGGGACGATCGCGTGCCTTTCTTCGATCTTGAAATTAGTGTTTATCTTGTAAAGCCAGGGGGAATTATCGCCAATGGCATAGAGGGTTTCGCCGACTACCTCCAGCCCGGATGCCGATTTGACATCTTTTAATACCTGGCGGCTGAGCACATCGACTTCAAATACTGGTTTTTGAGTACAACCGGCGGTGGCCAGTACGGCTGTAATGACAAAAAGCGCTTTCTTGAACAGGAACATGGTTTTTATTTTTTGATGTTCTCTGATACGTAAAGCACCTTCATTGGGATACCGCCGGACAAGTAAATTTTTCGGATTATTTCGGATTGTGCAGTTGCTCCATCATTCCTTCATTTTTACCCGTCGTAGCCTTGGCGAAGGCGGGCCCTCATTGCTTTCAAACCGGATCTCCACCCGGCGGTTCAGCGCCCGGCCTTCTTCGGTTTCGTTGTCGGCGATGGGTTGGGCCAGGCCGTAGCCCGTGGCGGTGATCTGTCCGGGAGGCACGCCCTGGCTCAGGAGGAAGGAGCGGACTGCTTCCGCCCGGTTGCGGGAGAGCGTTTTATTGTATTCAGCGCCTCCGATGTGGTCGGTATGGCCGGCCACTTCTATTGTGAGGCCATAAGCCTGCACCAGTTTTGCCAGCCGCTCGAGTTCAGGGAAGGACTCCGGTTGGATCTCGTATTTATCGGTTTCGAAGAAGAGGTTTTTCAGGGGAAGGGTAATATCGCCTTCCTTGATTTCATCCAGCGTGGGCACTGTAATGTTCTCTTCGATATCCAGGGTGGTTTTGCTTTCCCGCAGGTCTATGTTGTTGCTGACGGGGTATAAGCCCTTGCCTTCAACGGTGTAGCTGTAGAGGCGCCCGGAAGGCAGCGTGATAAAAAAGGCGCCGGTTTCGGGGTCCGGCTGGATCTGCCCTGCCGGCTCGCCGGTGCTGAGGTCTTCCAGGCGGAGTTCGGCGGCGAGGGGTTGCCCGTCAAGGCCGAGAATGCGGCCCCGGATGGTGGATACCGGCTCGGGGCGAAAGCGTTTTGGGATTGGCGCCTGATAGATCTCCTCTCTTTTTCCGGGCACATCCATTGCAAAGTAAGCCGTAGCGCCGTCAGTGCTGACCTTATAGCCCCAGTCTCTTCCGGGCCGGTTGACCTCCTTGCCGAGGTTGACGGGCTCCGTCCATTTCAGCCAGCTATCGCCGATGCGGGTGGTGGTGAAGACGTCGAGGCTGCCCAGCCCGCCATGGCCGGCGGAGCTGAAATAGAGGGTCCGCATATCGGGGTGCAGGAAGGGGGACCGGTCCTCAAAAGGGGTATTGAGGGTAGTGCCCAGGTTGAAGGGTTCTCCCCAGTTGCCGTCGGGCTGGCGGAGGGAAACAAAGAGGTCGATGTTGTCGTCGTTGCGGGCGCCGATGATGTTGGCAGAGCGGGCGGCAAAGATGACGGCTTCGCGGTTGCTGGCGAAGGTGGTGCTGCCCTGCCATTCGGGGGCGTAGGCGCCGGAGAAAAAGTCGCGGGGCGCCGACCACCCGCCGGCCTGCTTGTCGGTATATTTGACGATGCCGCCGTCATACATCAGCAGGGTGGTGTTGTCGGCGCTGATGGCCAGCGGGGCTTCGTGGTTGCCGGGCGTATTCAGTTCGCTGATGGGGTAGGGGGAATCCCAGGTTTCGCCTGTCCATTCCGCAGCATAGATGTCTTCATTGCGGCCCATGTTGCGGCAGAAGAAAAGGCGCTGGCCATCGGCTGAAATGGAGGGGGCATACTCGCCCAGTTCTGAGTTGACCGCATCGCCAATGGGGTAGGGGGCCAGCCCTTCTTCCGGCTGTTCGAGGATCTCGAGCAGCCCGTAGATCCTGGGGTCATCCTCGCCAAAAAAAGGAGCATACCGGCGCACGGTGGCGGCGGCCTGTTCCCAGTCTTTGCGCTCCAGGTCGCGGGCGATCATTTGCTGCAGGGCGACGAAGGCCTTGTGTACGGGCGCCGCCAGTTCAATATAGTGGCGGTATACCTGTAGCCTGTCGTCGGTAAAGCCCAGCCTGAGGTCGGGTGCAGTACGGGCGATGGTGATGGCGGCCTGGATGTTGAAGGAGTCGGAATAGAGCGGGTAGCGGTTCTGGAAGCCCAGCAGGTCTCCCCAGTCTCCGGTGATGTAATGGTAGTGGTAGATGATGCGGATCGTCCGGGGCAGGTAGCGGTGGTTCAGGCCGCGGAGGTTGGCTTCCGCCCGGGCGATGAAAGGCTTCTCGGACAGGGCGCTGCTCAGGGGCCTGTCCAGCCGGGCGGCGGCTTCGGGGTAGTCGGCCAGCAGGCCGAAAAGGTGGCTTAGGCTGGAGCTGTCCCTGTCCCGGAAGTAGGTTTCGAAAATGGCATTCTGCAGCGGCCGGGCGAGTTCCGGCAGGTACTCCTCGATATCCTCCCGGTGGGAGCGGGCAAAATCCCGGAGGGGTACATAGGCGCCCCCCAGCTGTAGCTCTTCAAAACGGGCCTGCAGGAAAGCCTCCATGGCCTTTTTCTCATTCTCATGATCCAGGCGGCGGTAGTGTTCCATGTATTCGCTGATGGCTTCGCTGGAGCCCTTCTCCCGAGCGAATTGTAAGCCTTTATCGCGGATCTCATTCTTGAGGCGGCGGATGCCGCTTCTGTCCAGCCCTTCTTTTTCCAGCCTGCGCTGCCGGCCTTTCGAAAGCTTGCGGATGTGTCGCTGCGCTTCCCGCAGGTAGGTGTAGGCTGTATCGGGGTTGTACTGTTCGTAAGCTTCTTCGGCGTACAGGCGGGCCATGCCCAGCAGGGCTTCTGCCGAGGCTTCGTCCTGCCGGAGTTCTTGTTCGAAGGCTTCCCGGGCAGCTTCGTACTCCTGCTGTTCGAGCAGGCCGTGGCCGCTCTGGGCAGAAAGGGTAGTGAAAAGCGTAAAGAGCGCGAAAAACAGAATGACGCGAATAAACATGCGTTTGTTGTTTCTTGAATGGTTCGTACATAGTAAACGCCTGAACCCGCCAAAGGCTTGCCGGGGCAGGGTAAAAAGTGTGGGCATGGAAAGGAGAGCATTCAAAAAAAAACGATTTTTTCGTCAATTCAACGAAATTTCAGTTGAATTGACGAAAAAATAGTTCTATATTGCCTCCATGATACGATTGAACGAGAAAGAAGAACAGGTCATGCAGGCCCTCTGGCGGCTGGAGCGGGCCTTTGTCAAGGAGATCGTCGCCGAGCTGGAGGACCCCAAGCCTCCGGTGACGACCGTTTCCTCCATTGTGCGCAAGCTGGAAGAAGAAGGGCTGGTGGCGCACGAAGAATTCGGGAGGACGCACCGTTATTACCCGGTGCTGAAGAAGAAAGACTACCGCAAGTCCTTCCTTCGGCAGATGATGGCCGATTATTTCGGGGGGTCTACCGAGCAGCTTCTTTCCCATTTCATCAAAGAGGAAAATGAAGACCCTGCCCGGTTGAAGGAATTATTGGACAGAATAAAAAATAAGGAAGATGCCGATTAGCATTCCCCAGTTTCTGCTGGAGTCGAGCGCCTGCCTGGCCCTTTTCTATGGTTTTTATCATTTTCTGTTGCGCCGGGAGACCTTTTTTCAGCTGAACCGCGCTTATCTCTTGCTCATGCCTCTGGTATCTCTGGCGATACCGCTGGCGAACATTCAATTATCTACTGACGCGCCCTCTCCCGCCATCGAAGCCATTTATCCTATTGTGGCCCAGGCCCAGCAGTTCCAGCAGCAGGCCTGGGAGCAGATGGAGAGCCCGACGCCGGCCTTTTCCCTCAGCCTGGCCGACCTGTTGCTGGGCATCTATCTGCTGGGGGTCCTTTTGATGTCCCTTTTTCTGGTGCGGGGCCTGGTTCGCCTTTTCCGCATCATCCGGCGCAGCCGCCGCGAACAGGAAGGGCGCCTCACCCTGCTGCGCCCGGTGGAAGATATCCCTGCCGCCAGCTTTTTCAGTTACATTTTCTGGAAAGGGGAAGACATGCCCGAGGCCAAGCGCATCATCCTGGAGCACGAGCTGGTGCACGTGCGGCAGCGCCACAGCCTGGACGTATTGCTGATGGAGCTGTGGGTCATTCTCAAATGGTTCAACCCCCTGATCTACCTCTATCGCCGCAGCCTGCAGGCCACCCATGAGTACATCGCCGACCGCTACGTAGCCCGGCAGATGGGGTCGGCGTATCAGTACGCCGCCTTCCTGGCCAGCCACAGCGTACCAGGCAGCTGCCATCCATTGACGAATACGTTTGCCGCCTATTTGCGCAAGCGCCTGGCTATGCTGGGGCAGCGCGAGTCCAACCGCTGGCGGGCGGGAAAGTACCTGTTGTGCCTGCCCCTTCTGGGGATATTGATGGCGCTGTTTTCCTTCAACCTGTCGGAAAAGCTTCCCGGCAGCGGCCTTCGGCAGGCGGAGTCGTACCTACAGGAGCTGGGGCGGGAAAATATTTTTGAACTGCCGGCCCCGCCTCCGGCGGAGCATCCGCAGTATCTGAAATGGGGAACACAATCCATCAACCTGTTATGGGTGAATGACCCGGATCATGGCGAAAGCGCTTTTTTGCCCACTACTGAGCTGAGCTTTTCCACGTTTCAGGAACTCTGTCAGGTTGTACCATCGCTTTGGAATGGCCATACTCCCTCCCCGATACAACTGCTGGCCCTCGCCGTTGAGCAGGATGGGGAGGCGCTCTACACCTGTGAAGAAAGGGATATCGGAAACCGCACCTGTTTGGAGGCAACCGTAACTAAAGCCCGCCCGGGCGATCACCTTTCGCTGGTACTGAAAGATTCGCGGGGTGAGGTTTATGCCGCCCGCATAGCCCTTCAGCAGAGCGGCGGCCGGCCGGGCGCCGCCGGGCTATCTGCTTTCATACGTGAGAAATGGGGGGAATACTCGCGGCGGGCGGTGATCGAGGCCCGGACGCCCAAACCCCTGTTCCGGCATTCCGGCAAGGTGCTGCGGTGGGGAGAAAACGAGGCCTTTTTCGTTCGCCGGGAACCGCCGGAGCCGGAGGAGGCCAGCATCGCTGTGAGCCGGGAGGAGTTCAGCCGGATGCTGAGAGCAGACGCCGCCTTGTTCGATAAGGGCTATCCGCTCCGGATCAGCCGCTTCTGGTTTGTCCAAGTGTTCCATCCGAAAAAAAAGGAATGGGAGCGCATCATATTCAAATCCACCAAAGAAAAAGAACCTTACCGGCTGGATCCCCTGTGGCGGGAGGAGGTGCTGGCCAAGGTGGCGGAGGGGGCCAACCGGGCCCGCTTTGCGATCCTCTACGATAACCCGGAAAATGAACGGCAAAACAACCTGCAACTGGAGGTATGGATAGACAGCGCGCCGCCGGAAGAGAAGCCTTTGTTCCCGGAGGAAGGCGTTACCCTTAATCCTGCCGGCGTATACCCCTACCAGTACATCAACCGCCCCGGGGAAAAAAGCCTGATCAAGATAGACACCACCGTGGAGAAATACCGCTGGATGTACGACAACTACAAGGATGGCCAAACGCTGGACGTGGCGCCGATTCCCGGCTTCCGCACGGTGCGCCGGGCGGTCACCCTGGCCGATGTGATCCTGTCCGAACCGGAGATCGGGAAGGTGGAACTCCTGGTAAAGAACCCGGTAAATACAGAACAACTCTCCGAATACCACGATTTTTCCGGGCAGAAAGTTTATCTCTACTGGCGCGGCCAGGCCGGAGCGGCGGATGAACACGCCATTTCACTAGCGGAGTTCCGGAACGCCCGTGAAACCGGTCTGGAGCTTAAGGTAGGAGCGAAAAGGCTGTCCCTCCGGCAGGCAGAACTGCTGTTCGTCCCCGAATCCGGCCCGGCGTACAAGTGCATTACCGATTCGGTGGCGCGGCCGGAGGTGCAGGCGGCCATTGGCAAGCTGCAGCGCCGGAGCAGTGTCTTTGTAACGAATATCGTGGTTGAAGGCGAGCAGGGACAGCCGCTTTTGTTCCCGCTTTCTTTTGCCTTTAACTTGCGGTGACGGCCAATTGCCGGGGCGCTTTATCACCGTGCCCGGCCCTGAGGAGGGGAATCCCTCCGGAAAGTCATAACATTTAAACTTAAGATTAACCATGAAAACCTTCATTTTATCTTCCTGCGCACTCTTTTTGATCAGTACCCTTTCCATCGCACAAGACAAGGGGCAATTGGCAGTAGCCGACTCTCTGCTCCGGGCCGGCCACCTGGCGGAGGCCATTCCCGTTTACCACAGCATTCTGGGCGAGGAGCCGGACAACCGGGACGCCGCCTACAACCTGGCCTGCTCCTATGCCCTGCTCAACATGCGGGATTCGGCCTTCCATTACTTGAATATCGGCCTGGAGCAGGATACCTCCGTCCGCGCACTGAATGACCCCGACCTCGTTCTCCTGCTGGAAGATGAGCGCTGGGCGGAAGTGGAAAACCGTCAGGTGGAAAAGGTGGAGGCCAAATATGGGAAATACCCCAAACTGGAGCTGGCCAAGGAGCTCTGGCGCATGCGCCTGAAAGACCAGGCCTATTACTACCAGATGGATGTGGCGGAAAAGCAGCTGGGGCGGCGCAACCCGCTCACCACCGCCCTCTGGCAGCTGAAGCGGGACATCAACGCTCAGAACGAGCGGCGCCTGGAGGAGATCATCGCCGAGCACGGCTGGCCGAAAAAGTCGGAGGTCAAAGGCAGTGCTTCCCAGGCGGCCTTCCTCGTCATTCAGCACGCCGATCTGGAGTTACAGCAAAAATACCTCCCTCTGTTGAAGGCAGCCTGTGAATCGGATGAAGCCGACTGGAACGATTATGCGCTCATGTACGACCGGGTGGAGATGCGGGAGGGCCGGCCGCAGCTCTACGGCTCGCAGGTCACCTACAATAATGAAACCGGAAAATACGAACCTTATGAGATCAAGGATCCGGAGTATATCAACAAGCGGCGGGAAGAAGTCGGGCTGGGGCCGATCGAGGAGTATCTGGGGTATTGGGATATAGAGTGGGAAGTCGAGCAGAAAAAGTAAGGCAGAATGGAATTACTCTGGGATAAGCCTTACCTTTATAAAGTTCTGTAGAATATAAACTTCATGATGGTTAGTTATCCTCATATATACGACAGCCTGGCCGAATTTATTGCCGGGATGGATCCAGTTAAGGTATTGAGTTTTCATGCCCCGCAGGATATTCAGGCTCGCCTGGAAGAGCTTTTAGATAAGAAAAAGGCAGAGGGCCTGAGCGAAGAGGAAGAAGAGGAGCTTGAGCACTACTTTATTTTGGAGCACATAGTCCGTTTAGCTAAGTCGCGTGCGCGCTTGCTACTTTCCCAGGGGCAGCCGCATGAGTAAAAACAGATATATTCCCAACGTGCTTCGCCAGGAAGTAGCGGAACTTGCTGGCTTTCGATGTGAATATTGCCGACGGCCGGAAGAAGACTCCTTCTTCAAATTCCAAATAGATCATATTATCAGCCTCAAACATGGAGGGAGCAGTACATTGGAAAACCTTGCCTTTTGTTGCCCGATATGCAATGCCAACAAAGGAACGGATCTTGGCACCATTCTGGACGATGAAGATGTAGTCGTCCGGTTATTCCATCCCAGAAAACAAAATTGGTTTGACCACTTTGAGGTTTCCAAAGAAGGGGTCATTTCTTCCAAAACGGATATTGGTAAGGCTACTATTAAGGTCTTGTCGCTAAATGCACTTGATCGGATTATAGAGCGGATAGACCTGATCAAAGCAGGGTATTATCCCTGATTTATTCTGGCGCTTCAACCCGTATTTCCGCCTTCACCATCTTAATCTCCCCGTAAGAATACGCATTGTCAAAATGGACTCTTACCTCTCCGAGCCCGGCTTCCGGGTGTTCCTCCAGATACGCCCGGATCTTATCGACGGCCTCCGCGGGCATGGCCTCCGCTGCGCTTAGTTCTCCCAGCCCGATGTAGTGCGCCAGGTGGCCTTCGATGGTGGACGCAACCAGTCCGCGCTCTTCGGCGATCTCCGGGATGGTTTTGCCGGAGCGGAACATTTCGTAGCTGATCTTTTTGGTGTCCGGTTTCGGCGGTTTTTTGGCTTCTGCTTCCACGCCGGCCAGGGGCAGGGTATCGGTGGCGATCTCCTTTTCCGAGCAATATTTTTCGATAAGCCCGATGAGTTCTACTCCGTATTTTTTGATCCTTCCCTTGCCAATGCCGTGGATCTTTTTCAGCTGGGGGTCTGTCAGCGGCAGCTTTTCCGCCAGATCGAGCAGGGAGCGGGTGGGCAGCACCATGTACAGGTCGACGCCTTCTGTGTCGGCGGTGTCGCTGCGCCATTGCACCAGGCGGGCGTACAGCTCCGGGTGGGCGGTGTCTTTGGGGGAGGCCGGTTG
>JAGFJE010000247.1 GCA_024103175.1 Phaeodactylibacter sp.
CAGATCAATATCATTTTCCTGCTGGCGGCCAACCTGCTGATCAAGCCCTTCTACCTTTTCGGGATCGACCGGACGGTGCAGAACACGGTGCCTATGGGGGATTACGGGATCTACTTTGCGCTCTTCAACTTCACTTTCCTCTTTCAGATCGTCAATGATTTCGGCATACAGAACTTCAACAACCGAAATATCGCGCAGCACCGCCACCTTCTGGACAAGTACTTCCCCAACATACTCATCCTTAAGGCGCTGCTGGGGCTTCTGTATCTGTCTCTCGTGTTTCTCGCCGCCTGGCTTGCCGGCTACGGCGTCAGCGTCCTGCCGCTGCTGGCCATTATTGCCGTCAACCAGATGCTGAGCTCTCTGGTGCTTTTTCTGCGGTCGAACATTTCGGGACTGGGCAGATACCGGCTGGACAGTGTGCTTTCGGTACTGGACCGCCTGCTGCTCATTCTGATCTGCGGCGTTTTGCTGTGGGCGCCGGCCTTTCAGGGGCAGTTTCGGATAGAATGGTTTGCCTGGTCTCAGACGGTTGCGCTGGGGTTGACGGCGGCGCTGGCCTTCGGGATCATCCGGCGAAGGCTTTCCCGGTTGCGCTTTCATTTCCGCTGGCCGTTTTTGCTGATGTTGCTTCGCCGCAGCGCTCCCTATGCCCTGGCCGTTCTCCTCACCTCGATCTACAACCGCATCGACGGGGTGATGGTAGAACGGTTGCTGCCCGACGGGGAGGCAGAGGCCGACCTGTACGCCTCCGCTTTCCGCCTCTTCGAGGCCAGCAACATGATCGGTTTTTTATTTGCCGGCCTGCTGTTGCCCATCTTTTCGGGAATGCTCAAGCGGGGGGAAGCGGCCGGCAGCCTGGTGCAGATGAGTTTCCGCCTGATCGGCGCCGGCGCCCTTGCTGTATTTTGCGCCATTTTCTTTTACCGCACGGAAGTAATGACCGCGCTCTACGAAAGCGGGTCCGTGTATTCCGGCCGGGTATTGCTCTACCTCATGGCGGGCTTTTTTGCGGTTTGCGGGACTTATATCTTCGGCACCCTGCTGGTTGCCAACGGCAGCCTGCGGCAGCTCAACTACATTTTTGCCGGCAGCCTGCTGTTCAATATCGTGCTCAACCTCGCCCTCATTCCGGCCTACAAAGCGGAAGGGGCGGCGATAGCCACCTGCTTCACCCAGTTTGGGGTGCTGGCCTTTGAGCTTATCCTCGCCCACCGCCTGATGCAGCCCGGCAATACTGTAAATACGCTGCTTCGCTTTCTGGGCCTGGCCGCCCTGGCCCTGCCGGTGGGCTTTATGATCCATACCTCCCTGGATGTGGGCTGGTTCGGGCGCTTCCTGGCCACCCTGGCTGCCGGCGGGGCGCTGGCGGCAGGGCTGGGGCTGGTGAATGTAAAAGGGCTGGCGCATTTGCGGGGATAATTCTGTCTATTTTCCCCTCCTCAACCAACGCTTTGCCGCCCGCCCCCCGTCTTGCCAGGCGCAGGGGCAAACATTTCCCCAAAAGTTTAAAAATAACCTCCAAAGGGTATACTTTTGCGGTGTTTATTTAAAAAGGTTAGCAAACAAGAGGGAGGCGGGCTACCAAAGGAACTGCCGATAAACCGCACGCACGGCCGGTTGCCTCACTTCAAACGCACAGGAAAATAGCGATGAAAAATAACGACAATCTTATCGACGTACTGAAGACCCTCTTCAGGTGGAAGAAGCCCATCTTTTACGTATGCCTTGTTGCCGGCGTAGGCGCCATTGTCATCAGCCTTCTGCTTTCCAACTACTATAAGGCCACGACGGTATTCCTGGCGGTAAGCCCCGACCAGGCCACTCCGGACGCCCTCTATGGCAAAGGCCAGTTGCGCAGCGACTACTACGGCAACGAAAATGATATCGACCGCCTGATGACCATTGCCGAGTCCAGCGAGCTGATCAACTTCCTGGTCGACTCCTTCCAGCTTTATGAACACTACGATATAGACCCGGATCAGCCCAAGGCGGCATTTAAAGTGCAGGAAAAATTCCTCGGCCTGTACGAAGTGCAGAAGACCAAGCGCGACGCCATCGAGCTGTCTGTAGAAGACAAGGATAAAGAGCTGGCGGCCCGAATGGCCAACGCTGCCCGCGAGAAAGTCGATGAGATCGCCCGCCGGCTGATCAAGGAAGGGCTGGAGAAGGCCATCCGCTCGTATGAGGAGAACATTACGGCCAAGGAAGCGCAGTTGGGCAGCCTCAGCGACAGCCTCATCGCCATGCGGGAAAAATTCGGCATCTACAACATCCTGGGGCAGACGGAAGCCCTCACCACGCAGGTGTCTGAGTCGGAAGCCATCCTGGTGCGCAACCGGGCCAAGCTGGAGGCTATGAAAGAAACCAAAGGTATTCCTCAGGATACCATCCGCCTCCTGCAGGCTACCGTCAGAGGGCTGGAGGAAGAAAACAAAAGCCTGAACGAAAAGATGGCCCGCTTCAACCTGGGCCTTTCCAAATTCGGTATTTTCGAAAGGCAATACATCGAGGCCAACCAGACGCTAAGTGAAGACAAGGAACGGCTCAAGCAAACCACAGCGACTTACAACTCCATTATCCCGGCCATGGTTCTTGTGGAAGAGGCCCAGGTTCCGGTGGTCAAATCGCGGCCTAAGCGCAGCATCATCGTTCTGGCCACCGTAGCCATCGCTTTTCTGTTCAGCATCGTCGGCGTGCTGCTTTTCGACACCTACAGGGACATAAACTGGAGGGAGGCCTACCATGCGAAGTAAACTCCTCCACTTGCTGGATACTTCCGATTTTCCGCGGTTTCTTTTCCGGGGGTTTGCCGTCCTCCTCCTGCTGTGTCTGTTCGCGGGCATCGCCACCGAAATGTATTACCTGGCCGGCATCCCGGCCTTTCTGTTGCTCGTTTACCTGGCCATTGTCGACTTTCGCAAGGTTTTCCTGCTGCTGCTGGCCTGCATTCCCCTGTCCACCGAGATCATACTGCCCAACGGCTTCGGCACCGACCTGCCCACCGAGCCATTGATGATCGGGCTCATGTTCATAGGTTTTATTTACCTGTTGCGCCACGGCAGGGAAACCGACGGGCGTTTTCTCCGCCATCCCATTACGCTGCTGCTGCTGTTGCACTTGTCGTGGATACTCGTGTCGGCCATTACCTCCCACCACTGGGTAGTCTCCCTTAAATTCGTGCTGGCCAAGGCCTGGTATGTGGCCACCTTTTTCTTTCTGGCCGGCCATATACTCAATAACGAACGGGATGTCCGGCAATTCTTCTGGGCCGTATTTTCCGCCCTGTTGTTCACGGTCCTGGTCGTCATTTTGAGGCATTCGGCTTACGGTTTTTCCTTTGCCGACGTCTACCGGGTGCTTCACCCGTTTTACCGCAACCACGTGGCCTACGCCTCCATAATTGTCGTGTTTCTGCCCTTCGCCTGGTACCTGCGCAAATGGCGCCCCCCCTACAGCCTTAGCTGGTGGGTGATCAGCGGCAGCCTTCTCGTCTTTCTGGCAGCCATTCAGCTTTCCTATACCCGCGCCGCCTATGTATCGGTAGTTATCGCCATTGGCGCTTTCTATGTCATCCGCTGGCGGCTGACAAAGTACGTCCTGCTGCTGGCCACGGCCGCCGCTATCGCCTTCGTGGCCTTCATGGCCAACGACAACCGTTATCTGGACTATGCTCCGAACTACGAGACGACCATCTCCCATCAGGACTTCAACAACCTGCTGGAGGCTACCTATTCCGGGGAAGACATTTCCACGATGGAGCGCATCTACCGCTGGGTGGCCGGTTTCCACATGAGCATTGAAGAGCCGGTTTTCGGTTTCGGCCCCGGCAATTTTTACAATTTTTATAAAACCTATACGGTCACCAGCTTTCAGACCTATGTCAGCGACAACCCCGACCGGTCGGGTATCCACAGTTACTATCTGATGACGCTGGTGGAGCAGGGCCTGCCCGGGCTCTTGTTTTTCCTGCTGCTGTGTGCCTACGCCCTGCTTCGGGGCGAGGCCATCTACCACCGGGCGCGCCGGGAAAAGGACAAACACATTGCCATGATGGCCCTCTTGTCATTGATCATCATTCTTTCCCTGCTCATCATCAACGACCTGATCGAGACGGACAAGATCGGCCCGTTCTTCTTCATGAACCTGGCCTTACTCGTCAACCTGGACCTCAGGCTTCAAACGGAAGCGGATGGAAAATAAGCGTACCCGGCGCCTGAAGGCCCTTGCCGCTGTGGAAAAGGCGGCGCAGGGCAGCCCCCTGCGCCGGTTGGCTTTCGCTCCGTCCCGCTACTTGCCGGGGATGCTTTACAGCAAGTTGCTGTATCCGCTCAGCGGCCGGAGCCTGCGGCGCAGGGCCCTGCTTTTCTTCGGCGGCTCCATGGAGGTATTATTGCCGGCGGGTTTGGATATTTACCTGCTCGGCGCCAAGGCCCACGATTCGGAGATCCGCCTGGCCCGCTTCATGATCCGCCACCTGGAGGAGGGCATGGCCATGCTGGATGTGGGCGCTCATTTCGGCTTTTTCAGCCGGCTTGGAGCGGAGCTGGCCGGCCCTCAGGGCAGGGTGCTGGCCGTTGAAGCGGCAGGCGGCGCTTTTGCCGTGTTACTGCGCAACCTGGCCGGCCACTCTTCCATTAAGGCCATACGGGCGGCTGCCAGTGATGAAGAAGGGCTTGCTACCTTTTACGAATTCCCGGCCTTGTTTTCGGAGTACAATACCCTGGACAAAGCGCAATTCGAAACGGAAGCCTGGCGCCGCCGCATCCAACCGAAAGTGGTGAAGGTGCCTGCCCGCCGTATGGACGGCCTGATGGAAGAAGAGGGCCTTCGCGCCCAATTCATCAAGGTTGATGTCGAAGGCGCCGAAGCACAGGTTATTGCGGGGCTCCCGAAATGGCTCGCCGGCTCCGGCCCCCGCTGGGTCGCCATGGAATACCTGGCGGAGGAACGGCACAATGAGAGCCACCGCCGGGCAGCACAGTTGCTGGCGGAATACCGGTGGGGGCCCTACATCATTCAGGGCGACGGAAGCCTGGCGCCCTGTTCGGATATCGAAGCGCACCTGAAAGCCAAGGGGCTGGATTCGGATAATGTGGTTTTTCAGCCGGAGGGGCAGGGGTAGGTTGGAGGGGTGGATGGTTATATTGCTATATGGCTATATGGCTATATGGTTATATTGCTATATGGCTATATGGCTGGATTGTTTGGGATAGTTCATTTTTCTGTGTCTTTCGAACCCACCCGTCTAACGTTGGACACTATTGATAGCCAAGATGTTGCGGAACGTCCCAAGCCATTCCGACTTTTTACCCGGCCGAGGCACGAGGAAGGGCCGATTTCCGATTTCCGACTTTGTCCAGCGCTAGAATGGTAGCCCCCTCCATCGGAGCAAACAAGGCCAGCCTCAGATTGGTTATACACTAAGCTTAGGACAATAACAAAATGATGCATACACTGAATTCAGAAGAATTACGCCGATACGCCCGCCACCTTGCTTTGCCCG
>JAGFJE010000281.1 GCA_024103175.1 Phaeodactylibacter sp.
CTTCCCAGGAGGCGCCGTTGACGGTGACTTTCGCATTCTCCGCCCAGGCCGGGATGCGCAAATGGAAAGGAAAGGCGCCGCTTTTATCCAGGTTGATCTTAAATTCGATGGTTTCCCGGAAGGGATAGCCGGTCGTTTCGGTGATCCTGGCGTTGATGCCTTCGCCTACTTTCAGGGTAACAGTGCTCGGCGCATACAGCAGGGCCGCCACGCCCCCGTCAGCAGTGGCGTACCACAAGTTCTGGACGTACTTCGGCCAGGATTGGTGCATGTTGGTAGTGCAGCAAGGATAACCGCTCAAAACGCCGAAAACGAAATCGGTGCCATGATGGCCGACGGTCATATAGGAAGCCTGCAGGCGGTCCGATAATTCGACCTGGTTGGCGGCCTGAAAATACTGACGTGCTGTAAAGTCATCGGTGGCCTGAGCAGGCAGGGCGTTGTAAGCAATGCGCTCCAGCAGGCCGGCGTACTCCATATCGCCGGTTATGGACAGCATGGTTTCCAGGGAAAACATGGATTCAGCGACGGAGCAAAACTCGACCCCCTGGGTGGGGTCCTTTCCGTGCAGGCCTTCGTCGCCGCCGTACATGCCCTGGGGCTGGCCATGGAAGTGTTTAATGTCCTTTAAAGCCTGTTTGGTGGCCTGGATATGCCTGGGGTCTTTACTTTTCTGGTAATACACCAACGGTTCTTTCAGTCCTTGTGCAAAGTTGACGCAATGCATGCCGCCGAATTGAGAGACGTGCAATTGCTTTATTTCATCCGGATCGAAAGGGTATCTTTTGATCCGGTAATAGCCCCAGGGCGAAGGCTGGCCTTCGTAGGGCATATCGTTAAGGAATACTTCCGTCCAGGGGAAAGTTTGTTCAGCGATCAGCTCCGCCAGATCCAGGAGAAAGGCGTCGCCGGTGATATTGTACAGCCATAAAACCACCTGCAGGTTATCCCCTCCCCGGCGATTGGCCCAGAAGGTGAGAAAGTCGAGTGGAGTCTTTTCCAATTCTTCCAGCTGATACTTAAAATAGTTGGTCAAAGCTTTAACCACACGCTCGTCGCCCGTAGCATTGTAATATTGTTGCAGGACTTTCAGCATGACCATTTTCGGCCACCAGTCGCGGCGATTGCCCCGCTGCAGCCCGGGCTCCGGCGTGGGCGGTTCCTCGAAAGGGATGGGGCCGAGGTAGCCGCTTTCCTGCTGGTTGTTGAGCGTCCATTCTATCCAGGGTTGAACTTTGGCTTTCAGCGCCTCGTCATCAAGGATATACGCCAGGGGCAACAGGCCGTCGATCCAGTACGGGCCCCTCTCCCATCCGTCTCCGTCGCCGCCGAGCCAGCCGTTTCTGGGGCCCACCACTTCCGGATAGATCTCGTCCAGGTGGCCGGTCATCCCGTTTTTCATGTTGACGAGTTGTTCACGCAACCATCCCTGGGGTTCGATGGCCCCGATCGGCAGTTCGAGGTAAGGCCTGGGGGCCAGGGGCGGGCGGTTTTGCAGGTAGTGCGCCGGGCTGTTTTCGTTGAATGGCATGGCGTTGGTATTTTCCGGCTGCTCCCAGGCTGTGAGCAAGAACAGCAAGGCGGTGAGCAGCATGCTTTTTATTGGGTAGGACTTCATAGTTCACTGATTTTTATGATGAAAGCTTCTATCGGTGCATTATTGCGGCTGACGACGATGAGTTTTTGGCCGTTATGGCGAGTGATGACTTTAATATCGCGGGCTTCCCCGTGCACGATAAAGCCTGAATGCCTGGGTTCCACAGGACGGAAAGCATCAATTCCCGCCCCTCCTTCCAGAAAGTGGCCGTAGGAAGCGTCATATCTTCCGAGGCTGACCTGGTTGGCGTAGAAATTGCCGACGGCCAGGATATCCGGCTTCCCATCGCCGGTAAAGTCTTCGGCGGCAAAACCGTAGACCGGCGCCATTTGCAGGTCATCGGGCAGGGGCTTCCATTCGAACGAACCATCTCCTTTATTCTCGAAATAGGCTGATTTGAACGTTTGCGCCTGCCACCTGCCGCTACCCATTAGTTCATCGGTGGGAAAGACATCATTGAAGCTGCTTTCCGCATACTGCCGGTAATCCGGGTAGAGTTTTTTGACGGCGGGGAGCTGGCGGGCCAGCAGGCCTTTGTCGAAATAGATCTTTTCAACGCCATTCCGGTAATGCGTCAGAATAGGGTCGATGCTCGAGTTGTCATCAAAATCCTTCACATATAAACTAACCGGTTGTTCCGGAGAAGCGGCCAGGCAGGAATTCGCGCCAAGGTTGCCGGCCAACAGGTCCTGATCCCCATCCTGGTCGAGGTCGGCGGCATAGATGGTATTCCACCAGCCGGCCGTATTCGGCAATTGTTTTTCTTCAATGACACCCCCTCTGAAACTAATGATGGTGATGGGCAGCCACTCGCCAACTACTACCAACTCCTTGGTGTCTTCCAGCCAGGCCGCATCGCTCACCATCCCCAGCTTGATCTTATCGCCAAAGGCGCGGGCCGTATAATCGTAGAGTGCGCCTTCCCCGTCGCCCAGGAGTATCCGGCTCCCCGGATATTTTCCGTAAGCGCCGGGGATGGAGCGGCCTCCGACAAAGAGGTCCGGCACGCCATCCTGGTTGATGTCCGCCACTACAGCACAAGAGCCATTAAAATTCAGTTCGGGATGCCGGTTCGACTTTTCAAATTCGCCGGCTCCGTTGTTGATGTACAGCCGGTCTTTGTTGGTAATATCGAAGGTTTCTCCGTCGCCGCTCACCACGTAGAGGTCCAGGTCGCCGTCCTGGTCTACGTCGATGAAGGCCGCTTCTACGTCCTCGCTGGCGCGGTCGCGATAAAAAGCCGGATTTTCAATTTTTCTGAATGCAACTTCCTGTCCGGATTGCTGCAGGAAGAGCTGCCCCGCCTGGTTTTTGGCGCCGCCGATGTACAGGTCGTCCAGCCCGTCATTATTGACATCGCCCACTGCCATCCTGGGCCCCTGGGTAGACAACATGTGTGGAAGGAGGGCTTCGTAATCGAAGTCGTTAAATGTGTTTTCCTGGTGCCTGAAGTCTAGCCCGGTTAACGGGCCGGCCGGATAAAAGAGCCGGCCGTGGCCGGTAGCTGCCGGCGCCTGCTCTTCCACACCGGCTTCGGAATAAGTCAGCGTAATGGCCTGGTTAGCGCTTACATTGCGTAAAATCTGCTTTTTCCCATTTTGCCAGGTTACCTCCAGCTTATCGATGGTTGTGGCGCCTCCCAAGCCGAAATGCAATTGGTGAGGCACGGAAGATAACCACCCTCTTACCGGCGCGCATTCCTGCACCTGCTTCCCCTCGGCAGTTTCAATGATGACCCTGGCGCCGACGCCAAGAGGGTTGTTTTCAGGCCCCTTCAATTTTATGGTGAGAAAAGAACGGCCGGTGGTTTCGGATACCGTATTTCGATACACGGAGGCCGGCTTATTCAAATTATTGACGATGAGGTCCAAATCGCCGTCATTATCCAGGTCGGCATAAGCGGCGCCGTTCGAACATCCAACCAGGCCAAGCCCCCATGCCGCCGACACCTCTTCGAAGCCTCCTCCTGTGTTTTTAAAAGCGGCATTGGCGGCCTGCCCCTCCGGCATCATGCTAATAACGGATTGGTAGCCCAGGCTGTCCGGCTTGTAATGCTCATTGGAGGTGAAGTTGATAAAGTCCAGGTCATTAGGCCGGCGCGGGATGCCGTTGGTGATAAACAGGTCTTTGCGGCCATCCAGGTCAAAATCAGCCAGTAAGGCCCCCCAGCTCCAATCCGTTGCATCGATCCGGTATTGTTCCGCCAGGTCGCTGAAACAAGCCGTGGAATCCGTCAGGTTGCCCCGGTTGACCTGCAGCATATTCCGGGGGAACTGATAGTGGTAGCCAAAGTTGTTCTTTAACTGGAAGATATTGTAAGGATCCGGGGCCAGGGACATTTTCAGTATTCTATCGTCCCCCGGTTTCATATCCAGGGCGATGATATCGAGCAGCCCGTCATTGTTGATGTCGGCCATGTCGCTGCCCATGGAAAATTTGGTGGTGTGCCCCATGGACGTTTTGATACCTTCCCGAAAAGTACCGTCGCCCTGGTTGTAATACAGGTAATCATTTTCGTGAAAATCGTTGGCCACGTAGATATCCGGGTAGTGATCTCCATTGACATCTCCGATGCTGGAAGACAAACCATAGCTCATGGCGCCGCCGTAGATGCCCGCTTTTTCACTTACATCCAGGAAAAAACCGTTGCGATTTTCATACAGGCGGTCGCCGGCCAGGCTATCCCGGACGCTCCGCAAAGTTCCCGGCTTGTAAGATTCAGGAGTATGTACCGCATGATTGAGCAGATACATGTCCAGGTCCCCGTCCTGGTCATAATCGAAAAAGGAGGCTTGCTGAGCATAGGTATGAGCATCTAACCCAAAGTGTTCGGCCTGCTCTGTGAAGGTGCCGTCTCCATTATTGATAAACAGTTGATTGCCGCCTTGCAGGTTCCGGTAACCGTGAACATAACAAACATAGATATCCAACCAACCGTCGCCGTTGATGTCTTCAACAGTAACCCCCGTAGCCCAATGGTTCTCACCGCTTTTACCGCCAACCCCGGCGGTTTCGGTGACGTCTTCAAAAGAAAAACCGCCTTTGTTCAGGTAAAGCTTGTTCTCTTGTTGATTTGCCGTGAAGTAGATATCGATCAGGCCGTCGTTGTTGAAATCTCCGGCGGCCACTCCGCCTCCGTTGTACATGTAGAGGTAATGGAGAATGTTGAGCTGATCCGTTTCTTCAACGGTATTGACAAAGTGAATACCCGTTTTGCCGACAGGCAGCAATTTAAAAGGCTCCTGATGCCCGCACGCCCCCAACACCAGGAGCATAAAAACCAAAACCAGCGATTGGGATACGATTCTCATCCTACTCATTATATTTTAGGGCCTCAAAAAATTGCAGCGGGGCATTATTCCTGGCTACCACGATCAGCGTCTTGCCCTGTACTTTTAAGCGGGCAAGATCCCTCACCTGCCCTTCCAGGACAAACCCGGTCTGCCTGGCGGGCAGAGCTTGGTATTCATTATTTCCTTCCCCCTTCAGAAAAACGCCGTAACTGGCGTCATACCGGCCGACTTCCGGTTTCACCTCGTGCAGGTTACCGCCTAAAAGGATATCCATAAGGCCGTCATTATCCAGGTCTTCGATCAATATGGCGTAAACCGGCGCCAGCTGGGCTTCCTGCGGCAGGGCCTTCACTTCAAAAGTGCCGTCTCCGCGGTTGATCAGGCAAACGCTGGCCAATAGCTGCACCTGCAGTTCGAGGGTTTTTTCACGCATCTCCGGAGGGAACAGGCTCTCAAAGGTTTGTCCCTGATAAGCTTCATATTTGAGGTATTTTTTCTTGAGCACAGGCAATTGGGCGACCAGGTCGTGCCGCAGCGCAGTGGGATAGGCGCGATCGCCGTTGTAGGCGCAGATGATCTGTTCTACGCTGCCATTGCGGTCGAAGTCGTTTACGTAGCAGGATACCGGGCGGGCGGGCGTGGCCTTGAA
>JAGFJE010000301.1 GCA_024103175.1 Phaeodactylibacter sp.
CCCAGGTATGCATGCGCAACATCGGCGGCGGCCCGTTGCGGGGCTGCGACGCGGCGATGTGGGCCGTCATCTCGTCGGGCGCCGGGGCCGGCCGGCGCCCACTCCAGGTGTACGCCACCCACCGCGCCTGCAGCTCGAGCGTCGGAAAGTAGGGCCCCGACTGGTGGTAGACGCCCACGAGGGCAAAGCCCGGCAGGGCCGGATGAAAGGTGTGGTGGTAGAGGTCCGCCTGGCCCGCGTCCGGCGCGAGCGCCGCCTGCGCCGTTGGGCCGAGATAGGGAAGCGAAAGCTCATAGCCGGTCGCAAAGATGATGGCGTCGACGTCTTCGGCGCTTCCGTCCGCGAACTGCACCGTTTGCCCCGTCACCTGCGCCATCCAGGGGCGCGGCACGATGCGGCCCTCGGCTACGAGCGCCAGGTAGAACTGGTTTTGGGTGAAGCCCGCCTCGAACGGGTCTTCCGACGCGCACGGCGCGCCAAACTGCGCCGGGTGGCCGCTGGTGCGCAGGATGAGCTCCTTCAGGGCCGCGGCGTTCTCCGCCGGCGTCCGCAGTTCGGCCGCCAGCGCGGCGTAGCGGGTGTAGACGAGGTGCTCGATAGGCACACCGGCCAGGATCTTCTGGAGCACGTAGCGGTGCCGGCGCGCCGTGACCACGACGCGGGCCGCTCCTTGCAGGGCCAGCTCGCTGGCGATCTCCAGGGCGCTGATGCTGTGCCCGGCGACCAGAACGCGCTGCCCGCGATACGGGCCGGCGCCGCGGTAGGCGGCGGCATGAGCCGTGCCGCCGCTGCCGGTGAAGCTGGACAGCCCCGCCACCGGCGGTATCGCCGGTACGTGGTACCGGCCGGTGGCGCCGACCACGTGGCCGAAGCGTTCTTCCCAGGTACGGCCGTCAGCGTGGGTGGCGCGCACGGCCCAACCATTCCCGGCGGGGTCAGGGCCGATCTCATCGACGCGGGTGCGGAACCGGGCGTCTTCGAGTACTCCCACATGTTCGGCGTAACGGCGGAGGTAGGCGCCGATTTGTTCGGCCGTGGGGTAAGCGGGTGTGCCGGGCAGGTGCGGCAGGTCGGAGAACGCCGTCATTACGCGACTGGTGTTGGTGCGCATCCCCGGCCAGACGCTGCTCTGCGGCCCGCCAACCCGCCATTGGCCCCCGACGTCGATGTCCGCTTCGATGAGCGTCGGGCGGAAGCCCACCTCCCGCAGCCAGCGCGCCGCCACCAGCCCGGCCGGGCCGGCGCCGATGATCGCAACTGTCTGTGCTGCCATGTGTGAATCAGTATTCATAATGCCTTTACTTTTTTCGGCCGTTGAGCATGCGCTCTGTTTCCGGCTTACGGATGAATGAATATTCAGAACAGTTACAGTCCGGCCCGCAGCGCATCCATTTCTTTCAAAAAATGGTATTTCGCCCGCAGATTTCCCGGAATAAACATTAATAATAAACTTTCATTTTTATCTTGATTTGCTTTTGCTTTTTCATTGATGTAAAAGGCCAGGTATACACCCAGTATTACTGCGACAAAATTGAGTAAGTGATTTAGCCAGTTGTATTTTCCTTTCATTGATATTTTGTTTTTTCATTTTGCTTCCCCCTCACCCACAATGCCCTCCCCAGTCAATCCTCACCCGAAATGCCGCCCCCTCCGAATGGCCAAGCGCCCCCCGGTGCTGCAGCCGCCCGACGATCATCGCCGGGTGCGTTGCGAACCGCCGGGCGTAGTATTTTGAAGGATGGCTTGTGGCTGTGCCAGCCTGGCCGGCCGGTGACGGTGGAGGTAGGCTGGCCGGCCGGTCCAGGCATGGACGGTGTCCCCTGTTCAGAATCAGTTTGCAGGATCATTTCTCACCAATAAGTCACAAACATCCACTTCCAGCAGCTCGGCGATTCTGTAGAGCACTTCGACCGGAGGCTGCATGTCGTTAGTGCACCAGCGGGAAACCGTAGACCGGTCCCTACCGACTTCTTTGGCAAGCCATTTAGCGGTTTTCCCTTTGTCGGCGAGCACGGCCTTAATCCGGTTATATTTACGCATAAGCAGGAAACTTCTTATCCGCTAAATATAGGATGGAGCAGAGGAGGAGAAAGAAATTTAATAGTGATTAAAACGAAAATAAAATTTCGTTTCACGAAAATTTAATTTAAATTAGAGCCAAATTGTTGCTGTTGCGCAAATTTACCTCTGCACTAGCTCTTGAAATAACCCGAAATCCGAGACGAATGAAAAAACGCGCCTACCCAATCTTTTTCTTTCTTAATATCGCGATAGTCTTTTCTGGATTCGCTTCTTCTCCTTCATCGATTGCATTGGATACGCTTCCTGATGGACGATCATTATATAACCTGAGCATGGATGAGCTGGCATTGTTCGCTGATCCACATGCCAGGACTATAGTGTTCGGTTGGGATCAGGATATCGAGCTAAGTATTGGGGAAAGGTTATATATGCTTGGAACGATGCTCACGGCTGCCTCTCCGACACTAAAACCTCTTGCGGTGACAAAGGCTTTACCAGGGTTGACCCGCGCCGAGATGGGAATAGCCAAAAGTGCAAAGGAACTCTGGGACTCCCAAGCGTTTAAAAACGGCATCACGGCCATGAGGTTAGGTCAAAGCTCAGAAGTAACTATTGATGGCTTAAAGATCGTATTCCAGGCCGACGGCCCCTTTTCCGGCCTGACGCTGTTTGGCGAAAATGGTTTCGTTATCGGAAAGGAGGCGTTGCGGTCACAAGATGAGATCATGAAAACCGTTCTCCACGAATGTTATCGGTTATCTACATCCGCAGCAGGATCGAATTCCGGGGTATCTCAGGCTTTAATTACCCGGGAGACGAATAATGTTGTTAACTTTGTAGAACGAGCCTTTAAATCGATACGTCAATGAACAGTACCGCCGCCAATTGGATACAGGTCGCCAAACAAGTTGCCGCCAACCCCTTCGTGAAGATCCCCTGCCCGAATTGCGGCGCCGGCTATCTGCAGATCCTCATCGCGCCCTGGCCCAATGAAGAACCGAAAGTGGATGTGCACCTGATCTGCGAACACTGCGGGGCGCGGAATACGATTACGAGGGAGGCGGAGGTGGGGGAAAAGATGCCTCAATAGCTTTATCGAAGTAGGGCGACGGCGAATCCGGATATACTACCACTGAGACGGCTGCTGATACAGAAACTGGAGGAAGTGGCGCAGGTGCTGGATCCGCAGGATTACCGGGATTTGGGGTTGGGAGAGTTGGTGGAGGAGGGGGAGAAAGGGTGAGCGTTCCGCCAACGTCCCGCTGCTTGATAGCGGGATCGCAGCTTTGGCTCGCTTTGGTGTTTTGTTGTTGAGCGCCAAGACAAGATTTTACATCTTCCTAAGTCAGTACATAATTGATCAGTACATATTGACTGCAATCTTTGACTGTAGCACAATCTCATCCATTAAAACTATTTCTTGGAGTATTTTCATATCTTTTCGGTTTGAATGCAAATGTTTGTAAAAAGCCAGCCCTTACCACGAATTTTGATCGGTACTTAAACCGCCCCTTACTCCTCCGGCATCGAAACCACCTCCACCGTCACCGGGCGGTCGGGCAGGAAGTAGGCCTTCTCGCTCGTGCAGGCGTGAACCTTATCGCCCATCCTGCTTAGGTCATACGAGCCTTCCGGTATGCCCAGGCCTTCTTTGGCGATGGGGATGCTGGCCTCCAGGCCTACCTGACGCTATTCATGAAGGATAATAGAAGTATTATTCAGTTCTACGACCTTACTGCCTTCTTCGAATGCGTCCTCAATCTGGTCAAAATTATTTTCGAACAACTGAAGCAGTACCTTATTGACAATATTCCCTGTAGTGATCATAAAGATTCGGCCAGGACGGCCGAATAACACATGGTACTTTTGAAAATCGCTATCTTTTGAGATGACTATTCTATCCTGGTCATCGGCGATCCGGATAATATCCGTGTCATCCGTTTCATTTTTTTGAGGCAAATCGCGTGTATAGATCACATCATGCCCTCGATCTGCCAGCCAATTCTTCAATGCCATGGGCAAATGAGCATCAATTAAAAACTTCATAGCCTAAGCTGCTTTCACTTGCAAAATACTTTTTACTCGTAACAGCTTAGCGGCAAATGCCAGGCAGGCCCGTATATCATCTTCCTCCAGATCCGGATAATCCTCGAGCAATTCTTGTATAGTCATCC
>JAGFJE010000304.1 GCA_024103175.1 Phaeodactylibacter sp.
TCCAGGTAGTTGAGCAGCAGGTGGGCGGCGGTCAGGTTTTGCAGCAGGCAGGATTTATTGAGCTCGTCGATCATGCTCTGGGGCGGCCAGAAGCCGAAGGAGCCGGGGCCCACTTCGGGCGTATAGGAATAGATAGCGGGCTTGGTTTCGGCCTCGCCGTACATCCAGTCGTCGCTGCCGCCGTTGGTGACGTAGCCCACCGTTTCGCTGCCGGTGCCCATGGTGAAGTTGTTCTCCCGGGTCATCAGCCGGCCGAAGCCCTTGAAGATCCCGTCCTCTTCGGTAGGCTGGTCGTTGTATCCCCAGGGGTGGATGAGCAGGTTGCCGTAGGTATGGTAGTTGAAGGCGATGCGGAACTGGCGCTGCTCGCAGAAGTATTTGAGGGCCTGCGTCTCCGGTTCGGAGAAAGGGCCCGGGCCGCGGAAGGTCGCCCCTTCCGGATTGGGGGAAGAGCCGGTGTTGTCGGCGCCCCATTCGTAGCCGTAGTTGCGGTTGAGGTCGACGCCGTAAACGACGCTGTCTTCATCGGCCCAGCGATTCTTGCGCCACATTCCTCCGCCGAAGGGGTTGGTGGTTTCATTGTAGATGTAGCCGTCCGGGTTGACGCAGGGGATGAAGTACATCTCGGTATTGTCGGCCAGGTATTGGATCTCCGGGTCCGACTCGTAGTTTTCCAGCAGGTACCACAGGTAGAAGATCATCTGGGAGAGGCTGTTGGGCTCTCGGGCGTGGTGGAGAGCGGTGTAGAGCACTTCCGGCTCGTCTTCATCCTCGTCGGGGTTATCCGATAACCGCAGCCAGTAGATGGGGCGCCCTTCGTGGGTCAGGATATCGCCGATGGGCTGGCGGGCGCTGATGAGATCCGGGTACATGGCCGCCATGGTGTCGAGGATATCCAGCATTTCCTGGTAGGTATAATACCCACCCATAGAGCCGTATTCATAGTTTTCGGGCGTAGGGTAATCGTAGGAAAGGGCCTCCTCGCCGCAGCCGTTGCCCCGAACGCTCAGTTGCTGCTCCGGCTGCTGCCGCTGCTCCCGGTACCAGGCCTGCACATCGGAAATGAGGATCTCGTACGCGATGCCGTGCTCGTCCAGCAGCGCCAGTTCTTTCTCCGAAAAGTCATTGATGAGGAAGCGCCCGCGGGCTATCTGGCCGTGGTCCGTTTCCAGGCCCAGGGCGGCCAGTTCCGACAATTCCGTGCCGGCGAGGCTGACTTTCGCCCGGGAGTAGCGCAGGCCGGGTTGGGCTTGTGCAATGAGGGTAATGGCAAAAAAGAAGATGAAGGGTAAGCGTTGCTTTTTCATACTGGATCTCGATTCGTTTGGACGGCTAAAGGCCGGATGGTGAAGGTAGGAATTTTTTGCTTCCCGAAAGTGTGATGTCTGTCACCCCTGGGGCTGAACCGGCCGTAAAAAGGGCATTTGTCGGTTTGTTTACGGAGCGTATCGTGGGGCGTGATTCGTGTAGTCGTGATTCGGGATTCGTATATTCGTAACTCGTTCAGCCGAATCCCGAATCCACGAGTTACGGATCCCGAATCCCCAAACCTACTCCTCCCGGATCAGCGCCGGCACCTTCATGGCCCGCAGGGCCGGCGGCACGGAGGCCAGCACGCCGATAGCCACTACGGTGAGGGCGACTACTATAAAATCAATAAGGCGCATGCTGATGGGGTAGGCTTCCACCACAAAATTGCCGGGGACGGAAACGATGCCCACTGTTTTCTGCAGGATGTAAAGAATGACGGCCAGCACGAAACCCATGACAATACCCAGCAGGCTGAGCAGCAGGCCTTCATTGAGGAAGATATTGCGAACGGTAGTATTCAGGGCGCCCATGGACTTGAGGATGGAGATGTCTTTCTGCTTTTCCAGCACCACCATCCAGAGGGCGCCGACGATATTGAAGGCCACCAGGAGCATCATCAGGCTGGCGATGGCGTAGCTGAGCCATTTCTCCACCTGCATCAGCCGGAGGAAGGAGGCTTCCTGCTCGTAGCGCCCCTTCACATCAAAGCCCTCGCCCATGACAGACTGTATGGCGGGGATCACATCGGAGGGCTCTGCCCCCGGCGCCATCCGGATCTCCAGGGCGCTCACCTCGTTCTCGGCGCCGATCAGTTCGCGGGCGAATTCCAGGGAGGCCAGCACGTACTGGTTGTCGAACTCCTGCTGAATGACGAAGGTGCCGCCCGGGTAGATGTAGCGCCGGCGAAAGGGCTGTACCTGCTGGCCGAAGAAACCACTGCTCTGCTCCCGCTTGGGCATATAGACCGCCAGCTCGGAGAAACGGTCCCCTACGTTGGCGGCCAGCTTGTTGCGCATGCCCAGGCCAAGGATGGCCAGCTGCCTGCCGTTTTCCTCAAAATTGTACTCGCCCTCCTTTACCGTGGTGTCAATGCCCACGACTTCTTTGAAATGCTCATCCACCCCCTTGAGGGTGCCGAAATCCTGGTTGTCCTTATATTCGAAAAAAGCCACCTCCTCCAGCGTGCGCGATACCTGTTGCACGCCCTCCAGCGCCAGCAGCTTTTCCAGCAGCATGGTATCCGCCTCGAAGGTCTTGCCGCGGGCGGGCGTCACCTTAATGTCCGGGTTGAAATTGCTGTACATGCCGGTGATGAGGTCTTCGAAGCCGTTGAAGACGGAGAGCACCAGCACCAGGGCCGCCGAACCCACCGCAATACCGAAGACCGCAATGCCGGTGATGATGTTGATGGCATTGGTCGATTTCTTGGCAAAGAGGTAGCGGCGGGCGATGCGGAGGGAGAGGTTCATGTGGTTAATTCTTCCGTTTTCATAAATCCAGTTGCAGCCTTATAGCCTGTTCAATGTTCTCCATTTCCTTCGAGGTTACTTCTCCAATTTTGTTCAGAAACCTCAATTCGCTCACGGTCGTTAGTTGGTCCGCCATAGCTTTACTATCCTTGCCGCTGATTTTGACAAGTGTTTCACTTGGATACAATTTTCCAATCTTTGAACTTAATGGGACTACCTGGAATCTTTTTAAATATTTATTAGAAACATCATTACTAATAACAACAGCTGGACGCCTCTTCTTTACCTCTTGTCCAACAGATGGGTCAAAATTGACCCACCAGAGTTCTCCTCGTCTTTTCATAATTCTTCAGAATTGAGGGTTCCCTCAATCCATTCGAATGCATCTTTTTCTCTCTCTCGATCTTCAGACATTTCCTTGTATCCCATTTCAATAGCAGAAAGAGGCATATCCTCGTGCTTTTCCTGGTAAAGCTTGCTAAGGATCATCTCATACAATTCCCGCAATACTTCACCTTCCTGGCTGTCAATCAACCGAATTATCCGAAGTTTGATATCCGCTTCACTCATTTCTTACTTTATTTTATTTTCCTCAAATTCGGGATTTTTTGGGATAAAGTCATCCTTTTGCCCCCAGACTTGACAAGTTTCCGTTCCTCTCCGGCTCCAAAAACTTGTCAAGTCTAAAGGACTACCTCACCAGGCCTCCGATTAATCTGATCAACTCTGTCTCCGTATTCTTCAGGTTGAACAGCGCGTTGAGGCGCTGCTGAGAGGCGTTGATGTAGCTCACCTGAATGGTGCGGTAGTCGAAAGAGTTGATCAGTCCGCCGCGGAAGCGCTCTTCGGCGATCTCCAGGTTGCGGTGGGCGTTCTCGACCAGGGCGGTGGTCACTTCCACGAGCCGCTTCTGGGTGTTGTAGGTGGCCAGGGTATTGGCCAGCTGGTTATTGAGGGTGCGCTTGAGGTCGTTGATGTTGTGCTGGGCGATGAGTTCCTCGGTTTTGGCGTTCTCGATGCGGGTGCGGCGCACGCCGGCGTCGAAGATGGGGTAGGAGGCCGTGAAGTTGAGGAAGCCGGTGAAGGTCTTGGCGGCCACCCGGGGCAGCTCCCGGGGTTCCATTTCGAAGCTGAACTGCTGCTCGCCGAGAGACAGGGCCACGTCGTAGGCCAGCCCCGTGCGCATCTGTACAGTAGGGTAGAGGCTGGTTTCCTGTATGCGGGTATTAACGGAGGCCAGTTCGCGGTTGACGTACTGGTTCTGCAACTGGTTGTTGCTGTTGAGCATTTGCTGCTGTAGGTCTTCCAGGCGGTAATCGTCGACGTCGTACGTCAGGGCATCGGCCAGCCGGTAGGGTGTATTGAGGTCGTCGACGCCCATGGCCAGGTTGAGGTTGCGAATGGCGGTCTGGAAGGTATTGGCCTGCAGCACGTAGTTGGTGGAGTCGTTCAGGTAGGCGTCCTGGGTCTGCAGGATGTCGAAGGTGCTGGCCTGGCCGAACTCCTTGCGCAGTTCCTGATACTCCACGCGGTCGCGGGAGAGGATCAGCACTTCCTGGACGACGTCGAGCTGTTCCTGCTGCACCAGGGCGTTGTAGTACGCCTGTATGATGCTCTGGATGGTGTTTTCCACCGTTATTTTGATGTTGCCCTCGCTGAGTTGCTCCTGTACTTCCAGTTGCTCTTTGGCGTAGCGCACGCGGTACCCGTTGAAGAGGGTCCAGTTGGCCTCCACGCCCGGCGATACGCCGGTGTTGACGGTGTTGCTGGTGCGCAGCACCGAGCCCGGGTTGCTCAGGTCCCGGTAGTTGTTGTTGGAGTTCAGGGTGAGGTTGATGGTGGGAAAGCGGCCGGCAACCGCCCAGTCGTTGTTGTTGGCCGCTATATCTTCCCGGGCTTCGGTTATCCGGATCTGATAACTGTTGGCCAGGCCGGTTTCTATGGCCTGGGAGAGGCTGAGTTCCTGCTGGGCGAAAACAGCGCCGGCCAGCAGCAGTAAGGGGAACAGAATGTAAGATGCCTTCATAGTCAATTGTCGGTGATGGTTAGATAAACCTGCGTTCAAAGACGTATCGTTTCAGATAGAAGTTATAAAAAAATACGATTCCGGTCGCACACAGTTTGGTAATGGGTTGATACCGGGAAAAGAATTCCATCTGGGTCAGGCCGTAAATGATGCCCGTGCTCAGCGCCATACCGCCCAGGGAAACCATGAGCGAGAGCAAAAATGCCCGGGAGGCCGAGCCCTGCAATGCAAAGACAAAGCGCTTCTGGAGCAGAAAATTGATGACCATAGCACAGGAGTAGGAAATGATGTTGGACACCACCGGGGAAAAGAAATAGTGGACCAGCACCAGATAGAGTACGTAATCCACCGTCGTGGCCGCCGCCCCGGCCATGGCAAACCGGGCTTTCAGCCGAAACAA
>JAGFJE010000335.1 GCA_024103175.1 Phaeodactylibacter sp.
ACTGCCGATTTTGCAACACCCAATAATTCGAAGGATATTCCTGATAACGCGTTTCGACAATGATGTCCGGATGGTGGGCTGTGAATTGAAATAACCCGGGCGGTTCTATGTCAAAACTATCCAATAGTTGGCCGTTTTTGACCCTGGCCATCGTCCTGGCGTGCAAAATCCAGTAACTGCTGTCCGGCAAGGCTTCACAAATTACATAGTTCCGGATCTCGCCGGGCATACGATACACTTCCTCAAAAGCCTGATTGTATTTATAGATGATTCCCTGGCGGGTGGAAATAAACAGTTCCGGTTTATTGATCCTGGACTGGCTGATATGTATAACGTCCTGGGAGGAAAACAACCCATGGGTAAACGTCTCGAAATCGTAGACGGTATCCTGCCGGGTATTGATGATACCGCTCTGATTGGGGTTTTCAACTCCTGTTTTTTCGCAGTACCATAAGTTATTGTCTTTGTCGGCCGCCAAAAAGACGCTGTTGTTTTCTGAAATTTTTAAGAAAGAAGCATTGTAGGTTTTGAAGCGGTAGCCGTCATAACGGCTGATGGCGCCCGGCGTATTGATCCAGATGAACCCGTCCTGGTCCTGGGTAACCGCAAAGGTTCGGCGGTGCGGCAAGCCGTCTTCTACGTTTATCTCCCGGACGTCGAAGAGGTAGGGCTGGGCAACCAGGGGTTGCCACAGGAAATTTAAGGCGATTAAGGACGTAGCGAGCAGGGAGTATTGCAAGGGCACGGTTCTGGTTTGATATATGGACAAAAATACGTTTTATTGCCCAAAAGGGGAATGCCGGCTTGCTGAAGGAAACCCACGATGGCAGGGTCGATGCCGTCGAGGGCGGTAAGTTCTTTGATCCTGTTTTTCAGGGTGATGTATTCGGCGCGGGCCAGGCCCAGTTTCAGGTTGGCCGCCGCACTGCCGATGTAGTCAGGCTACCCAGTATTGCCTTCGGGCTTATATTGCTGTATTGTTAGCCAATAAACGCCCCTTATTCGTAGCCACCGTTGGACAACTCCCCTCCTTTGGAGGGGCTGGGGGAGGCTTAATTCCCCCCCAATATCACCGGCATCTCTCCGCTGTCCGTACCGATGATCACGACCTTGGCGTTTTCAGATGTCGCCAGCTCTTTCGTCGCCTCGATGCCTTTCCACTTCAGGATGTCGATGCCCGAAGTATCCCGGAAAAGTTTGATCCCTATGGCCTCGATCAGCTTGCGTTCCTCCTCCCGTAGTTCCTTTTCGATTATGAAATCGTACCCCAGCATCTCCTGTTCCTTCACCAACTTGTCGGCGATGGCCTTTTCCATCGTTTCGTCCAGCACAATGCTTCTGACAATGAGATCCAGCGTAGTGATCGGATAAATGGAATCCACCTGGTTTCTGACCTGCACCAGCATATCGTTTTGAATATCACTTCGGCTGGTCGTATATAAAGCGTCAATGCGGTAGCGGCTGATGACGTCGCGGGTGGCCGCGGTGACGTGTGGCACGATGATCTTATCGCCGTAATCCAACCCCAGGGTCTTGTTCCGAGCCCTCAATTCCTGCAGGATCTCATAGTAGAACTTATCCCTGAATTCCGGGTCCAGGTCGAGGGATTGGCGGCGGCGGGTTGGCCGGGAGGTGAATGGATAAGGGTAGACACCATCAAAAGACAACTCTTCACCTATCCGGGCGAAAATACCGTTCGAAGCAAGCCTAAATAAACTTTAAACTCGGGGATCTGATTGCTGGCCAGGCTCCGGGGCCTTCGATCCGCCCTTTGCGTTCAGGGGCTCTGCCTACAACAACCCCGGCAACAATTCCTCAACCGCCCGCCTCAGAAAGTCCCGCTCATAAACGTCATTATCCACAATTTCTCCATTGACCACCACTACATCCAGGTCGATCGTCCGCGGGCCGTTCTTGTTGGCCGTCCGGATTCTGCCCAGTTCTTTTTCGATCCGTTTTAGAATGGTTACGATTTCCCCCTGCCCCAGAGGCGTTTCAATCAGTACAGAACCGTTCAGGAACTTCGGCTGATCGTGATACAATAGCGGTTCGGTGTAAACGAATTCCGACTTTTTGACGACCGCAAATTCCCGCGCCATCCACGCCAGCGCCTGCTTTACGTTGGCCTTCGGGTCGATATTAGAGCCTATGGCGACCACTACCCTATTCATTATAGTCGGATATTTTCACCATCACGTTGTCGCAAAAGCGGAGGGCATTGGGCTTTTCGACGACCACGCAGGCCGCTTCCACCCCGTCGAAAGCATGCACGATCTGATAGATGTTTTCGGCGAGGGCCTCGATCAGGAAAAACTTCGACTCCTCGACAAACCGGATCACTTTCTTCGTGATGGTTTTGTAATCCACGGCGTGCTCCACCCGGTCTGTGCGGGCGGCCTCGGCAGCGTCGTATTTGAAGCGGATGGTGATCACGACGTCCTGCAGCTTTTCCCGCTCCCAGTCCTTAAAGCCGATGATCGTCCTCAGGCGCAGCTTGTGGATCTCGACCTCTGCCAGTTTTTTTTTCATTGGATAATTTTTTGAATGAGAGGTAGGTATAATTGCCACAAAGACACGAAAGCACGAAGAACCACGAAAGTTTCCCCCCGGCGGCCTTCACAGCGGGAGAAAGATGTATTATGCCCATTACTCAGTTATTATGAATATGGTTTTCCTTTCATTGCAGATGCTCGCCTCCGTCGACGAAAATGACCTGCCCGGTAACAAAGGTATTCTGAACCAAAAAACGCAGGGCCTGCGACAGGTTTTCCAGATCGCCCACCCTTTGCAGCGGGATGCCTTCGGCGAGCTCCTCGATATAACTTTCCGGCTTGCCTTCCGGCGGCAGGATGATCCCGGGGGCAATGCCGTTGACCCGGATATCCGGGCCGAGCTGCAGGGCGGAGATATGAGTGAACGCCTCCAGCGCCTTTTTGCTGATCAGGTAATCCAGGTGTTTGGTCTCGTTGCCGGTAACTTTAGTATCCAGGATGTTGACGATAAGGCCCTTGCCGTAGGTTTTGACAAAGCTTTTGGTGAGTATATAAGGCGCCCTGAAGTTGATGGCGAAGTGGTGATCCAGCAATCCGGCGCCCTCCGTATGGATGTCGGACTCCCGAAAGTCCGATGCGTTATTGACCAGTATTTCGATGGGCTTTTCATGGCCGAACCCGGTGATCAGCTGCGCCGTTTCCGCCTCGTCCTTAAAATCGGCCTGGCAGAGCAGGCATTCCCGCCCAAGGCTCTTTATCCGGCGCCGGGTATCCCACGCTTTTTCCTCAGATGAATTGTAATGCAGTAAAATATCGTACCCCAGGTAGGCCAAAGTGAAGGCCAGGGATCTGCCGATCCTGTCGGAAGCCCCTGTGACCAGTGCAAAACCGGGCATAGGCAGGTAATTTGATTGAACAATTCAGGAAAATGGACATTACGAACTTGTCTCAATGCCCCTAAAAGCAACGTGAAAAGTATCCATGGGGTTCATCGCCCCATTTTCCGGAGAAGGAGAACCGGCCGCTGAATTCCCGCAAATAATCTATTTTTGCCCAACGAAAAATTAGCTTTGCACCAACCAACAAAAAATTGAAATATGTATCCAATGCTCAAACACGCCCACTCCGGCCTGCGGTGGGTAGTCCTGCTCCTCCTGCTGGCAGCTGTCGTCAACGCCTTCATCAAATGGCGCAGCGGTAAGGAATACGCCAATTCCGACCACAAGCTCAACCTGTTCACCATGATCGGCGCCCACGTGCAACTGATCCTGGGGCTCATCCTCTACTTCATCAGCCCGATGGTGCAGTTCAATGAAAATACTATGTCCGACCAGGTGCTGCGCTTCTACAGCGTGGAGCACTTCACCATCATGCTGATCGCCATCGCCCTGATCACCATCGGCTACAGCCAGGTGAAAAAGAAACTGGAGGCAAGCCAAAAGTTCAAGATGGCATTTACGTACTACCTCATCGGCCTGATCCTGATCCTGGGGGGCATACCCTGGCCGTTCCGGTTCCCGGGGGCGGGGTGGTTTTAAGACAGGAAGGACAGGATTTACAGGATGAACAGGATTTGGAGCCATAAGCCCTTATAGATCCTGTCAATCTTGTTAATCCTGTCTTACTGAATTACCATTCTTGTCCACAATTCACAGTCTCAATTCACCAACTCCCTTTCCTTTGTTTTTGCTTTCAGCCCCATCTTTCCGATAAACTCATCGAGCACCTGCCCGAGGTTGGGCTCGCCGATCTCCTGCAGGTCGTAGAAAACGCGGGTGTAGGGCTTGTTGATGTTGAGCACGCGGCCCAGGTCGATGGGCGTGCCGATGATGACCGAGTCGCAGTCGGCGCTGTTGATGGTCATTTCCAGGTCGCTGAGTTGCTGGTCGCTGTAGCCCATGGCCGGCAGGAGGGCGCCGATGAAGGGGTACTTCTTGAAAGTGTCCTTGATCTTGCCGGTGACGAACGGGCGCGGGTCAACCAATGCCTTGGCGCCAAATTTCTTGGCGGCCAGCGTGCCGGCGCCGATCTTCATACCGCCGTGGGTGAGGGTCGGGCCGTCTTCCACCACCAGCACCCGCTTGCCGCGGATGACGGAGGCATCGGCCACGCGGATGGGCGAGGCGGCATCGATGACGATGGCCTTCGGGTTGATCTTTTCGATATTCTCCCGGACTTTCTGGATCCCTTCCGGCGCGGCGCTGTCGATCTTATTGATGATGGCCACGTCGGCCAGGCGCAGGTTGACCTCGCTGGGGTAGTAGTTCAGCTCATCGCCGGCGCGGTGGGGGTCCAGCAGGGTGAGGTACAGGTCGGAGTCGTAGAAACTGAAGTCGTTGTTGCCGCCGTCCCAGACGATGACGTCGCAGCCCTTGGGGTCCTGCTCGGCGGCCCGGAGGATGGCCTCGTAGTCGATGCCGGCGTAGATGACATTGCCGCGTACGACGTGCGGCTCGTACTCTTCCATCTCCTCGATGGTGCAGCGGTGCTTCTTCAGGTCTTCGAGCTCGGCGAAGCGCTGTACGCGCTGCTTCACCAGGTCGCCGTACGGCATGGGGTGGCGGATGGCGACGACCCTGAGCCCGCGTTCCATCAGCAGTTCAATGACGCGCCTGGAGGTCTGGCTCTTGCCCACGCCGGTGCGGGTGGCGCAAATGGAGATGACGGGCTTGGTGCTTTCGATCATGGTGTCGTTGGGCCCCAGCAGTACGAAGTTGGCGCCGGCGGTATTGACCAAGGCGCTCAGGCTCATGACGTAGGAGTAGCTCACGTCGCTGTAGGAAAAGACGCACTCGTCTGCCTCCAGGCCTTTGATCAGCCGCGGCAGTTCCTCCTCGCCGTAGATGGGGATGCCTTTGGGATATAATTTCCCCGCCAGCTCTGCGGGATAGCGTCGGTTCTCGATAAAGGGGATCTGGGTAGCGGTGAACGCAACGACCTCATAAGCCTCATTATCCCGGAAGAAGGTGTTGAAGTTGTGAAAATCCCGGCCGGCGGCGCCGAGAATGATGACTCGCTTCGGTGTCATAGCCCTTGGTTTTGGTTAGGAATGTTTGATGCTGAGCTGATCCTCCCGCTCCATCTGTGCCTCAAAAGGGAGGATCAGCTCAGCGGGGCCCAGCTTTGGCTGCAAACTACGAGGAACCCGGGCGCGGGGCTATGACTTTACTCAGTGGGGGTAGGGATTTTTGTCAGGGGCCATTGTAGAATATTCTCAACGCTACAGGTTGAGAGCATGTGTTGCCAAAGCGAGAATCGCTGGCCGAAATGCGCCTATTACTGACACGAGGATCTAATATTTTCTACACTCTTAATCAGTTGGCTAATATCCAGGCCATGCTCATCTAAAAACCTGAAAATAATTACTTTGCTAGGCAGGAATACTACATAGTTTTCTCCAAACCCCAACATATAGGTTGCCCTTATTTTACACCTCCCTGTGTTTATTTCTGTCGACCAAAAGGAGTGTTGATAGTTCTTCCCTCTAAAGTCATTGTTGGTGCTGTATCCATTCCATTCCGTTTCGCCAAAGGCTTCCCTTACTCTTTCTTTATTTAAGATCTGCTGGCCTTTATAGTTTCCTTCATTAGCAAACAACAAGGCTATTTTAGCGGCTTCGTCAATTGTCGGTAACGCTCCATACGCCAGTATTGGAATGGCTTGATCGTCATCTTTTTCGATAGTATGCAACAACGTGAAGTGCTCAGCACCAATAGGAACGAGTACGTTCTCATGCACCAAGTCCCAGTAATTGACTTTTCCACCTTCTTTCTCTTCCACATATTTCTGCAATGCATAGGATAACACAAAGAGATTGGTGGAAGCATAATTGAATTTTTCACCCGGCGATTCGGGAGCGTCCCCAAGGGCGGCAATATTATTAATGGCTTCCTCTGCCGTTTCGGCAACTATAAGCGTACCAAAGAGGTGCTCCGGGCCTTCTCCCCCAACCGTTCCCGTAACCATGTTCAGGGTATGGGAGAACGTGACGCCCTGCCAGCCAGGGTGATTGGCTAACGCCGGCACGTAGCCTGAAATGAGTTCATCAAATACCTCTTCTTCGTATCGTTCTTCAAAATACATTAATGCCAGCGCGCCGGCCATACTCTTGGTCACAGAATATAAACCATGACGCATTTCAGCCGGATAGGGATATGGGCCGTGCCGGGTTTTTGGAGGGTGTAAGTAAAGTTTGTTATCCATCAAGACAGCCCCCAAACTCGTAGGCGCATTAGTGTATTTCATTTTCTCCAAGTAGCCGGCAACTTCATTATTGGAATCAATTTCACTAAGAGGGCGTATCGGTAGCCTTTCTGACCTGGACCGATTATGCCGTTCTATGACCTGGACGGAATCAGCAAATTGCTTGGCCTCAAACTCAGCTGGTAACAGGCCGCTAATATTGCCCAATTGTTTATCATCGATATCTGCCGTCTCCTGGCTGCATTGCAAACAAACATGGCTTACCGCATTTGTTTTATAAACGAATGTTGCCACACAATTTCTGGCCTGTCCAACCCACCTGTCTGTTAAGGACAGAGGGAATGAGGCGCGGCTCCATTCTCCATCTTCTTCTTCATGCCATATTTTCCCCGTTCCAACGATCACATCCCAGTAGCTGTCGCCGGTGCTGATTCTTTCTTTTTGCCGGGGGATCAGTTCTCCATCATGTACAATGAAATCTAATTGCAGGCTCGGGAAAATATTTTCTCCCGGATAGTATGCTTTTTCCTTAGGAAAATTCAGTTCGGTTTCCTGGAGAACAATAGTGCCAGATAAGGGATCCTTTGCATTATTTGCCCATTGGGGTTTTGCAAAGAAACTCATATCAATCAGTGGCTGAGCTTTTCCTTCCACTAATTCTTCAACTGTCAATTTTTTGCGGGGTTGCGTCAGGACAGGGCCGTTCCATTGCACCGGCCTGTTCTGACAAGAATATACCAGGAAAATCAGGAAAATAAATTTGGGGGCTTCTTTCAAAGTTAACGTTGATTTTAGATCTTATTTTTCTGAATGCCATGACCCTCACATTCAAAATGGCCATGTCGGCACAATTTAAACAAGTCTTGCCAAAACAACGGTATTGTCCAAAAAAAACCGGCCGCCC
>JAGFJE010000352.1 GCA_024103175.1 Phaeodactylibacter sp.
CCCCGAAAAGCTGGAAGACTGGCAGAAAGCAGGCGCCGATTATGCCATGTACCCGGCTGATCCGGAAAAGAAGATCGTCAAGAATGCCGAAGAGTGGAATTCGTCCCGCATCGTCTTCACCAAAGAAAAAGCCGAATACTGGCTCAACGGACAAAAAGTGGTGGAATTCGTACCCTGGTCTGAGGAATGGATGGAGCGTCGTAACTCCGGAAAATGGGACCAGTATCCCGATTACGGAAAAGCGAAAAAAGGCCTGATCGGCCTGCAGGACCACGGCAGCTTCATCTGGTTCAGGGATATCCGGATCCGGGAGTTGTAGTTGTTCGGGATTCGAGCCCACTTGCCCACCATGGTAGTTACGGCCCACAGAGGCGGGCAAAATCCGGCGCTCCTATATTTTGTAAAGCATTCTCAAATTTATTTCTTATGAATCAAAAGATATTCATGGCCATCCTCTTGTTAACCAGCATGGGGGGATTGGCCGTTGCTCAGAAAACACCCCTCTTCAACGGCAAGGACCTGTCCGGCTGGACCGCCCACGGCACCGAAAAATGGTACGTGGAAAACGGAGAGCTGATATCGGAAAGCGGGCCGGACAAGGAGTACGGCTATTTATCCACCGATAAGCATTACAAAGACTTCATCCTCGAGGCGGAGTTCAGGCAGGAAGCCGACGGCAACAGCGGCATCTTCTTCCGCTCCACCATCGACGGGGTAAAGATCAGCGGCTGGCAGGTAGAGGTAGCCCCGCCGGGCAAGCATACCGGCGGCATTTATGAGTCTTACGGCAGAGGGTGGCTCATCCAGCCTTCCGCGCAAAAGGGAAAGGCGCTGAAAGAAGAGGAATGGAACAAAATAAAGATTAAGGTGAAGGGCGACAAAGTCGCCACCTGGCTCAACGGCCAGAAGATGATCAGCCTCAAAGACGAGAAGATCGGCGCCGGCGAAGGGTTCATCGCCCTGCAGATCCACGACGGGGGCGGCATCAAGGTGCGGTGGCGGAATTTGATGATCAAAGAGTTGTAAAATGTCGCTGGGTATCGAACGCAGATCAGTGCGGTTTTAGCGGATTGCGCGGATTAAGGCCCTGGCTTTTTGCCCCGAAATCGGAATAGTTCAATTTTCTGTGTCTCCTGAGGCTACCCGTCTAAGGTTGGACACTATTGATAGCCAAGATGTTGCGGAACGCCCCAAGTCATTCCGACTTCCGCGTTCCGACTTCCGACTTTGTCCAACGCTAGAATGGTGGCCTCTCCTGAAAAACGCCCCTTGATTTTCAGGGACTTGCGAACAGCGCCCGTCCTCTCCCGATAGTTATCGGGATCAGCCGGGTGAAAATTGCGAACACTCCCCCGAAATCCGCGTTCTTGGCCTAATCCTTCCTGCGGCACAGCAGGCAGGCGCGTTCCATTTTCAATTCTGCGAACACTCCCTCTGTCTGCTCTTCAGCTTAAATAACCACAAAATGATCCCTTTCACCTTTTTCTTCATCATTCAGTTATTGATTACCCTACTACCCCATTATCCGGGCAATGGGCTGTCTCCTCCGGCAAAACCCAACATCATCCTCCTCTTCTGCGACGACCTGGGCTACGGCGACCTGGGCGTCTACGGCCACCCCACCATCCGAACGCCACACCTGGACCGCATGGCGGCCGAAGGGATGAAGTTCACCAATTTCTACTCCGGCTCTCCGGCCTGTACGGCCAGCCGTTATGCCCTGCTCACCGGGCGCTACCCCGTCCGCTCCGGCTTCTCCTGGGTACTTTACCCCGGTTCCGAACGGGGTATTCACCCCGAAGAATTCACCCTGGC
>JAGFJE010000366.1 GCA_024103175.1 Phaeodactylibacter sp.
TGCAATACAGCTACTTCCTGGAAGGCGACGGCCGGGCCTGGTCGCCCCTCATCCGTGAAAATGAACGCACCTTCCAGAACCTGCGGCCCGGAGAGTACACGCTCCGGTTGAGGGCAGTGGGTGAAAACGGGCGGTGGAGTGACACCCAGGCGTATACTTTCACCATCCTCCCGCCCTGGTGGGCGACGCATGCCGCCTATCTGGCCTATACCCTGGCTGCGCTGTTATTACTGTACGGCATCTACCGCTTCCAGCTGAACCGCCGCCTGGCGGAAGCCGAAGCCCGCCGCCTGCGCGAGCTGGATACCTTCAAGACCAGCCTCTACACCAACATCACCCACGAGTTCCGCACCCCCCTTACCGTCATCCTCGGCATGGCCGAGCAGATCAGGGGGCAAAAACAGATCCGGAAACTCATCCGCCGCAACGGGCAGGCCCTGCTCAACCTGGTCAACCAGATGCTCGACCTGCGCAAGCTGGAGGTGGGCACGCTTCAGCTGGAAATGGTGCAAGGTGATATCATACCCTTCCTGCATTATCTTTGTGAATCTTTCCACTCCAGCGCCGAGGCCAAAGGCATTGGGCTCTCCTTCCACACCAACACCGACAGCCTGCTGATGGACTACGACCCGGAGCGCCTGCGCCAGGTGGTGAGCAATTTGCTGTCCAATGCCATTAAGTTTACACCAAATGGAGGGAAAGTAAAGTTGTTTGTTTCTACAATTAGCCACCCTTCCGACTTCCGGCTTCTTTCATCCGCCATAGCCACAGGCGAAGGCGGGCCGCCTTCCGACTTTGTCCAGCTCAGGGTCGAAGACAATGGCCAAGGTATACCTCCGAACGAGCTGGACAAGATCTTCGACCGCTTCTACCAGGTAGACGCCACGGCTACCCGCAAAGGAGAAGGGACGGGTATCGGACTGGCGCTGGCTAAGGAACTGGTAGAGGCTATGGGAGGGAGTATTGAGGTGGAAAGTGAATTAAATGCAGGAACGGTGTTTCGGGTGACGCTGCCGATCAGGAGGGAAGCGGCAAAAGAAGAGGAAAGCCCACCTTCGCCCCTCGATCCCCTAAAGGGGAAGCCCACCCTCACCGTAGAGAATGAATGGATTACTGTTCTTCCCCCTGCCCCCCTCTCGCCGGCGCCAGGCTATGGCGAGCAAGGAAAAGAAGAATCCACCCGCACCGATCAACCAGCCAACAAAACAACCCCATCAACAAAACCCCTCGCCCTCATCGTCGAAGACAACAAAGACGTGGCCGGTTACCTTAAATCCTGCCTGGAGCCTAACTATCGGGTGGATTGGGCCGACAATGGACAGAGAGGCCTGGAAAAAGCCCTGGAACTCGTCCCCGACATCATCATCAGCGATGTGATGATGCCGGAGATGGACGGCTTCGAGCTTTGCCGCACGCTAAAGGCCGACGAACGCAGCAGCCACATCCCCATCATCCCGCTCACCGCCCGCGCCACCCAAGAAGACCGCCTGGAGGGACTGGAACGGGGCGCCGACGCCTACCTGGCCAAGCCCTTCGACCGGGACGAACTGGAGGTCCGCCTCCGCAAGCTGGTGGAGCTGCGCCGGCAACTGCGGGAGAAATACCGGCATGCCGGCCTGATCGAGGAAAACGGCCAAAGCCATGCCGATGATCCCGAACTGACATTCCT
>JAGFJE010000372.1 GCA_024103175.1 Phaeodactylibacter sp.
ACGTTGGACACTATTGATAGCCAAGATGTTGCGGAACGTCCCAAGCCATTCCGACTTCCGATTTACTCCGTCAGTCGCTTCGCTCGTGTCCGATTTCCGACTTTGTCCAGCGCTAGAATGGTAGCCTGTATTTTTATTATCAGGTTTCAAAAAACCTAGTATTCTCCCCTATCCCTCTGTTCTCTTTTTACCAAGAACCTTAACAGAATTCACCGCTCCGGTAGTCTCCGTAACCAGGCCGGTAAATGGCGCCAATTTCACCTCTCCCCGGGAAATTACCATCACTGCTGACGCTTCCGATAGTGACGGTTCCATCACTCAGGTGGAGTTTTTCGTCAACAACCTCTCGGTTGGCACGGACAATCAGGCGCCTTATTCCATAGCTTACACCATTCCCGCCAATGGAACTTACAGTGTGGCGGCCTACGCTACCGACAACGACGGCAATACCTCTACGTCTGCCGAGGTGCAGTTCACCGTGGGGCCGACAACTACTTGTTCGAGGATTGCCCAGAGCAGTGATGATGGAGAAGAACAGGCAGGCATTGTAGGCCTGACCAGCAGTGACCTTGAACTGGTAACCGACGGAACGGATGTTCAAACGGTAGGCATGCGTTTTACCGGGCTGAATATTCCCCAGGGAGCAACCATTACCAATGCCTACATCCAGTTTACCGTCGACGAAGCAGTGAACGACAACCCCTGCGGCCTCACCATCTACGGCGAGGCCAGTGATGATGCAGCCACTTTCGATGGGCAGGACTTCAGCATCAGCGGCCGGCCCCGGGTTGCCAGTTCCGTGAGTTGGGCGCCTTCCGACTGGCTTTCTGTGGGAGATGCCGGCTATGCTCAGCAAACGCCTGATATATCCGCTATCGTGCAGGAGGTGGTCAACCGGAACAATTATACCTCGTCCAGTTCCATGGCTTTCATTATCGAGGGCGGCGGCAGCCGGGTGGCCGAGTCTTTTGACGGTAACTCCACGCCGCCGGAGCTGTGCGTCAGCTTCCTGGCCACGCCCCCAGATTATGACTGTCCGGAACTATCCGCCTTCATTGGGGACTCTTGTGACGATGGCGACAATACCACCATAGACGATAGGGTGAACAGCGCTTGCATCTGCGAAGGCACGGAGACAGAATGCACCGGCCCCGGCGATGAAGACGGTGACGGCGTTTGTACCGGCCAGGATTGCGACGATAGCGACCCCTATGTTACCACTCAATTGGGCGACGCCTGTGATGATGGCAACCCCGCCACGATCAACGATATGATCGGCCCCGGGTGTGTTTGCGCCGGCACGCTCAACGACTGCCCCATCGCAGGCGATGAGGACGGCGACGGCATCTGTTCCGATGTGGATTGCAACGACGATGACGCCAGCATCACCCAGCAGATAGGCGATGCCTGCGACGATGGCAACCCCAATACGATCGGTGAAACCATTCAGGCGGATTGCAGTTGCGGTGGAGGGCCCTCTATGCCCGTCCAGGCCTGCTCTACTGTAAGCAACGGCGATGACGATGCTGAAGAAAGGCTTAACAGCGGCCGGGTAAACCTCAACAGCAGCGACCTGGAATTGATAACGGATCCGAGACACGGCGCACAGGCTGTAGGATTGCGGTTCAACGGCCTCAATATTCCTCAGGGCGCCATCATTTCCAGCGCCAGGGTACAGTTCACCGTGGATGAGGCCCATCAACGACGATCCCTGTAACCTCAATATCTACGGGGAAGCCTCCGATAACCCTGGCGCCTTCTTTTTTGACGGGCATCATCCGATAATTCTGCCTTTACCCGTCATTTGCATACAGCCGCTTACGGCAGGTTAAAAAAATGCTACCCGAATAGCGTATTTTTGTATATTTCTCTATATTTAGAACTTATATTTTCAACCTCCCCTTCCCCTTGTTTTTTCGCCGGCGTAAAATAATTTTCTGTACACCAGAGCGCGCCTCCGAAAGGAAAGGACGATGCTTCCCCCCAACCAACAGGATTGGAAGATGAACAGCGACTTCAAGATTGAAACCAGGAAGGCCGTACGTTACCGCCTGATAGCCCATCTATTCCTTCTTTCCAGAGCGCGCCTGTTGGTGATCGGGCTCCTGCTACTGGCCAATTTCTCGCTAGAAGCGACAACCTACTACGTCGACGCCCAGAACGGCAGCGACAATTACGACGGCCTGGCCCCAGCTTTTCAGGGAGGTAATACCGGCCCCTGGGCGACCCTGGCCAAGGTGAACAGCATTTTCTTCGCCCCGGGCGACAGCATTCTGCTCAGGAGAGGAGCGGTATGGACGGACGGGCCACTGGAGCCCCGGATCGGCGGCGCGCCGGGAGGAGTGGTTACCGTACAGGAGAGCATCGTCGGGCAGCCCTTGAGTTTCGGGCACATTGACCTTGCCGATAACAACTGCATTTATTTCGGCGCTTACGGCAACGGCGCCACCAAACCGCTCATCGACGGGCGGGGAGGCCGGGGGATAATTCTGCGGCATGATTATCTCATCGTCGAAGGAATCCACATTGATAATGTGGGCACTAATGCCCTTTGGTTCGGCAAGCCCACCGGCACTTACTGGAACGCAGTTATCGATGTAGATGTGACCAACTGCTCCGGCAACGCGGTCCGCTCCGAATTCGGCGGGGGCAACCTTTGGCTGAAAGGCCTGTATATCTACAACTACGGCACCAACGGCATCCTCCTGAGCGGGTCGCCGAACAACCCCCTGAAAGGGGTACTGGCCGAGGACTGCCATGTGGAGAACCCGGTTGTCCTGGAACTGGAGGACGCCATCACCTGCCATGACGATGAACTGGGCAACCACATCGACGGGGATGTGATCATCCGCAACAATACCATCATCAATTCCGGAGAAGACGGGATAGACATCACCTCCGGAACCCGGATACTGCTGGACGGCAACAACATCAGCAACTCCATGAACGGCGGCATTTTTATCGCCAAAAGCTGGGTGAGCACGGTGGAGGCCCGCGGCAACTTTTTATATTCCAACTCCATCAGCCAGGGAGTAGGCGACCTCACCATCCGGGTTCCCAATGTCTGGGCGTACAACAACATCATTGCCGGGACCGGGCACCACTGCCTGCATGTCGCCAATACCGATAATACCCGCATTTGGCACAACGTAATTGCGCCCGGGGCCCGCACCGGCAACCTGATCTGGCTACGGGACAGCATCGGGCATCTGGATATCAGGAACAACATCTTCGATTTCTCCGGTTCCGGGCAGGAGATCAGCGGGCCGATAACGCCCGGCATCGTTTTTGACTACAACTGCTATTTCAGCGACTCCAGTTCGGACCACGTTTATGAGAACTACTCCTTTCAGGAATACCGGAATGCCAACCCCCTCTTCGAGCCCAACGGATTCTGGGCAGACCCCCGGTTCGCCGATCCCGCTAAAGCAGCCCCCGGCCACTTCCAGTTACTGGGGTCCAGCCTTTGCATCAACAGCGGAACGCCGGTTTCGGTAGCCCGGGATTTCCAGGGCACTCCCCGCCCCCAGGGGGCCGGTTACGATATTGGCGCTTACGAGCGCGGCGCCGTGGATTGCGATCCGGGCCCCGGTATCATCGCCTACCCGGGCAGCCCCTGCGACGACGGCGACCCCACCACCGCCAATGACGCCTACGACGCCAACTGCAACTGCGCCGGTACGCCGACGGCCTGTTTCGGTATCGGGGACGCCGATGGCGACGGCGTCTGCACCGATGTGGACTGCGATGATGACAACCCGGGCATCGCCTACCAGCCCGGCGCCCCCTGTGACGATGGCAATCCGGCCACCTCTGGTGAAGTTATACAGAACGATTGCACCTGCGGCGGAGGCGTGCCCGGCCCGGCCTTTGTCTGTTCCCGTGTCAGGAGCAGCAATGACGACGCAGAAGAAAAAGATTCAGGAAATATAGAACTCGGCAGCTCTGACCTGGAACTGGTGTACGACCCCAATCGTGGCCTTCAGGTGATCGGCCTGAGGTTTACCGGGTTGAATATACCTCAGGGAGCCACCGTACTGAACGCCCATATTCAGTTTTTCGCCGAGGATACACTGAACATCAACCCCTGCCGCCTGAGGATCTATGGTGAAAGCAGTGACTCCCCACAGGCATTCATCGATACCGACTTCAACATCAGCGGCCGGCCGGCCACCGCAGCTTCCGTCTCCTGGGCGCCGCCGGACTGGCAGGCCTACGCTGTCTTCGGCCCGGGCCAGCGCACCCCCAATATTTATGCGATCCTGCAGGAACTCGTCAACCGGCCCGGATACAACCCGGCGGAGGCCATTGTCATCATCATCGAAGGCATCGGCGCCCGTACGGCCGTGGCTTTTGAGGGCTTTCCCGCCCAGGCCCCGGAGCTCTGCGTGGAATACACCCAGTTGGCCGCAATCTACGACTGCCCTGCCCTATCCGCCAATATCGGTTATCCCTGCGACGACGGCGACCCTGCAACGGTCAATGACGCCATCGATGCCAATTGCAATTGCTCCGGTACGCCCACGGTATGTACCGGTATCGGCGATGCCGATGGCGACGGCATCTGTTCGGATGTAGATTGCGATGACAATGACTTCTACACCGCTTATGCCCCCGGCTCCCCCTGCGATGATGGAGACAATACCTCCATCAATGACACCATCGACAACAACTGTAACTGCAGCGGCACGCCCACCCCCTGCACCGGCATCGGAGACAACGACGGCGATGGCGTCTGCTCGGATGTAGATTGCGATGATAATGACCCCGACAACACCGCCCGGCCCGGCGACGCCTGTGACGATGGCGATCCCAATACCAGCGGAGAAGTGATACAACTGGACTGCACCTGCAGCGACACTCCGCCTGAATCCATTACTACCTGCGCCAGGATTGCCGCTGAAGACGACGATGCCGAAGAAGACGATTCCGGCTCGATGGATCTCACCAGCAGCGACCTCGAACTGGCCTTCGACGGCAGCAACCAGAAAGTTGGCATGCGTTTCAGCGGGCTCAATATCCCGCAGGGCGCCGCCATTACCGCCGCTTACATCCAGTTCACTGTAGACGAAACCCAAAACCTCGATCCCTGCAACCTCACCATCCGCGGAGAAGCCAGCGACAATGCCGGCGTTTTTTCAAGCGGCAACAATGATGTATCCAACCGCCCGCTCACCGGTGCTTCCGTCGCATGGGCGCCGCCGGCCTGGAGTACCGCTGGCGAGGCCGGAGCACCTCAACAAACCCCGGATATCGCCGCCGTCATACAGGAAATTGTCGGCCGCAATGGCTACACTTCCGCCAGTTCCATCGTGATACTCATTGAAGGTACCGGCAGGCGTACGGCCGAATCCTTTGACGGCGTTTCCAGCCAGGCTCCCGAATTGTGCGTCAGTTATCTGCTGGGGCAGCCCTCCTACGATTGCCCGGCCCTTTCGGCCAATATCGGAGACGCCTGCGACGACGGCGACATCACCACCGTCAACGACACGCTCGACGCAGATTGTAATTGCACAGGAATCCCCACCAATTGTACAGGGATCGGCGACAACGACGGCGACGGCGCCTGCGCCGATGTCGATTGCGATGACAATGACCCGGCCATCACCAGCCAGGCGGGCGACGCCTGTGACGACGGCGACCCCAACACCACCGGAGATACCGTTCAGGAGGACTGTACCTGCAGCGGCAGCCCGGTGTCTCCGGCCACCACTGCCTGTGCCAGGATCACCTCCGGTAATGACGATGCGGAGGAAGGCGCCTCCGGCTCGGTAA
>JAGFJE010000407.1 GCA_024103175.1 Phaeodactylibacter sp.
GCTGAATAGCAAAATTTCATTAATTAAACGAATCGAGCAGCCAGGATTTGCGCGTGAGGGCAGCTGCTCCTCCTTTAGGAGGCCGGGAGGCGGGAAAAGCAGGCGCAAATAATGGCTGCGGACAGCCAATAAAATCAATCACTCAACCACATGAAATACGCTTTCCAAAAAATGCGCCTCGAAGCCGACAGCTTTTACGCCCTGATCAACAATTGGGTGGAAACCCACCTGACGGTTACGGAAGGCGCCGCCGTCATCATCGGCTACGGCTATGCCTATGACATTGCCGGCGCTTTTTCCAACCTGGTGCTGGACTGGGAAGCCACCATCATTCTGCCCAGAGCAGAGCTGGAACTGGAAAACGGGGAGTACGACCTGATCATGCTGGAGGAAAGGCTTTATGCCTGCCGCAACCAGCAGAAGTATCTGCTGCCGGATATGGCGGTAACGGTAGAGGTGGTTTCGGTTCCGGAGGAGTAAGTGCGGGCCATCACAATAGCCCGGAGAGATCTATCTCTTCCAGATGAGCCAGATCCGTGCCTGAGAAGATGATGAGCCAGGCTTTCAGCCCTTCTTTTTCTTTCAACTCCCCCTTCTGCAGGTAGGTAGACAACTGGTGTCGCCCTTCTTGTATCTTATCCGGCAAACGGGGCGCATCTTCCTTCTTAAGGTATTTCAGTTCAAAAGCAAACTGGTGCGGCGTTGGAAAAGGCGGCCGGCGCAACAAAAGCAGGTCCACGAATTTTTGTCCGGATTCGTATTCCGATTTGATGTAGAACAATTGAGTGATGTATAAATAGCTGACCAGGATCAGCTTGATGTATTTTTCATCAAAACGAACCCAGTCCCGGTTCGAAATTTCCTTCAGGGTTTTTGAAACCAGTCCGAGTAAGGGTTCGGGCTTGTTGTGTTTTGCCAGGGACAGAACCGCGTTGCGAATATCCACGGGCTGAGGGGTTAACTCCGACCACTCCTGCAGCAGAGCCTGAAAATATTGATAATAGAGCCTTCGGATTACCTCGTTGGGGATCCCGAATTGAGGAATGCCCAATTCTGTTCCCGTTATGGTCAGCAACCCCATGTAGTAGAGCAGGCTGACCAGGTCGTCTTGCAGGAAAGGCCGTTCAAAGCTGAACTGCCGGGTCATTTCTGCTGCAACCGGTTCGCCGGTGAGCAACTGTTCCAGAATATTTATTCGTTCGGCTTCTTTCCCTCCTACCTGAAACAGGTTTTTGATCTTGCCGTAATCCGATGAAACGTTTGTATCTAGCAGGTATTCCGGAGTGCGCTTGTGCCTTTGGTAATGTTTGGCAAAGTACAGGGCCATGTCGGGATTATAAAGCCTCTCCTGCTGTGGCGCCGTGCTGAAGCGGTAGCCATTGTACCATCTGCCTATATTTTCCATCACTTCCGGCAATTGGTTTTCTTCGACTCCCACCGCTTTCATCAGCCTGGCCACTTCTTCTTCCCGAAAGCCCATCATTTCCTGAAAATCGGCATCCAGGCTCAGGTTGCTTCCGATATTGAAACCGGAAGTGAGGCTATCCAGCGTCAGGGGGGAAACGCCGGTAATAAAAACCCGGTCGACCACCCCCTCTCCCGTAGCTGTTTTGACAGTCTCGTAAAATTTCCGTACAAAGCCGTTCCTGGAAACAAAAGACTGAAAATCGGGAAGCCGGAGACTAATCAGTTCATTGGCAAAGTGGTCGTATTCATCGACGAGGAAATAGATTTGTTTATCCAATTTGCCAGTGGCGGTAAACAACTCTTTGAGGACGTCTTCAGGCGCCTGCTGCCGGAGAATTTCTTCAACTGCCGATTCGCTGAACAGCTCTCGATAAGTGTTCAGAAAAGATTCTACCCCTGTGAGGGTGTTTTTGAGAAACCCTCTATAGGTGCTTTCCTGACTGCTTGTATCGATGCGGCTGTATTCCAGGCGCAATACCAGATAATTATTTGCTTTCGGGCTTGGCCGCCGCCCTATATAATATTCGCCAAATAGTTCTTTGTAGTGTTTTTTAAACTCCAGGCCATAGTAATGTTGTAAAATACTGGCCCAAAGCGTCTTACCAAAGCGGCGGGGCCGAAGAAAAAAGATATATTTTTCTCCCAGGCTTTCCAGCCGTGCGATGTACTCCGTACGGTCCACAAAGTAGTACCCTTCCCGGACGATGCTCGCAAAATTGCTGATGCCATAAGGGATTTTACACATAATGGTTTGATTCAAACATTCGCTTGTAAAGATAGCAAAAGTTGAAGGGTTTTGCGCCGCCGCCAAAAGCAAAAGCCTGCGCCCTTTTCGGGCACAGGCCGCTGCTTTCATTAGTGACCCCGGCAGGCTTTCCCGCCAAAGCTCCGTGACGGGCTGTGGAACGGACTGAGAGGCATAGATGGGTTCTGCAGCCCTACTGCGCTAGGGCGGGATGTTGCTGCGCTCCACTTCTCATCCAGGCCGGGCAAAAAAAAAGCCCGAGCAATGCTCAGGCTTTTTTGTGACCCCGGCAGGCTTTCCCGCCAAAGCTCCGTGACGGGCTGTGGAAAAGCACAATAGAGGCAAGGGGATTCCCCAGCCCTACTGCGCTGGGGCGGGATGTCGCTGCGCTTCCCTTCTCATCCTGCGGCGGCAAAAAAAAAGCCCGAGCGTTTGCTCGGGCTTTTTTGTGACCCCGGCAGGCTTTCCCGCCAAAGCTCCGTGACGGGCTGTGGAAAAGCACAATAGAGACAAGGGGATTCCCCAGCCCTACTGCGCTGGGGCGGGATGTCGCTGCGCTCCACTTCTCATCCTGCCGGGGCAAAAAAAAAGCCCGAGCGTTTGCTTGGGCTTTTTTGTGATCCCGGCAGGATTCGAACCTGCGACCGTCTGATTAGCTTACCAACTACGGCTTTCGCCGCTCCTGATCCCGAATCCCGATAGCTATCGGGATCGGGAAACGTCAGCATTTGTGGCCTGGACTATCTCTTCGCCATCTCAGGCGCGCCACGTATAGTCTCTACAGATCCCTCCGGGCGTACCGGCGCTCGTAGCGCCATTCCGCCCCTCATCGGTTTCCTCGGGATTGCCATCTTGATTACTGACAAAGTATTATACCAATAATCAAGTAAGGTTTCCCCGATACAGTGGCGTCCACTCCACAGGTTCTGTTTCCCTGCGGAGGCTCCTTACACCCGCCGAAGCTTTAGGCGTAGGCGGGTACTTAAAGTCAGATGCTCTATCCCCTGAGCTACGGGACCATTTGCAAGTCGGAAGTGCGAATGCGGAAGTCGGAATGGCTTTTCAGTTGCTTCCATTTTGCAGCTCTATTCAGCCTTTCCGACTTCCCATTTCCGAATTCCGCCTTCGTTAGGGCCACGCAAAAATAAACCTTTTACCACAGCTTTACAACCCAGTGTCGTAAATTCGTGTAATCGTGTATTTTTACCCGGCTGAGGTACGAAGACGGGCGTGTAATCGTCCACCGTGCATGCAACCCACCCATCCAAAAATTCGTTCCTCAACAAACTCCCATCAACATTTTGCCCGGAGTTTTCGTTTTACTAATGACACTTTTAAATTGGCCGTCCATGAACATGATTGTTTACAACCTCTTTCGCAGAAAGCGAACCTATTTTTCTATTGCCGCGCTGTTGTTCTTCCTGTATGCGTACGATTTTATGGAGATGCGCATCAGCAGCGAAACTTTTCAGCATATCCTTTCCGAGAACCCGTTTGGCTACCAGGCCACCTTTGATTACTATGAGGCCGACGGGCGTAAGGTCCGCTACCTGGAGATCGGCAGAGATTCCCTGCCACTGATCGTTTTCATTCACGGAGCGCCGAGCTCATCTTCCTTCTGGAAAGGCTTCCTGCGCGACAGTTCCCTGCTTGCACATGCGAAGCTCATGGCGGTTGACCGGCCGGGCTACGGTTATTCAGGCTATGGTATGCCGGAGACTTCGGTGAAGAAGCAGGCTGAGATCATTGCGGGCATCATCAAAGAAAAGCGGGGCCAGCATCCGGCGGTCATCCTGCACGGCTCGAGCTACGGCGGGACGGTGGCGGCCCGCATCGCCATGGATTTTCCCAAGCTGGTGGACGGCCTGCTGCTACAATCAGCCTCTGTGGCGCCGGGAGAGGAAAAAACTTACGATTTTTCCTATATATCCGAACATTTCCTCCTGCGGTGGATGCTGCCGGGCTCCATCCACGTGGCCAACCGGGAGAAACTTTCCCATAAAATGCAGCTGGACTCTATGGCCAACCTGTGGGACAGGATACGCGCCGCAGCTATCGTCCTGCATGGCGACGCCGACGGGCTGATCTATCCGCAGAACGCCCTGTACGCCAAAGAACGGCTCATCAACGCTTCCTACCTCGAAGTGCAGATGATCCCCGGCCGCAAACACGACTTGCTGTGGAATAAACGCGGCCTGCTGGAGGCCTCTTTGGAGAAGTTGTTGAAACTGACTGCGAGGCAGATGCAATACACGGATGGTATTCAGTAAGCTGCGGCGTTGTTGGTTGTTGGTTGTTCGTTGTTGGTTGTTGGTTGGATCGTTTTCCAATAAAAACTTATTTTTACGCCAGCCAGTAATTTCGGAAAACCAAGCAACCAACAACCAACAACTCACTCACTCATGAGCAACGTCCAAATCGAGGAGAGCTGGAAGGAGGCCCTCAAAAACGAATTCGAACAACCTTACTTCCAAAGCCTCGCCACCTTCCTGCGCAAAGAAAAACAGAACGGTAAAACCATCTACCCGCCCGGCCCGCTCATTTTCAATGCATTCAATACCACGCCTTTTGACAAAGTGAAAGTAGTCATCCTCGGGCAGGACCCCTACCACAACCCCGGCGAGGCCATGGGCCTTTCCTTTTCGGTGCCCAAAGGCGTCCGCATTCCGCCTTCTCTGCAGAATATCTATAAGGAACTCAAGGAAGGCCTGGGTATTCCCATACCCAACCACGGAGACCTGACCCACTGGGCGGAGCAAGGGGTTTTCTTGCTCAACGCCATGCTTACCGTAGAACGCAACAAGCCGCGCTCCCACCAGAAGATCGGCTGGCAAACCTTCACGGATGCTGTCATCCGCCGCCTGTCCGATCAGCGGGAAGGGCTGGTGTTCATGCTCTGGGGCGGTTTCGCCCGCCAGAAAAAGCAGCTCATCGACGGCAGCAAACACCTGGTGCTGGAAGCGGCCCACCCGTCGCCCCTGGCCGGCGGGGCCTTCTTTGGCTCCCGCCATTTCTCCAAAGCGAATGAATACCTGAAAAAGCAGGGAAAGGAACCGGTAGACTGGCGCTTGTAGCTTCGGGTAGCCTCATCAAGGTGTTGCAAAAACGCCTTCCGGATACTGCATGCTGATACAATGCAGAGAGCCGTGTTGTTCGATCAGCGGGCGGCAATTGATGCCGATAATTTCCCGGCCGGGGAAGCAGGGGGCGATGGCGGCCAGGGCCGCCTCATCTTGCGGC
>JAGFJE010000416.1 GCA_024103175.1 Phaeodactylibacter sp.
TGAAGGTCAGCAGATAATAGATATAGGTACTGCGTACCGAATGGCCGGTGCTGCGGGCGATGAGGTTGGTATGAATGCCGGCGACCAGGATCAGCCAGGGCACCAGCGACATGTTCTCCACGGGGGCCCAGGCCCAGTAGCCGCCAAAGCTCCATGCTTCGTAAGCCCAGGCGCCGCCCATCAGGCTGCCGATGCCCCGGACACCGCAGCTGAACAGGGCCCAGCGCAGGGCGGGCTGTAGACAGGCCTTGTGCTCTTTGGTCCACAGCCCGGCGATGGCAAACGCGAAGGGAATGGAGGTAGAGGCAAAACCCAGGAACAGGGTGGGGGGGTGGATGGTCATCCAGTAGTTTTGCAGCAGGGGGTTGAGGCCGGAGCCGGTAAGCTGCGCCGCATAGTCGGCCTTGGCGAAAATGGGCGCGTCCATCACCTCGCGCAGCAGCATCAGTGGGTTGCTGCCCAGGCGGGCCGGCTCTTCGCCGAAGCCGATATAAATGCCCAGGATCATGGAACCGATGAACAGCTGAATGACAGAAAGCACCGAAAGGGTAGGGGCCTCCCATTGTTTGCCGGTGGCCATCAGCACCAGGCCCAGGATGACGTGCCAGAACATCCACAGCAGAAAGCTGCCTTCCTGCCCCTCCCAGAAGGCGGAGAAGATGTACTTGAAGGGAAGGTCTTCGGAAACGTGCGCCTGAACGTACTGGTATTCATAGTACTGGTTCACCATCAGGTAGAACATCACGCCAATGACGGTGAAAACGCTCAGCCCGTGTACCAGGAAACCCCAGCGCCCCATACTCCGCCAGGCTTTGTATTCCTCGCTTTCACGGCGTTGGGTGGCAAAAAAATAAGAGGCGGCGGCGAACAGGCTGGCTACGAAGCCGGCCACAATGGCAACCTGGCCGATCTGGCCGGGGAGTAAGTGTTCGCCTACATATTGAATGTCCTGCATGGTCAATTTGGATTCTCGAACATAGCGGCGGCAGCCGGTGAGAATTGCCGCCCAGTTTAGTTATTGCCCTTCACTTTTGATGTAAACCTCTTCGTCTTTGTACTTGGAAGGGCACTTCATGAGCATGTCGGTGGCGACAAATTCATCGCCTTGCATCTTTCCGGTCAGTACGATCTGCTCGGAAAGCTCAAAGTCCTGAGGCTTTTCGGACAACAGCACTACCTTGTTCTCTTTCCCGTCCGTGTCCTTGATATAGAAGCTGAAATAGTTGGGGTCCTCCGCCGGGTCGTAGTACATCTCCTTGTCCTTGGACAGTTGCCCGGCGATCTTGACGCGGTCGCCGCTCCGGGCGGCCTGGTCAAAGGTGGCGTAGGTGCTCATGTCATCGGCGGCAGTGGTCAGGAGCGCGATGGCCGCGACGATCATCAGAATGGCAACGATATATATTTTTTTCATTGTTACCGGTTTTATCAGGTATGTGTTGTTTGTTATAGTTCAATTGTATAATGATACAAATTTAAGGAATGTTTGTTCCTTATGCTCATTTGCCACCGGTCAAAAACCTGTCATAATGGAGGTTTGTTTGCCGGGAGAGCCTCCTCCCGGCTGATGGGGGCGATAAGGGAGGAGCCTCTCCCGGCAGCAAAGCTACTGAATTTGAGTGAGGCGCCGGTGGAAACCTTCCGCTTTCCGCCCCGTCTTCGCCCCGACTTCTTTGAAGTACGGGGCTCTTCCGGGTAAACTTCCGCTTTCCGCCCCGTCTTCGCCCCGACTTCTTTGAAGTACGGGGCTCTTCCGGGTAAACTTCCGCTTTCCGCTTTCCGCTTTCCGCTTTCCGCTTTCCGACTTTGTAGCCCCTCACTCCACCACAAAATTCACCTTATCCACCCCGGTATTGCCCGTCCTGGGGTCGAAAGCGGTGACGATGAACTCGTAGGCGCCTCCTTCACTTATTGGTATCGCCCCTTCGAAGATGTTCACCGTTTCGGTAATCTGCATGGGGTACACGCCCGGTTTTTTCCCATTGCGTTTGACGATCACTTCCACTTCCATCCTACTGCCGTCCCACAGCCCGCCGTCGGAGATGGTGCAGCCACACATCATGACGATGTTGGCGCGGACGATGGCTTTGCCATCCTGGAGTTCTGCCCGTGACATAAAACGGTGTGTCTGAGGTTCCAGAATGTCGATGATGAAGCCCGGAATCTCGAGCACCACGCCATCACCGGAAATGTCCTTGCCGGGAATCAGCCAGATCTGCGTGCTGGCCAGTATGCGGGCCTGCCGGCTGGTGTAGGGGGCGTGGGCCTCGATGGTGAGCAGGCGCGGCTCCTCGATGTCCAGGGTGGTGGTAAATCCGGCGGTTCCTTCTGTTGCCAATTGGGTATACCGCTCGTGGGGCGTGCTCATGATCAGGCCGGTATTGCCGGTGCTGCCTTCGGTGCGGCCCTGCGCCAGGACCTCCCCGGTAAGGGCGTCCCGGACAACGATCATGGCGCCACCGACGGACGTGCCGATGAATTTGGCGTCTTTGGCCTTGGCGCGGACGGTGATCTGGGTGGGTTGGGCGGCCAGGCCGGCCGGCAGGAATGTCAAAAGGATGAAAATGAGATTGCGCATTTTTGATACAAAGTTACGTACTTTCCTTTAGCTCAAAAATATTCCCTACCTTTGGCCCTTTGAAAACCCCTCTGCTGCAATGAACGAGAACCTCATCGTCCGCCTCATCAACGCCAACATCTACCAGCAGGAGCACCTGATCCTGAGCGGGGTCAACCTGCAGATCTACAAGGGGGAGTTTATCTACCTGATCGGCAAGACCGGCAGCGGAAAGTCCAGCCTGCTCAAAACGATGTACGGCGCCCTGCCGCTTACCGAAGGCAAAGGCGAGGTGGCCGGGTTCAACCTCCTCGATCTCAACCGCCGCACCATCCCGCTGCTGCGCCGCAAGCTGGGCATCGTCTTTCAGGACTTCAACCTGCTCTCCGACCGCAGCGTGGAAGACAACCTCCGCTTTGTTCTCGAGGCCACCAACTGGAAGGACGAAGAAAAGAAACGCCAGCGCATGGCCCAGGTCCTGGAAAGAGTAGATCTGAAGGGCCAGGAAAAGAAAATGCCCCACCAGCTCTCCGGCGGCGAACAACAACGTGTCGTCATCGCCCGCGCCCTGCTCAACCGCCCCGAGCTCATCATCGCCGACGAGCCCACCGGCAACCTCGACCCGGAAACCTCTGACGACATCCTGCTGCTGCTCCGCCAGCTGGCCCATACCAACAACACGGCCGTCCTATTCGCCACCCATGACTACCGCATCCTGGAGAACTTCCCCGCCCGCATCATCCGTTGTATGAACGGGAAGGTGATGGATGAGGAGGGGTTTGCGGTGTGATGAAATTTTGTTTGTATCGAAACTTTTCCTTGTTTTATCCGTAAATAAACCCATACAATCCAAACCTCCCTCCCGGGAGGCGCTGCCAATTCCCCCCTACCTGTATAGAACGTAACTATAAATTCCTATTGACAGCCATGCCAGGCTCTCCCGTGGAAAGCCTGAATGGCTGGCGCACAAAAAGGGCCGTATTCTGCTTTGAAACAGCGCCCCGGATAAGTGCTGTCTATCGGAAAACTACACCATACTATGGAGCTCGAATACGACATTTTCATCAGCTATCCGCATGAAGAAGAGAAGAATAGCCGGGAATTGGAGAAGAATCCCTGGGTAAATGCCTTTTGCACAAAGCTAAAGTCCAAATTCCATCGTTTGACCGGGAAGCCATTAAGCGTTTTTTTGGACGAAGATGTATTAAGAGCAGGCGAAGCGTTGAATGAAAAAATTGAGGATGGTTTGCGGAATGCCCTTTTGTTTGTTCCGGTCCTTTCTCCCAGTTACTTCGAAAGCGATTGGTGTATTAAAGAGTTCAATTATTTTCTGGAAGTGATAGAGAAACAAGCGCTTGGTGAAAAGAGAACAAACCGGATCATTCCAATTGTAATTACTCCTTATGATAAAGAAAGCCTGCCTGATAGTCCAGAGGTAAGGAGAATAGCCGAGGCATTAGAAGAGCCCGTTTTTATTCGATTATATGACGAGCTAAAGGATCCCTTGCCTTATGAGGACAAGCATTACAAGGAGAAATTGAAAGAGGTGGTGGAAACAGCCAGGGAGTTGAAGCTGGCATTCAGGCAAAATACCGTAGCGCCCAAAAACAAAGGTAAGGGTATCTTTCTGGGAATTTCTGCAAATTCCCTCGAGCCGGACAGAGATCAATTTATAAGGGCGCTCAGGGGGTTACAGCGAAAAAATAAAAGCCAGGGCCGTGGGTTCCACATCTTTCCGGACGATGAGCTTTCGCCCGCTGAGCTTAAAGCGATGGATAAAGAAAACTTTGAAAAAACAATTCAGGGCTTTCTGCAAAGGTCTATCTTCTCCATTCACTTTTTTGACGCCGTTTATGGCCCCCGCCCCAAAGGATCAAAGGAGAGCCTGCTTCACATCCAGTATGAACAGGCAAAAAAACGCCATGGTGACGCCCTTCCTTTGCCTAGCTATTCCTATTTTAAAGATGTCCAGCAATGCGGCCCTGAACGGGATGAATTCATCAAACAAGTAAAGGAGGACATAAAAGAGGGGAGCGGCCATTTTGATGAAATAACATTGGAGGGCCTGGATTACCTGGAAGCTACCCTGGGAGGCAAGGTCGAAGCCTATTTTGAGCGGGCCGAACAGGCCGCCCGGAAGAAAAAAGCCGGCGAAAGGTCCTGTGGCTTACTGATCACCAATTTTGACGATGACCCTGCTGAAATAAGAAGATGTACCAAACTGATGGAAAGCCGGTTGAGGCTTATACCCTGGTATTACGATGGGGATTATCACGATGCCCGAAGTGAAAAGGACTTTAAGAATGCACTGGAAGATTCCAGTAAGGCAGTCATTCTATTTGGAAAAGGCAGTTTTTTCTGGTACCAGGCTATCAAAGCATTTATTCGCAAACATTATATCGACCATGCGGAGGAGTCATTGAAGCACCTGGCTGCGGTGCTGATCTCCGCCCCTGAAGGTAAACGGGTCTTTGATGAGCGCGAGGGCCATCGGGAAATACTGTTTCCCTTTCCTGTAATTGACTCTACAGATCCCAGGTTTGAAAGCAATTTCCTCCGTTTCCTAACCTCCGTGCCTCAATCCCCAAGCCATGCATGACCGAGCTCCCCAAACGAGCAACCTCTACAAGATCCTGCAGCACCAGGGGCAATATTTGGGCCTGATCGATGACGCAAGCACTGAGCAGAATCCCTTTCCGGGCCTGCGCCCGTTCCAGACCCGGGAAGCCCATTTGTTTTTTGGCCGTGAAGGACAGTCCGACGCCATGATCCGGAAATTGATGGCCACCCGGTTTCTGGCGGTACTGGGTACTTCCGGCAGCGGAAAATCTTCGTTGGCGCGGGCAGGGATGATCCCGGCCCTGCATTCTGGTTTTGGGCAAAAGGGAAACTACAAATGGAAGATCATCATTCTCCGCCCCGGGAAAGCGCCGATCCATAATCTGGCCACTCAACTGGCCTATGCCAATGGGAAAGAAGAACCGGAAGAAATAAACAGCATTGAGGCCCGGCTGAATGAAAGCTCCTACGGCCTGGTGGACCTGGCTTCCGACGGCCGCTACGATAAAACCCTCATCCTGATCGATCAGTTTGAAGAACTGTTTCGCTTTAAGGGAAAGGCCGAGCCGCCCGGCGCGAGAGCCCATTTTGTGAACCTGCTGATCAATGCCGGCAGCGAGCCGGATGCTCATTATTATATTGCCCTGACCATGCGCTCGGAGTTTCTGGGAGTTTGTGTGGAATTCAGAGGCCTGCCGGAAAAGATCAACGAAGGGCAGTATCTGGTGCCGCGCCTTGCGGAAAAGAATATCCGCGAAGCCATTACCGGCCCACTTCGGGTGGCCGGGGTTGAGATTAGCCCCACGCTTGTCAACCGGCTCGTCCGGGAAGTTTACCACGGCCAGGATCAGCTTCCCATCCTTCAGCACGCCCTCATGCGGACCCATCACCATTGGAGAGAAAATAAGCGGGCAGAGCGGCCGGTCGGCCATGTCGACTATGAAGCGGCCGGCGGCATGAAAGAGGCCCTTTCCCGCCATGCCAATGAAATTTACGACGGCCTGAGCCCTTCGGAAAAGAAAATCGCGAAAAGGCTCTTCCAATGCCTGGTAGACTGTTCTTCTGACGAAAAGGGCGGACGGCGCCCCACGGCTCTGGGAGAGATCGCTGCAATTACCGGATATACCGTCGATGAACTGAAGGAGGTGGCCGGCCATTTCCGGGGGATGGACGCCCCCTTTCTGATACCTGCCGCTGAGATTGCCCTTGAGGCCGATTCGGTGCTGGATATTGCTCACGAAAGCCTGATCCGGCAATGGAAACTGCTCGGGGAATGGACGGAAGAAGAAGCGGAAAACGCCAAACTGTACAAACGACTGAATGCGAGAAGAAAAGATGGCGACCTCATTAAGGGGGGGCTGCTCACGGATCTGTTAAAGTGGAAAGATGACAATATAGTCAATGTCCACTGGGCTTCCCGATACCATCAAAAAGAGGAGGTGGAAAAGGAAGGAAATGATGAAAAACTCTTCATTAAAAATCAGCAGTTCCTGGAGGAATGTCGGAAAGAAGCGGAAAAAGAGGAAAGGGAGAAGATTGAAAGCATAGAAGCTGAAGCCCGACGCCGCCAAAAGGAGTGGGCCCGCCGGATCATCACCGCAATGGCTTTGGGGGTGGCTATCATCACCAGTGGCTCCGCTATTTTTGCTTACCGCCAGACTTTGCAGGCTCAAAAAGCAGAAAAAAAGGCTCAGGAGCAGCGTATGGAAGTGGAACGCCAGAAGGGGTTACTGGCCGAAGCCAATACCCAACTAATATCCGCCAATAAAGGCCTGGAAGAAGAAAAAGAACGATCCGATTCTCTCCGCCGGAAGGCAGAGGAAAATGCTGACGAAGCTATGCGGCTCGCTGAAATAGTAGCGTTACAAAATGAAAGGCTTCTGGAAGCCCCCAAAGTTATTGTCAATCGTTTTTTGGAAGAAGCCAGGCAGGCCATTAACCGCCTGGATTATCCAAAAGCGGAAGAAAGCTATATTGAGGTTGCTAACCTGAACCTCGATGGCCTTATGGTGGGTTTCAAAGATGCCGGCCTTAATGCCTGGCGCCGAAAGGAAGCGGGATGGGGCCTTCTGGAGGTGGCTTTCGTTTGGGCAGAAACCGGCAAAGAGGATGATGCCGCCCGGTTGTTGAACAAGGCTGCGGCCCTTTTCGGCAAAGATAGTATATTTCTTAAGGGAAAGCGGCCAGGCAGGGAAGAGTTGCTGGCAGAGGTGAGCAGGCTGGATAGCAGGCGCTTAGACGCCCTGCAGAAAAAGTATTACCCCGATATGGTGCCCACGGATACCAGCTTCGCCATTGCGCGGACGGAAACCACCGTCTGGCAGTTTTATCTCTTTTGTCAGAATAAAGAAAAATATGATATCGGCAATTATTGCACGAATAAGATCAGGCAAGGCGGCCTGCCGGTAGTGAATGTGAGTTTTGGCGACGCCAAGAAATATGCGGCCTGGGTTAGTATGAGGCAGAACAAGTCCTACCGCCTGCCCACAATTTTGGAATGGGATCGTTTAGTTAGCCTGGACGCTAAATCATTTGACAAGCAGATCGTTGAGAACCGGGAAAGAGAAATCTTAAAGAAAGATAGTTCCGGGCCCTATCCGGTCACCACAGGAACGCCTGTAAGAGGGCTGTACGGCCTGATCGGCAATGTATGGGAATGGGCGGAGGACAACAGCTTCAATTCCCCCAAAGGGTACACCTTACTTGGGCGCGCCTGGACGGATTTTCGACATAATAAAAACTATAAAAAAGATGATTTAAAACTACCTGGGCAACCTCCAGATGGAGGAAAGGATACGGGCTTTCGGCTGGCAATGGAGTTGCGCTAAAAAGTGGGCTTATTCGGAAAGAATAATTTTCTTAACTTTAAGTGGATTTTTTTAGCCTTGGCAGTACTTTTTTAAAGATCTCAGAATGAAGACGACCACCCCCCATCTGGCCCGGATGCGCTATTACCTGTTGTTGCTATTCCCGTTGTATTCCTTTGCTCAGTTATCCACTCATGTATATTTTATGCCTCCGGGAGAAGCTCAGGGTCATTTCCTCGTTTTCAGCGACTGGGAAATTGGCCCGAAAGACAGAGAAAGGGGCTCCTTTTTCGTCAAGCAGGTTACCGGTTGCTCTGTGGATACTATATTTTTTACTGATTGTCCGGAAGTACACCTTCAGAAGAGTGGGGCTACTACAGGCCGTCAGGCAAATACTGAGCTGAGGCTAAACCTGTTCGACGTAACTGAAGAGGTTGATAGGTATTCCTTCTCCGACATGGAGGAATGTATGCCCAAAAATATACGCGTCATCAGAAGTTGTTCGGTGGCAAACGAGAAAGATACTTTGATAGAGGTGGCAAAAAATGGGATGCTGGGTTTTAAAGCCCCCCTTTACCGGTTTAGGCCAAAGGCTGATACCTTAACCTCAATGCAAATGGATTTCTCCATCTTACTACCGGCAGAACAACTGCGGAGCTATGGCCCTCAATCTTCCCTCTCTTTTTTTTCTTGTGACATTGCCTGGGGGCGGATCAATATTTTGCCTCCTTATCCCGGCCCGGTTTTCAAAGTGGCCTATAGCCCATATCCCGGCACAGTTATCAGGTTAGCCTGTGGCCCAAAGTCCAATGGCCAGGACGAAGTTAAAAAAGAAATAGTAAGTGTTTTGGGAGGCATGATGGTCCAGACACCCCAAGAAGACAAGGGGGAAGAGGATATTGTGGAGCGCATGATCCAAGAGAATGATATTTTTTTTCAGCCTTTGGTTCAATTGGACAAGGAAGATAAGGCCCTTCTCCAATTAAATATAAAAAAAGGACACAACACTTTTGTCCTACCCGGGGATAAGCAGCCCGCCTTTATCTTTCCCGGCTATTTTCCGAAAATTCTTCCTTATGCTGTGGAGTATAAGGGCGGCCGGGCCTGGCTGTATTATGTTAATGATACAGAAGCGGCTCAGGAGATCCAAGTTAAAATTGAAGGGCTTACCGATCAAGACAACGCCTCCAAAATGAGCCGGGAAAACTGAAATCGGACGTGCCAGATTCATCTGGTGCGTAATCGCTGGTTTTGGGTTTCTAGGGTTGCTTGGTTGTCAATACAGCAGACAAGTCGTAAAGTATTGATAATCAATATGGCTTAAAATATGCAGGGCTACCACTCTAAGGTTGGACAGTCAGGTAAGGCTTCGTCCACCGTACACAGCTCTGCAACCGTTGTCCAGCATTAGACGGGTAGCCATATGCAGGGTAACCCGGCAAATTACAACTGCGCCCGTTGGGTTTAAACACCATCCTCAAATGAGGGTTCTCTATTCTTCACAAGTTCTATTATTTTTGTACTGCACCAATCCAGCATCTAATGATACATCCAATTGCATTAGTACGAGCCACGTTTTGCCTGGCCCTCTGCCTGATCCTTTCCACGCTCCCCCTCCCCGCCCAGAAGGCCGCCCTCGAGCCCCTCGACGCCTTCAAGCTCACCTACGCCTCCGATCCGGCCATTTCGCCGGACGGGCAGCGGGTGGCCTTCGTCAGGAACAGCTTTGACATCATGACGGACAAGCGGGACCCCAACCTCTGGATCGCCCGCTTCGACGGCTCCGGCCTGCGCGCCCTGGCCGAAGGGCCGGAGAGCGACGGCAACCCGGTATGGGCTCCCGGCGGGCAGCGCCTGGCCTGGGTGTCCAGCCACGAAGGCAAGCACCGTCTCATGATGCGCTGGATGGACAGCAGCGAGCAGTCGGCCATCGCTGAATTCCAGCATCGCCCCGACAACCTCAGCTGGTCGCCCGACGGCGAGTGGCTGGCTTTTACTCAGTTCGTCCCTGAAAAGGCCGACAGGCCGTTTGCCCTGCCCGACAAGCCGGAGGGCGCCAAATGGGCCGAGGCGCCCACTTACACGCAGGAGCTCGTCTACCGCCAGGATGGGCAAGGCGAGCTGGAACCGGGCCATACCCATATCTTCATCATGCCGTCCGGCGGGGGGAGTGCGGTGCAGCTGACCCGCGGCCCCTACGATCACGGCGGCGCCCTTTCCTGGTCAAACGACAGCCGGCATATTTACTTCTCCGCCAACCGCCGCTCCGAAGCGGAGCGCATGGACAATCCCCAGAACTCCGAGATCTACCGGTTGTCCATAGCCGATAGTAAAGTGGAACAGTTGACCGATCACAACGGAGGAGATGGCCAGCCTGTCGTTTCCCCGGACGGCAAAAGCCTGGCCTGGCTGGGCTTCGACGATAAGAAGAAAGGTTACAATCAGGTGGAAGTGTTCCTGGCGCCTATAGATGATTTAAATGACAAAAAAGTGCTCACCCTCTCCCTGGACCGCTCGGTAAGCCAGTTGCAGTGGAGCCCGGAAGGCGATTATCTCTGGTTTCAGTACGATGATGAAGGGGAGGCCAAAGTAGGGCGCGTTTCCCTGGATGGCAGGGTAGAGGAGGTGGCGCAGAACCTGGGCGGCAACCCCATCGGGCGGCCTTACCTCGGCGGGGAATATGCCGTTGGGCCGGGCGGCCGGTACGCCATCACCCAGGGCGGCGCCTCCCGCCCGCCGGAGCTGGCCATGGGGCAGGCCGGGCAGCGCGGCGCCCGCCAGCTGACGCAGTTCAACAAAGCGCTCTTCCTGCAAAAGGAACCCGGCAAGGTGGAGCCTTTCTGGACAGAATCCTCCCACGATGGCCGCCGCATACAGGGCTGGATCATCTACCCGCCCAATTTCGACCTGGCGAAAAAATACCCCCTGATGCTGGAGATCCACGGCGGCCCCTATTCCGCTTACGGCGATGTGTTTTCCATGGAGGCTCAATTGTATGCGTCTCGTGGTTATGTGGTGGTGTACACCAACCCGAGGGGCAGCACCAGCTACGGCGAGGAGTTCGCCGACCTGATCCACCACAACTATCCGGGCAACGACTACGACGATCTCATGTCCTGCGTCGATGCCGTCATTGCCAAAGGCTTCATCGATGAAGAGAAGCTGTACGTCACCGGCGGTAGCGGCGGCGGCGTGCTCAGCGCCTGGATCGTCGGTAAGACCGATCGTTTCCGCGCCGCAGTGGTGGCCAAGCCGGTGATCAACTGGTTCAGCCATGCCCTTACTGCCGACGGGCCGGCCTATTTCACCCGCAACTGGTTCCCCGCAATGCCCTGGGAGGACCCGGAGCACTATTACGAAAAATCACCCATTTCTCTGGTGGGGAATGTTAAGACCCCCACCATGCTGCTGGTCGGCGACGAGGACTACCGCACGCCCCTTTCCGAGTCCGAACAGTTCTACCGCGCCCTCAAACTACGAGGCGTGGAGACAGCCCTGGTACGCTTTCCCGATGCGCCGCATGGCATCGCCGCCCGCCCCAGCCGGATGCTGGCCAAGGTAGCGGCGGTGATGGGGTGGATGGAGAAGTATGGCGGCCCTGGAGAGAGCGGCCTTCGGCCTTAATTTTGGACGGGCTTCCTTTAGATGGCCCGTGCAAAGGCTTCAGGTGAAAACATGCCGGCTGCACTTCGAGTTGAAAAGTACACAAGTTTAATTTAATTATTCATTTTAAAGCAGAACGTTTTATCAAAAGTGTCAAAGGCGGTATTCAATCGCCGGAACGGCAAAGTTTCAGGGATCGCAAGACAAAAGATGTGCGAGTGGATATCGAGGTCTGGGGAGGATTTGCCTTTGTTGCAATAACTTTTCTTATTTTGGTATTATTATGGAAAATGCTGTAAGTACAAACAATATCATGTTTTCCACTTTTTTGGAGAACCAGCGCGTTTACAATCTGGCTGAGGCCTATTGGCGCCGCTTTTTTCAACAATTCTTCAGCTCGCAAGATGTTCCTTTTCAGGATTTTTATAATAGGCATTTTATTAACGGGCAAAAGATATACGATGCCAACCCCATTTTTGACGCTTATTTTCCTCAACAACATAAACTCGTCCGTATTATCCAGTATATTCCTGAACCGGATGACTGGCTTCTGACGGGTTGGATTGATCGTTTCCCCGCTGATGAATTAGATAACGATCAGAAACCTCATCCAACGGATTCTTCCCGTAAAGATGATCCTATTCCCGAATTAGTTCTTTCTTTGGCCATGACAAAGAAAAATCTGGTCCAGGTAAAAGAACTGTTGGGGCAATGGATATTGGAGGATATAAACGGAGAAGAAATGGAAAAAATATTAAAGGCATTGAATTAATAGGATGATACCTCAAATGTTGTACCCTGATTTTCTAAAGAACTATACTACCTATCAGGAGGTAGAACGTTTCTGGGATAACCTTTTTAGCCGTATTGTAGAACAAAACGGTTGGTCCTGGCACTCGTGGATGAAGCCCGC
>JAGFJE010000428.1 GCA_024103175.1 Phaeodactylibacter sp.
ACCCGCCCGGAAGACCTGTCGATCAATACGGTGAATAAGTACCTGGAGCTCAAGTCGAGGGGGTTGATCTGAGGATGGCTGGATGGGATGGCTATATGACTATATGGCTAAATTGTTATATTGTTATATTGTTATATTGTTGGGCGGCTGAAGGGCAGGGAAGATTGCTGCCCGTCTTCGTATCTCAGCCGGGACAAATTGATGGATTATTGAATTGTTGCCTGCCTTTCCGGCCCAAATCAAGGTAGCAATCAAACAAACAATCAAGCCATCCAACAATTTATCCCGAACTCCGGGAGCATCTCCCCAAATGTCAAGCAGGCGAAGCAGGTTATGGTTCGGTGAATCATCCTTACTCCCGCACCACTTCAAACTCCGTCCTCCTGTTCATCTGCCTTCCTTCCGCCGTCTCATTCGTAGCGATGGGTTCGCTTTCCCCGAACCCTTTGTACTGCAGGCGCTCTTCGCTGATCCCCTGGCGGGCGAGGTAGTCGTAGACGGCCTTGGCCCGGTTTTCGGAAAGGATCTGATTGTCCTTTTCCGAGCCCACCTCATCCGTATGGCCGTTGATGCGGATCTTCAGGCCGGGGTTTTCTTCCAGGAGTTCCTTCAGCCGGTTGAGTTCGGCGGTGGATTCCGGGCGAAGCTCGGCGGAGCCCGTCTCGAAGAAGACGTTTTTCAGGATGACCGGTTTGGCGGCGGGGATCTCCGCCATGGGTTCGGGGATGGGCGACAGCTCGATCTCCAGCAGGAAGGGTTCGGTGAGGCTGCCGGCCTGGGAGAGGGCGAAATTTTCGGAGTGGAAGAGGTAGCCGGGCTTGGAGACGTTGAGGGCGTAGTCTTCGCCGATCGGCAATACGGCCAGGAATTCGCCCTCCTCGTCGGTTTGGGCCTTGAGGTGGATCTGCCCGCTTTTCAGTTTGATGAACTCCACATTGGCGGAAAGGGGGCGCCTCGTTACAGCTTCCCGGACGATGGCCTTCACGTAGGTCGCCGGCTGCGGCCTGGCCTCCGGATACAGCTCGAAACGGTAAATGTCTGAAGAGCGGCGCAGCAGCTTTCTGTCTTCGGGCATCAGGCTGTCGACTACGCCGGCCCGGTCGGTGGAGAAGTAGGCCGTGCTGCCGTCGAGGCTGACGATGAGGGCGCCCTCATTGGCCTCGGTATTGATGGGGTAGCCCAGGTTCCGGGGCGAGCCCCAGCTGCCGTCGGGCTGCCGGCGGGAGAGGTAGAGGTCGAACCCGCCCAGGCTGGGGTGGCCGTCCGACATGAAGTACAGCGTTTGGCCGTCGGGGTGGATGAAGGGCGCCTGTTCGCGCTCCGGCGTATTGATCACGGGGCCCAGGTTTTGAGGCTCCTGCCAGTTGCCGGCGGCATCCCTTTGGCTGTACCAGATATCGATCAGCCCTTCGCCCCCCGGGCGGTCGCTGACGAAGTAGAGCGTATTGCCGTCGGCCGACAGGGAGGGTTGAGATTCCCAGCCCCTCGTGTTGACGGGGGCGCCCAGGTTGCGGGCGGGTTGCCACTGGCCGTTTTTCATCTCGGTGATATACAGGTCGCAGCGGCCGAGGCCTCCCTTGCGCTCGCAGGCGGTGAATACGATGGCCTTCCCGTTGGCGGCGATGCTTTGGGCGCCTTCGCTCAGCTGGGGGTGGTTGATGTTCTCCAGGGGGATGGCTTGTTGCCATTGCCCGTTCTGTTTCCAGCTGAGAAAGAAATCTTCCTGTCGGCCCACCACCCGCACAAAGACGAGCCTTTCCCCATCGGCCGTGATGGAAGGCAGGTATTCGGGCAATTCCGTATTGACGCCCGGCCCCAGGCTTTCCGGGCTGAAGGGCACCGGGCGGTTGCGGGCGTCGGCAGCCAGGCGGGCGCTGGCCAGCAGGCGCTCCGCTTCTGCCTTTCTGTCCTCTTTTACTTTTCCGGACTCCAGGTACTGATCCAGGTGGGCGGCGGCTTCCTCGTATTTGTGCTGCTCAAATTCCGCCTGGGCGCATAGAAAATAGGCCAAAGGCGCATAATCTGGCCCCAGCGCCAAAGCTTCTTCAAACTCTTCTTCAGCCTTACTGTAGCGCTTCAGCTGCAGGTTGAGGTCGGCGTACATCAGGCGGGCGTCGATGAAAGTGGGCTCCTTCTGCAGGGCCTTTTCCAGGGCTTCCAGCGCCTCGGCATTACGGACGGCATTGAGGTGCTGCCGCGCTTCGTCATACAGCTTGAGGGTCTTGCCCGGTACGTCGCGAACGGTGAGGTACTGCTGGGAGAAGGCACTGAGGCTTGCGCCGAGTAAGAATGCCAGTGCAAGGAGAAAACGGTAAGGCATAGTTTGCGAATTGGTTTTTTCTTATAACGCCTGGAGGGGGGAGAAGTTATTGGGAAGTCGGAAGTCGGAAGTCGGAAGGCGGAAGTCGGAAGTTTACCCGGAAGAGCGCCAGCGAAGACGGGTTTACCCGTACAAATGGCAGGAGCCGCCCCGGCTTTTCTCCACGGCGGCTCCCGTAACAAGTATCTTTTTCCCGGAAGGGAATATTAAGCGGCAACCTGTTCCAGCAGTTCGGCAGCACGTTTTGAACCCCGGTTGGCGGCCTCTTCCCAGTCTTTTCTGAAGCCGGCTTTGCCTGCTTTTTTCAGGGCGATACCCCGGTAGAGGAGCGGTTCGGCATCCTGGATGTCATCGTCCGCCCCTTCGATGCTCAGGGAGTGGTCGAAGGCGGCGATGGCGTCGGCGTATTTGCCGGTTTCCATGAGGGCGCGGCCGTAGTTGAAGAAGGCCCGTTTGCGCCAGCGATAGTTCGGGTCATCGGGGGAAAATTCCCGCTTGGTGAAGAACTTCAGCTCGGTAGCGGCTTTGTCGTATTCTCCGAGTTTGAAGTGGCAGTCGGCTTTCATTCGGCGGGCCTGCCAGTATATCGGTTGTAACGGGATGGAGCCCTTGACGGCGGAGGCGAGGTCCTGAACGGCGCCCTCAAAATCTTCCACGGTTATTTTTACGGCTGCCCTGCCCAGGTAGGGCTCGGCGGCATCGGGGTTGATGTCAATGCTTTTGGAATAGTCGTAGAGGGCATCCTGGAAATTGTGCAGTTGGTAGTTGACGAAGCCGCGGCGTTCGTAGGCCTTGGCGTGGCGTGCGAACTTGTCGATGGCGCGGCTGAGGGCTTTCATGGCCTCTTGTTCCCTGCCCGATTCCTTGATCAGCTCCCGGCCTCTCAGGAAGGCCTGCACGGCGGCTTTATCCCCTTTGGGTTCGATGTGGCGATGGCCGATCACTTTGCCGTCTTCCACCATCCAGGCGCTCAGGCCGCCGGCAATGGCGTACTGAACGATAAACTCCAGCATGTTGATGGTGTTGCGCCATTCTTTCTCGGTGGCGTGGGCAATGAGGCGGGGAATTTCAAGAGTGAGGCTCTCTTCTTTGAAGATGTCTTCCTGCTTGACGAGTATTACCTGCCGGTAATAGTTCTCGGCCCGGTGTTCGAACATTTGCTGGACGCGTTCGAAGCTTCGCTCGGTGCCGAACTCGAGCTGTCCGGAAATAATTGTTTTGTAAGTCATCGTGCTGCCTTTTTAGATTGTATGTAGTTTATTTCATAGCCGGTCAAAGCCCGTTTTCCGGGCAGTTTTTCAAAACAAAGCGGCAAAAACCTTCGTTCCGGGCTCCCTCCGGAAAGTTAAAAGCAGGCTTTTGCCCGGCGATTTCTGGATATGGCCAGTAGCTTGGGTATATGTCAGGTGCAAAGTGTTTTCTCAGTAGCTGCTTTCCGCCAGGATAGCGGTGGTCATAATATCAGTTGGCATAGCAGGGCTTATCAGGGCTTTCATTTCTAGTGAAAGCGGCACGAAATAAAGGGTTATACAATGATACTGGACCCCTGCATTTAAGGTAAGGGCTGGCAAATTAGCCCGTTAATTCGGTCTAGTCGCACTAGTGCCCCAATGGCAGGCTTCGAATGCCGCCCTATTTTGTCAGGGAGAAAAAATCCCTGTTGCTACTACTCTGCAAGCTGGGATGGCTAACTGCTTCCTAACCGGTTGTAAAAAACAGCTGAAGAAGCAGGATAGTCGATGGTTTTCTCTCGCGTCGCTTTACGCTGAAGTAAACAGCGAAAAAATACAGTCTGTAAAGTTGGGTTGGAAATATCGAACCTGAGCCCGTTTTACCGTCTAACGTACAAAGTTGCAAACTTTAGGGCGAAAAGGCAAGAAATCACGTGTGAAAATTGGGGTTGCAGGCAGAAAAAATATCCACAGGCAGTGGGTGCAAACTGGTGAAAACCCCGCCTATCAGGTGGAAAAAATGTTAATTACTATGTGGAAAAAATAAAAAACCTGTATACACCATGTTGGGCTTATTTTCTTTGAGGCCCTATCCGTATTTCACACACACATTTTTGGGTTCGGTGAAAAAGCGCAGGGCCTCGGAGCCCCCTTCCCGGCCGACGCCGGAATTTTTCACTCCCCCGAACGGTGTGCGCAGGTCGCGCACCATCCAGCAATTGACCCATACGATGCCGGCCTGTAGCTGCTCTGCCACCCGGTTGGCGCGGGAAATGTCCTGCGTCCAGACGGTGGCCGAAAGGCCGTACTGTGTGCCGTTGGCCAGGGCGATGGCTTCCGCTTCGGTATCGAAGGGGGCGATGGAGACTACCGGGCCGAAGATCTCCTCCTGGTTGGTGCGGCATTCCAGGGGCAGCCCTTCGATGACTGCCGGGCGCAGGAAATAGCCGTTCTCGAACTCGCCCTGCATCTCCAGGCGGTTGCCGCCGCAGAGGATCGTCCCGCCTTCCACCTCTGCCAGAGACAGGTAGCTCTGCACTTTTTCCAGGTGTTGTTTGGACACCAGGGCGCCCAGGTCGGCCACTGTGGAAAAGGGGTCGCCCACTTTGAGGAACTGGGTGCGCTTGACCAACTCGTCGCGGAACTTTTCGTACAGGGGCCGTTCCACGTAAATGCGGGGCCCGCACAGGCAGATCTGGCCGTTATTGGAGAAGGAGGACCGCAGGGTGCCCACCATCATTTCATCAAAATTGCAGTCGGCGAAGATGATGTTCGGGTTTTTGCCGCCCAGTTCGAGGGACAGCTTTTTGAATACCGGCGCCGCCGTCCGGGCGATCTGTTGCCCGGTGGCCGTCCCGCCGGTAAAGGAGATGGCCTTCACTTTGGGGTGCTCGACGATGGCCTGGCCCGCCTTCGGCCCCAGCCCGTGGACGATATTGAGCACGCCCGGCGGAAGCCCGGCCTCGATGCAAGCTTTGGAGAGCAGATAGGCCGTCATGGGCGTCAGTTCCGAGGGCTTGCCCACTACACAGTTGCCGGTGGCCAGGGCCGGAGCGATTTTCCAGGTGAAGAGATACAACGGCAGGTTCCAGGGGGAAATACACCCTACCACCCCCAATGGCTGGCGCAGGGTGAAGTTGATGGCCTCTCCCGGCATGTGGTGCGACTCGGAGCCGAATTGCAGAACAGCCGTGGCAAAAAAACGGAAATTGGCCTGCGCCCGCGGAATGTCGACGCTCATCGACATAGACAACGGCTTGCCGGAATCCATCGTCTCGGCGCGGGCGAAGGTTTCCATGTTCTGCTCGATGATGTCGGCAATGCGCATCAACAGCCGGAACCGGGTGCGCGGCTCCGCCGTAGACCACTCCCGGAAGGCCCGCCCGGCAGCCTCGACGGCACGCTGCACGTCGTTCTCATCCGAATCGGGCAGGTGGGAATACACCTTGCCGGTAGCCGGGTTGTAATTGTCGAGGTACTGGCCGGAAACGGCGGGCGCCAGGGCGCCGTCGATGTAATTCTTGATGTACTTGTCGGTTGTCATGGCTGGGAAGGGGATTGGTTGGTTGAGTTGGTTTGGGAGATGGTTGATTGAGTTTGGCTCCGGGAGCCTGCCTTTGCCTTGGCTACCCAAATGGCTTATCGGGGAGATTATAAATGTAAACCGGAAATCTGAAAAATCAAAACCGGGCCGAAAGATGGTTTCGGACGCCCCCTCTCCCAGTCTCCCAATCACCCCCTCTCCCAATCACCCCCTCTCCCTCAAAACTCCCCATTCGCCTCCCGGTACACCACGGCGAGCACCACCTGCCCGACTGCCCGGAGGGTTCTCGGGTCGATGATGTCCATATCGTCATCGTGAGTGTGCCAGTGTTCTCCGAAGCCGGTCTGGGTGCCCGGCTGCCGGTTGATGATGTCGATCATCGGTATCTTGGCGATGGTATTGACGAAGTAGTGGTCGTCGGTGATGCCGCCGCCGGTGTCGTTGACGAAGTAATTGCCGTAGCCCATATTTTGGGCCAGCGTCCAGACTTTCCGAACGAGCTGGGGGGCAAACTGCATCGAATAGTATTCCCGGGGGAAGCGGGCGCCCCTGGCGCCGACCATGTCCAGCAGGATGCCGTAGCGGGGCCTCTGCTTGCCGCTGACGTGCAGGTTGCGCGACCAGTACTGGGAGCCGAGGGCGTAGGTTTCCGCCCGTTCGCCCCCGCTCTCCCCGTAATCTTCGGCATCGAAAAGGACGATGTCTACGCCCATATCAATGGGGTGGGCCTGTAGCTGGCGGGCCACTTCCAGCAATACGGCCACGCCGCTCCCTCCGTCATCCGCCCCGAGGATGGGCTCGTCCTTCCGCTCTTCGTTGATGGGAGAATCGGCGAACGGCCGGCTGTCCCAGTGGGCCGCCAGCACAATGCGCTTGGTGGCCTCCGGGTTGAACTGGGCGATGATGTTGGTGGCGTTCAGCCTTTCGCCGGTGTAGGCCTCCGCCTGGAAATCCTGTTCGATGACTTTAGCGCCATAGCTGTTGAACTTCTCTACCAGCCATTCTTTACACTTCCGGTGCGCCTCGGTATTGGGCACCCGCGGGCCGAAGGCTAGCTGTCGCTCTACAAAAAGGTAAGCCGAATCCCGTTCAAATTTGGGGACGGCCACTTTTTCCTCTGGCGGCGCCTCTTCAGCGCTGCTGTGGCCGCTGCCGTCAGACTGGCAGCCGGAAAGGCCGGCAAGCAGCAGGCCGGCCAGGGCGAAAGGGAGAATGAACTTCTTCAAGTGCATGCAATGGAATTGTTTGCACCGAGCTGGTGCGTCATAAATTTTCTTCTACTTCGAAACCTTTGCCGCTAACATCCAACAACGGCTAAGCGTTTACTTCGGTTGTGCAAAAGTATGGAAATTGGGTAGACAAAGTAAATGGACGGGACATGGCTGTATATTTTTTGGTATGCCGGTGGCTTTACCACTTCCTGTTTTCAGTATCCTTCTCTCGAACGAAGGTTTTACATAAAGTTCAAAACCAAATATTACAGCCTTTCAAAAAAAATCACTACAAGGCTTGACAGCCACCTGTCTTTAGTATAGTTTTGTGTTCGCTATGGAATTCATTCGGCAACATAGAATATTAAAGCTTTTCTGGCTTTTGATGATCGCTCTGTTCATCAACACCAGCGTGGATCCT
>JAGFJE010000429.1 GCA_024103175.1 Phaeodactylibacter sp.
TGCAGCCGCCCGACGATCATCGCCGGGTGCGTCCCGAACCGCCGGGCATAATGCAGGATCACCTCTTCGGAGCAGAAATCCGCAGCCATTCTTCTTTCTCCGAGAAGGTCCACCGGACCTTCGGGAACTGTTTCATCCGACTCTCTTTATTTCCCCCTTTCTCCGTATCTTACCCTCACAAAACCGGCGTACCCAAAATACACAAGGTAATCCTTTGGGACTTTGGGCGAACCGGGAAAAGCCGGAGGCCTGGAAAAAACGGACATTAGAAGCTCTTCCCGCCCTCTTTCCGACTTCCGATTTCCGACTTCGCACTTTGCAAGATGCCGGCCGGCAAAAAAATCACCCTATGCCTTCAAAACTCCTCATACTCCTCTGCCTCTTCCTTTCGGCAATAAGCCCGGCCTTGTCACAAGACAAGCCTCTCTCCCCCCGCACCGCCAGCTACGACATACAGGTGCGCCTCGACACCGCCGAAAAAAAACTCTACGGCACGCAGGTGCTGCTGTGGAACAACCCCTCCGCCGACACCATCCGCGAATTGCAGTACCACCTCTACCTCAACGCCTTTCGGAATACCGAATCCACCTTTATGCAGGAGGCGGGCAACTTCGGTTTCGTGCTCGAAGGCCTGAAGAAGAGCTGCGGCTGGAGCTGGGTGGAAGTGCAAAGCATACAGGACGAATACGGCAATGACCTGGCCCGGCAGATGGAATACATCGCCCCGGATGACGGCAACCCGGACGACCGCACCGTCCTCCGAGTACCCCTGCCCCGGCCGGTACTGCCCGGCGGCGCCATCCGGGTGGAGATGGAATGGGTGACAAAGATCCCTCGCGCCGCCATCCGCACCGGCTACAACCGGGACTACTACTTCCTGGCGCAGTGGTTCCCCAAGGTGGGCGTGTACGAGCCGGCGGGCATGCGCTTCGCGGAAGAGGGGCAGTGGAACTGCCACCAGTACCACGCTCAGGGGGAATACTATTCCGATTTTGGGGTTTATGAGGTGAATATAACAACCCCGGAAGGCTTTACAGTAGGGGCAAGTGGGGTACTGCAAAGCGTTAATGAACAAAAAGGAGAAAAAACCTGGTCTTTTCGGGCGGAGGACGTGATCGACTTCACCTGGGCGGCTTCGCCCCACTTCAAAGAGATAAAGAAAAACTATAACGGCATTGAGCTGCGCCTGCTGGCCTACCCTTACCACGAACACCTGGCGGAGCGTTATTTCAGGGTTATTGAATTTGCCATTGACTTCTGCGAAGCCCGGTTCGGAAAATACCCCTACCCAACGCTCACCATCATCGACCCGCCGTTCCACGGTATGTTCTCTTCGGCCATGGAATACCCGACGCTCATTTCTACGGCCAATCTGTGTTTTCTGCCTGCGAGCGTCCGGACCTCCGAGCTCCTCCTGGCCCATGAGTTCGTTCACCAGTACTTCATGCAGATGGTGGCCAGCAACGAGCAGGAAGAGCCCTGGCTCGACGAGGGCCTCACCAACTACTACGAAGCCCGCATCATGGACGAGCTGTTCGGCGCCCAGTCCTCCACGGTAGACTGGCTGGGCTTCCGCTTCGGCAATATGGAATCCAACCGGGGAGCCTACTTCGGAATGGGCAATCCCCAAATTGCCGATTACGATCGCTACAGCTGGCAGTTTCCCGAGGATAGTTCCCACCCCATTTCCTATAGCAAGACCACCCTCTGGCTGCGCACCCTCGAAGGGCTGCTGGGCACGGAAACGCTGGATGAGATCGTGCGCACCTACTTCCAGCGGTGGAAATTCCGGCATCCCTGCGGGCGGGATTTTATTGCAGTAGCCAATGAGGTGGCGCAGGAAAAGAATGGGGAGAGCCTGGACTGGTTTTTCAACCAGGTGCTCTACAGTACGGAACTTTGCGATTATGCGGTGGCTTCCATCGCCAATGCGCCCATCCTGCCGGCGGCGGGTATTTTCGAAGGGAAGGACGACTGCATCCAGCAGGAAGGGGAAGGGGAGCCGGACATCCGCGCCACCGTGATCGTCCACCGCCTGGAGGGCCTGTACTTCCCGGTGGAGGTGGCCGTTACCTTTGAGGATGGGAGCGTTATCAAAGAGCAATGGGACGGCAGGGCGCGCAGCCGGGAGTTCGTATACGAAGGCAGGGGGCGCGTCGCCGCCGCTGAAGTGGACCCGGAACGAAAGGTCTACCTGGATAAGAATTTTATCAACAACAGCCTCACCGTGCAGCCGCAGCCGGCGGGGGGGCGCAACTACTTCGCCCGCTTTGTGTTGTGGATGCAGCAGGTGATGCAGGGGGTGAGCGTGTTGGTATAAGGAATGAAGGAATGAAGGAATGAATTAATGAAGGAATGAATGAATGAATTAATGAAGGAATGAATGATTGATTGCCCCGGAGCCTGCCCCCTAATCATTCCTTCATTCCCTCATTCCCTCAATCATTATCACATGAAAGCAACCAGCGCCTATACCGAAGGTTGGAAAGCGGTGTTCCGCAGCAGCAGGATGTGGCTGGGGCTGTATCTGCTCAATGTCCTGTTTGCCCTGCTGGCGGCCGTTCCCTTTTCCGGGTACCTGGGCCGGACGGTAGGGCAGTCGCTGGCGTTAGAGCGCAGCCTGAGCGGGTTCGATTACACCTTCTTCGAGGGCTTTCTGCGGGAGTACGGGCAGGGGTTGTCGCCCATCCTCGACGCGTCGCTGGGCTTTGTGGCCCTGTACCTGCTTTTTTCCGTCGCCCTGATGGGGGGCATCCTGGTGGTATTCCGAGGGTTTTACGAACCTTTCCAGTGGAGTGTTTTCTGGCGGGGTTGCACCCGTTTTTTCTGGCGGCTGCTCGGCCTTACGTTGGTTTTTTTCGTCATTCACGCCGTGGTGCTGGCTATTTTCGGCGCGCTGTACTTATGGGCCACCGGTGGCCTGGACATCTTCGGTATGGAAACCGAACTGGAACTGGTGCGGCCGTTGTATTTCCTCCTGCCCGTCTATCTGCCGGTGGCGGCAGCTTTTTTTATGGTGCAGGATTACGCCAAGGTCCATCTCGTTCAGAACGAGCAGGCCGGGTTGTTCCGCACCATCGGGCAGGCCTTCCGGCTCGCCGCCCGGAATTTCGGCTCCTTCTACTTTCTTTACCTGCTGAATATCGCTTCTTTGCTGATCCTCTTTGCCATTTACTGGTGGGTGGGCGGCCTTTTCCAAAGTGGGGCCGCTCTGCTGTTCTTCTGGGGGCAGGCCTTCATATTCGGCCGGATCGGCCTGCGCCTGCTGAACCTGGGTAGCGCGACGTATCTGTA
>JAGFJE010000444.1 GCA_024103175.1 Phaeodactylibacter sp.
CCCAACCAGACAACCAAGCGGGGGCAATGCCACCATTGATTGGACGGCCTTGTGGCGCGCCTAAGGCAAATTTAACAGTTATAGCTTTCTTATTTTCTCCCTTGGGGGAATCATTGACAACCAATCAACCAGTCAACTAAACCACATGGGCCTGCTCAACTACGCACACCTTCCCGCCTGGCTGGAAAACAACTGGCTGTTCCGCAAAATATTCCTTGTGCGCAAGCTGTTCCTGACGAAGCGCCGGTTTTCGCATTACGGGCAGTTCGCCGAAGATGTGGCTATCATCCGGCAATTCCACAAAGGCTACCAGGGCTTTTTCGTAGATGTGGGCTGCTTCCACCCGGTGAAGTACAACAATACCTACCGCCTTTACCGGAAGGGCTGGCGCGGCGTCAACATCGATATCGACAGCATAAAGATCGAGGGCTTCAACATGCTGCGCCCAGGGGATATCAACATCGCCTGCGCGGTCAGCAGTGAGCCCGGATCGTTCACCTACTGGTCCAACGGCTTTTACTCCCTGACCATCACCCTCGACGAGGCCTTTGCCGCCGGGAAGCCCGGCTACCGGAAAAAGGCGGTTAAGGCGGATACCCTGACGAATATTCTGGACCGGACGAAATACAAGGGCCGGCAGATCGACCTCCTGACCGTCGATGCGGAAGGGCACGATTACGAGGTGCTGCGGTCTCTCGACTTCAGCCGTTATGCTCCCCGCCTGATCGCGGTAGAGTCCCACCATCCTACCTTCGACGAAGTAAAAAACGACGCCTTGTACCAACTCTTGGCCACCCGGGGCTATGTCTTAGCTAATTGGGTAGGCCTCACCCTGCTTTTCCGGCGCAGAGGCGATGAAGTATTACGAGAAACGACAACCTGATCATTTTGCCAGTACTGGAAAAACGACACCTGGTTCTCTTCTTTTACGCGGTGGTAATCGCCGCTCTGGTGCTTTCCCCCTTTCTGCTGTCGGTGGGCATGATCTCGCTGGCGGTACTGAGCCTGATCCGTTTTCGGGTTGGCCCACGGGTGTTTTGGGTGGAAATGGACCGGGAGGCCATCCGGCGCATGCTGCGCATCCTGCAGTATCCGCCCTTTGCAGCGGTGACGCTGTTCTTCTTTATCGTCCTGCTCAGTTTCTGGCAGACGGAAGATTACGGGTACTGGCTGGCCCGCCTGCGCATCAAGGTTCCTTTTCTGGCGCTGCCCCTGGTATTTCTCGGCCATCCGCGGCTGGAGGAACGGCAGTGGCAGCGCCTGCTGTATTTCCTGCTGTTGCTGTTAGTGGCTACGGCGGCCGGCGTTGGCCTCAATTACTGGGCGAACTACGAGGATGTTCAGCTGATGCTGAAACAGGGGCAGCCCATGCCCACCCCCCGAAACCACATCCGCTACAGCCTGATGCTTGCTCTGGGGGTGGTGAGCGGAATCCACCTGTACAGCCGGAGGTATTTCTGGCGTTACCGGTGGGAACAGTATCTTATCCTGGGGGCGACGCTCTTTCTCTTCCTGTTCATCCACCTGCTTTCGGTCCGCAGCGGCATCGCGGCCCTCTACGCGGCGCTCTTTCTGCTGGCGGCGCGCTACCTTTTGGTTTCCCGGCGCTACATGCTGGGCCTTGGTATCCTGGCGGCCCTTATTGCTATGCCGGTATTCGCCTATCAGTTCGTGCCCAGCTTCCGCGCCAAGGTGGATTACATGCGATGGGGGCTGATCAAATTCAGGGAAGGAGAGGGGGCCGCCTATGCCGATACCGGCCGCATCGTCTCCCTGAAAGTGGGGTGGGAGCTGGCCCGGAGGCGCCCCATCTTCGGAGTCGGGGCCGGCAACCTGCAGCAGGAAGTGGAAAGGGTGTTCGACGAGGCCTATCCGCAAATGCCGGAACCCCTGGCGCCGCACAACCAGTTCCTGTTCGTTCTCGTCGGCACGGGGGCGGTGGGGCTGTCGCTTTTTCTCCTGGCCCTTTTCTTCCCGTTTTTTTACCGCCATAATTACCGGCATCCTTTCCTGCTGGGCTTCTACGGCATTGTGCTGACTGCTTTTATGATCGAGCATACGATCGAGAATTCGATGGGGGTGGGGTTCTTTGTGTTCTTTCTGCTCTTGTTTTTGAATAAAGAGAGGAGCAGTCTGTAACGAAAAAGGAAGCGGGTGGAGCAACAATTTAACCATCCAGCCATTCAACAATCCGAAGCCCGCGGCCAGCGTTTCGCCCTCACTTCACCTCGACCAGTTCCCCGAACCGTTCGTTGAACCCTTCGATACCCTGCAAGCCTCCCGTATGCACCGCCAGGATGGTGCTGCCCCTGGGAAAGTACCCTTCTTCGATAAGCTGGAACAGGCCGTAGAAGAGCTTGCCGGTATAGATGGGGTCCAGTGCGATGCCGTGTTGTTGCCGGAAGCCGTTGATAAAATCGATGAGATAGGGGGTAAATTTGGCGTAGCCGCCAAAATGGAAGTCGGTATTGATCTCCCAGCTTCCCTCAGCTCCATTGGCTGTACCCTCCCCCCTTCGGGGGGATAAGAGGGGGGCTGTCAGCAGACGTCCTACTTCCCTCTCCAGGAAATCGCTTTTGAGGGCGGAGAAGCCGAGGGCCTTCGCCCTGCCGTTCAGGGCGTCGGCGATGCCGGCGAAGGTGCCGCCGGTGCCCAGGCTGCAGCACCAATAGCCGGGTAGGGCCTCGGCCTGGCGTTCCACTTCTTCTACGATATGGCGGCAGCCGTAGATGGCCAGGGCGTTGGTGCCCCCCTCCGGCAGTAGGTAGAAAGAGCCGAATTGCTTCCGCAGCCGGCTGAGGAATTCCGGATCTTCCTTTTCTTTGAACGCTTTCCGGCTGATGAACTGCAGGCCCATCCTACAGGACTCGGCGAAGCGCAAGGTGGGGTTGAGGCCTTCCGGCCTTTCTCCCCGGATGATCCCGATGGTTTGAAAGCCGAATTCCGCTCCGGCTGCCGCCACCGCGGCTACATGGTTGGAATAGGCGCCTCCAAAGGTAAGGAGGGTGTTTTGCCCTTCCTCCCGGGCAGCCTGCAGGTTGTACTGGAGTTTGCGCCATTTGTTGCCGCACAGGGCTCGCCCTGGGCCTATGCTCAGCAGTTCATCCCGCTTAATGAGCAGGCGGACGCCCGCCCGTTGGAGAGTAGGGCTCTCCAGTTCCACCAGCGGGCTGGGGGCGTGTTGGAACAGCGGGGTAAGTGTAGGAGGCATGGGTGGAGGGTTAACAGGCTTCGAATGAAAGTTTTTTGCGCCAATTGCCGACTAGTGCCTCCGGAACGAAGTATGTGTTTAGCGGTGCTCCAGGTGACATCTTTCGCCTATTCATTGAACCTTAGCTTATTGCACTATCTTTCAGAGGCAAAAGGTGTCATCTGGTAAGGGCTGGCCTTTTTCGAGATGACACCTTTTGCCCCTTAATCCGTAGTAATGAGCTTAATCGCCTGGAGCAGGGGCCAAAAGATGTCACCTCGACGCTAACACATACGGAACGAAGTTCCGGAGGCACTAGCCGG
>JAGFJE010000450.1 GCA_024103175.1 Phaeodactylibacter sp.
AATGATTTTTTAGGCTACCCGTCTAACGTTGGACAAGCTCGTACATCGTACACGCCCGTGGGCTGCCATTGGCCCCGTACATCGTACACGCACCCGAAGCTTTTTGTCCAACCCTAGACGGATGCCCAATTTTTTATTTTGTTTTGCCGCCTTTTTTCTGTTGGATTTATGACGGTTGACTGTCCTGGAGTTTCCCAAAAAAAGGCGGTAACTTGACCGCGAGGAGTTCTTTTTGGCGCCGCCTAGTGGCCAGGCGACTTGAAGTCGACTGGCCACTAGGCACGGGGCTTCACTTTCCGCAAATTCCTTATCTTGCCCGCCTGACCTGATACCTTCTTAACTATGAAAAACCGCCTTTCCCTCTACGCCTGGCTCTTCGCTTCGGCCTTTCTGCTGGCCGTTAACCTCTTCTATTATCCGAAGTGGAAGATACCCGGCGCCGAGGCGGCCATCAGCTGGGATGTTTCCGGCTACTACTTCTACCTGCCGGCGGCCTTCATTTACAAGGACCTGAAACAGGTGGGCTTCCGGGAGGAGATCCATCAGAAATACCAGCCGGCGGGCAGCCCCTACCAGGCCTTTCAGCACGAAAGCGGCAACTACGTGATGAAATACAGCGCCGGTATGGCGGTGCAGTACCTGCCCTTCTTCCTGGCGGCGCACGCACTGGCGAAACCACTGGGCTATCCGGCCGACGGCTTTTCCCGCCCCTACCAGGTGGCGATCAGCCTGGGCAGCGTGCTGGTGGCCATCATCGGGTTGTGGTTTATGCGGAAGGTGTTGCTGCGCTATTTCAGAGATGGAGTAGCGGCGGCCACCTTGCTGATCCTTGTGCTGGCGACGAACTACCTGGACTACAGCGCCATCAACGGGCCGATGACGCACAATTACCTCTTTACCCTGTACGCTCTGCTGATCTGGCTAACGATAAAGTTTTACGAACGCCCGGCCTACGCTAAAGCGCTGGGCGTCGGCCTGATCCTCGGCCTGGCGGCGCTCACCCGCCCGACGGAGGTCATCGCCGCCCTCATTCCCATACTGTGGGGTGTGGGGAGCGTGGCGCAGGCCCGGGAGCGGCTGGCCTTCTTCGGCAGCCACTGGCCGAAGCTGGCCCTGGCGGCGGCGGCTACGATAGCTGTCGGCAGCATACAACTCATCTACTGGAAATACGTCTCCGGCGATTGGATCGTGTACAGCTATCAGGATCAGGGCTTCAGCTGGCTGAAGCCGCACATCCGCAACGGCCTGTTCAGCTACCGGGCCGGCTGGCTGATGTATACGCCGGCGATGGGCTTTGCCCTGCTGGGGTTTATCACGCTCGCCCGGCAGCAGCGGCCCTTGTTTCTTGCCACGTTCTTGTTCACGCTGCTGTTCATCTATATCGCCTTTGCCTGGGACATCTGGTGGTATGGCGGTAGCCTGGGGCAACGCTCTATGGTGCAGGCCTATGCCGTGCTGGCCGTTCCCCTGGCAAGTTTTGTAACATGGGCCGGGAAGCGGGCGTGGACGGCCTGGCCTTTTGCTGCGCTTTGCCTCTTTTTCGCCTACGCCAACCTGTGGTGGACCCACCAGGCGCACCGCGGCGGCCTGTTCGCTTCCGAGCAGATGAACCGCCCTTACTTCCAGCGGGTATTTCTGCGCTACAGCGTGCCGGACGACGTCCGTAAACTGCTGGATACGGATGAACTCTTCGAGGGAGAGCGAAAGAACGTGAAACTCCTGAAGGAAGAAAACTTCGAATCCGACACCACGGCCTACAACTGCCCTCTGCCGCCCATCGAAGGCCAACATTCCCTCTGCCTGGACGCAGAACGGCAGTACAGCCCGCCGGTAGAAGTGCCTCTTTCCCCCGCCGACGGGCAATGGGTGCGCGCCGAGGCCACCTTCCGCTGCCAGCACAAGGAGTGGAACTTCTGGCAGATGACGCAGTTCATTGTACGCTTTGTCAACGGGGAAGAAGTGGTCAAAGAGCGCGCCATCCGCGTTTACCGCTTTCTGGACAGCGGGGAAACAAAACGGCTGTATATCGACAGTGAATTTCCGGAGGCGCCTTTCGATAAAGTGGCAGTCTTTTTCTGGAATGCGGACGGGGGCAAGCCGATCGTGGTGGATGAGGTGCGGGTGGAGGTGTTTGAGGGCTCTTGATCCATCCGGGTTGCGATCAGTAAACCTGCCATCTATTTGTGGATATCGAAATATTGGGTGGAAAAGCTTTTGTTACAATCATTCTAATTATTATTTTGCTTGGGTTATGGAAACTGCTGTAGAAAAATTTAAATATTTATTCTATTCATTTTTAGAGGATAAAAAAGTTTATAACCTGGCCCAGGCGTACTGGGGTAGGATGATAAGGTCTGTCGTTCAGAAAAAGAGCTTGTCTTTTGAACACTATCTCAACCCCTACGACGGCGCCGGCCAGAAAGAATATGACGCTAATCCCATTTTCAACGCTTACTTTCCCGCTCTGCAAAAGGCCGTCCGCATCATCCAGGACACCCCAGAGGAAGGCGCTCCTGATATCACCGCATGGATCAATTACTTCGAAATTGAGGAAGATCAGCCGGAGACGCCGGAATTGGTGATCGCTATTGCTTTGTCGCAGGATAGTGCCGGTACGGCGAGGGAACTGCTCAGGAAGTGGCTGCTGGAAGGGCTTTCCGGGGAGGAAATGGAGAAGGTTTTTGAGGGGGTGGTGA
>JAGFJE010000465.1 GCA_024103175.1 Phaeodactylibacter sp.
CCTGCCCGATGGCCCAGCGGGTGATGTCGACCTTGTCGTGGTGCATGGCCTGGCCCCACTGCAGGTCGCCCAGATTGACGAATCGTTTGCCCAGGCCGCTGCTGCCGCGGAATTCGGTATTGATCACAGCGTAGCCCCGGTTGGCCAGCAGTTGGAAGTTGCGGTTGTGAAACCACTGGTTCCAGTGTACCACCCCTACCCAGGGACCGCCGTGGACGTAGACGAGGGTAGGCAGGGGCTCCTCCGGAATGCCGTCCCCATCCGCATCGGCGCCGGGCGGCAGGTAGACGTGAATGGGCAGCTCGTACCCGTCCCGGCTGATGACGCTGAACGCCCGGCGGGTGGCCAGGGGGTAGCCATCCAGTGCGGGATAGTCGTTGAACAGGCGGGTGAGCTGCCGGCTGTCGCGGTCGAAGAGGTAATAAGTGGTGGGGCCGCCTTCCAGGCGGCGGAGCAGCCAGCGGCGGCCGTCGGCGCTGGCCTCAGCGAAGCTGGCGTGGCCCTGCAGCAGGCGGCCCGCATAGTCGAAGTCGGCCCGGGCGTCGGCATCCAGGAAGTGGCGGCGGGCGTCGGCGAACACGCTGAGCACCATCTGCGGCCGCCCGTCCGGGCCCGTCATAGCGCCGAAGGGCAGGATGTCGGCCTTGCCGTCAGCCAGAAGCAGCTCCGTGGCGCCGGTGGAAACGTCAATGGAGATGAGTACCGATTTGTCCCGGCCGGTATTGTCGGTGGCGTATACCGTCTGCCCGTCGGCGCTGACGCTCACCACATCCTGAAAGCCGCCGATGAACTGGCTTTCATCGAAGGGGAAGCGCAGGCGCTCCGTCCAGCTTTTGCCGTCGAAAGTATAGATGGAGTAGCCGTTAATGTCGTTGAGCAGGCGCCCGGCGCGAAGGCGCAACTGCTGGTCGAAGTAGAGCTGTTGGAAGTCGAGCGGAGGGCTGATCTTCCGATAGCTATCCCTTTGGAAGTCAAGGCGGTAGATGCCGTTGAGGCTGTCCTTTTCCCCTACGATGGAAACAACGGCCTCATCGGGATGTTGTGGGCTGAGCGCCTCGATGCGCAGTTGCTGGAAGGGGAAGAGGCCGATTTCCCGCTTTCTGCGCCCATCCGGCCCCATCAGTACCAGCTGCTTGCCGGCGCCCTGCACCACCGCCAGGATACTACCGTTATGAGTGGGCCTCCAGTTGAGCAGAGCGCCGTCGAAGGGCAGGTTTTCCTCCCGGGCGGGGCGCCGGATATCCAGGTAGAACAGGCGCCCTTCCTGCACGCTGCGCCGCTGGTAATACACCCGCTTCCCGTCCGGGGAAAGGGTGATGGCATACAGGTCCTTCTGCTGGAAAAGGCTGTCGCGGGGAATGAGTTCCTGGGCTGGCAGGGTAAACTGGAAAATGAGAAAGAGCGGTATCAGTATTCTTGTCATGAAATATGCTCAATTGAGTGGTAACAGCAACAATATAGCAAACGCCGAAAGGATGCTATTCAATATATTTGGAGCCCCCAGCGTAAAAAAACCATTTCCGGGCCCGACAAACACATTGCAGGGCTAACAAAACCAAAGCCAACTAAAACCACAAGGGTACTGGAATGGCAGCAATAAAACAATATGGCCTTCAACGCCAAAAATCGCCTCTCTGAACACCAAGGCAAAACCCTTCCGTCAAAATTCGGAAACTGCCAGAAGTTAACTCCCTTACCCCATCATCCCCTCCCGCATCACCGAAGGCGCCATTCCGAATCCTTTCTTAAAGGCTTTGGTGAACGACCGCCGGTCCGAAAAGCCCAGGCGGAAGGCGATATCCTCCAGGGTATGGCCCTCGGCCAGGAGTTCTTTGGAAGCCTCCAACCGGAGATCCAGCACCTGCCGGTAGGGGGTGGCGCCGAAGGCCTCCTTGTACGTCCGTAGCAGGTGGTATTTGGACAGGGCCGCTTGGCGGGACAGGGCGTCGAGCTCGATATCCTTATGAAAATTTTCCAGGATGTACTGCCGGGCAATACACAGGCGGCGGTAGAGTTCTTCCCGGGTGGAACGGCGTTTGGCGGTTATTCCCTGCAAATGCTGTTCTACCTGCCGTTGGCTGCGCAGCAGTTTTTCCGCCAGGGTGTAATACAGGGCTTCAAAATCCATAGGCTGGTTGCTGGCCAACAGAGGGCGGATTGCCGACAGGAAGGCGCCCAGCTCATTCTCCCGGACGTGATACACCTTTTCCAGAAATGCAGGGGCTTTTTCCGGCGCCTGGAAAGGGGCGTCGAGGAGTTCTTCCTGGCTCCTGCTGAGCAAAGCCATGGACTCCCGGATGACCGAATCGCTGAGGTAAATGCAAAATGCTTCTACCGGCGTATCCGACTTCAGGTAGCAATCGAAGGAACGGTGGCGGTTGACGACCAGAAAGCGCCCCGGTTTGATGGTGTGCCGGCGGCCATCGATGAAGTAGTGCTCCTCCCCGATATGGCCGAGCTTGATGGACAAGCCCGAATCTTCTACTTTTTTCTCGAAATGGTAGAAACGGGAATGAATGACTACATTATCGAAGTTGAGCTCCCGGTGGCGAAGCTGGTCCGATAGGCGCTGCACGCGCCGTGATGTGAATTTTGTCATAGCTACTGGTTTTCAATAACAGAAAATACAGCGCTCCTTCCGAATGAAAAGAAGCGATGAAAACCAGACTGAAAAAGATGATGCTTGTAGCGAAAGTGTAAAGATGGCTAATTCTGAGCGGGCGGGAAAGGCAATTCTATGAACGGAATGTTTTTCTCGACGGGATGG
>JAGFJE010000519.1 GCA_024103175.1 Phaeodactylibacter sp.
CTCCCGCCCCCGCCGCTTCGGCAAGTCCCTGCTTTTATCCACAATAAAGGAACTGTACGCCGGCAGCCGGGAGCTGTTCGAAGGCCTGTGGATCGAAGACCAATGGGACTGGGAGCAAACCAACCCGGTGATATGGATCAAATTCAGCGCGATAGATTACCAACAAAAAGGGTTATATCGGGCCCTGACAGAAGAGATGGAGCGGATTGGGGCAGCGTTGGGTATAAGCCTGAAAACCGAAACGCTGAAAGACCGCTTCAAAGAACTCATCGATCAGGCCAAACAAAAGTACGGCCGCAAGGCTGTCCTGCTCATCGACGAATACGATAAGCCCATCATCGACTACCTGGATGATGTGGAAAAGGCGGAAGGCAACCGCGCTGTACTAAAAAACTTCTATTCCATCCTCAAGGACAGCGACCCCCACCTGGAGCTGGTTTTCATCACCGGCGTATCGGCCTTTAGTAAGGTGAGCATCTTTTCCGATCTCAACAATCTTTACAATATTTCCCTTACCGACCTGGCGGAGGAACTTCTGGGTATTACTCAGGAGGAACTGGAATCTTACTTCGAAGAGCCCTTACGAAGGGCCGCAGAAAAGAACAACCTCACTTATGAAGAACTCCTGAGAAAAGTCAGGCGATGGTACAATGGTTATTCCTGGACGGGGGAAAGCAAGCTCTATAATCCGTTTTCCCTGCTTAGCTTCCTCTCCGGAAAACGCTTCCAGAATTTCTGGTTCGAGACCGGCACGCCTACTTTCCTGGTAAAGGAAATGAAACAGACGGCTTACTATTCCATATCAGACACACAGGCCACTTCGCATGAACTCAACAACTTCGACCTGGAAAGGCTAAACCCGATCAGCGTCCTCTTCCAAACCGGCTACCTGACCGTCACCCACTACGAACCCGAGGACCTCATCTACACCCTGGACTATCCCAACCTCGAAGTTAAGCACTCCCTGGAACAAGTACTGCTCAACGAGTACCTCGACCACCCCACTCAGAGCGGCCTGCCGCGTGTCATCACCATCCGCAATGCCCTGCGCCGGAAGGATATCGACACCGTAGTGGAAGTCATCAACGCCGCCTTCGCCGAGATACCATCCGAACACTGGGCCGGGCAAAAGGAACATTTCTACCACGCGGTCACCCACCTCCTTTTCTCCCTGCTGGGCACCTACATTCAATCACAGGCCAACACTTCCCGAGGCCGGTGTGACGCCCTCGTACAGACAGAAGGCCTCATTTATGCTTTCGAATTCAAGCTGGACAAGTCCGCCGACGAAGCATTGCAGCAGATCCTGGAAAGGGGGTATCTGGAACCCTACGCCGATTCACCAAAGGAAAAGATCGCGGTAGGCGTCAATTTCTCCAGTGAAGAACGAAAGATAACGGACTGGAGAGTGGAGACCCTCGTGCCGCGATCATCCTGACCCCCCTCACCGATGGCCCCCAAAAAAGCCGATCCCAAAGCCAAAGAACAGGCACATGCCGTACCTTTCCGCATAGGCTTTTTTCCTCAGGCTGTGCTCCACAGGGGGTAGGAAAAAGGCCCGCCGCAGGGCATTGGCGGCAGGGAAGGTGCGCGGATCGACGGGCTCTTCCCAGTCTATATACACCGGCGTACTTTCCTTGTCCATGGGCTGGCACCGGTTCCCGAAGCGGTTGTGCCCGTTTTTGGAGAGTTCCTTTTCGTACTCGTAAAGATAGGCCACGTCCTTGGGGTGCAGGTTGCCTTTTCGTACTTCCTCAAAGAGCAACTCCCTGAGTTCAGAGTACGAACAAGGATAGTGATACAGGGAGATCAGCGTCACCTCGCTGCTCAGCTGGCAGTGATCCCGTTCGGGAGACAGGAAGGGATCATCGATTCCGATGATGCGGCCGGCGGGGAAACCGCCCGCTTCGATATCCCGCCGGATGGCGGCAACGTTGGCCAGCACGGCCTGCTTGTACGACTCAAACGCTTTCGCTTTTTTGAAAGCCTGCTCTTCACGGTAACGCTGAATGTAACGCTGCTTTTGCTCCAGGTTGATGCTGGCCAGATAGGCCATTCTACCGGCTTGGTTCATCACCGCCAGCGTATCTTCCAACCCTTGCCCCCCGACAAACCGGGCAAGGACGGGGATATCCATGAGGCAATCGAGCATCACGCCCGACCGGAATGCCTTTTCTGTGAAATGAAGGAAAAGATCGAGGCCTCCCGTTTTTGCAGCAACCTGGGCAGCGATGGCCGCATCTTTGGCAAAGATGAAGGCGGAGTAAGCATCAAAGACTTTCCGATACACCTCCAGGCTCAGTGAATCCTCTCCATCCAGGAAATACCGCTCCGCCTGGTAGATGTACCGGTGATAATCCAGGTAATCCGTGGTGTCTATTGGATAAAGGAAGACAGAATCGGGGGCAATGGCGGAAAACGACAACAGTTTGCTGTTGTTTTGGCCGCAGATACTTGAATAAATCAGCAATAGAGGTGGTAGCAGGAGCAGTTTTTTCATGAGCGCGTTTTATTGCTTAATGAGCCGGAGTAATAAAGTTACGGCGGATCGGAAGGATGTTTCCACCGGAA
>JAGFJE010000487.1 GCA_024103175.1 Phaeodactylibacter sp.
TATTTCCGTTTCCTATGCCTTTTGGGTTTTTTGGCAATTCTTTTCGGAGCAAAGCCGCCTGGCCGTAGTCCTCCGTTCCCTATTGGCTTATGCCATCTCTTTGGTATTTATGTTATTGGCCCTTATCGTTCTTTTTGTCGGCTTACGATTGAGGTAGCCTTATCTCCAAAGCAGGTTGAAAAATTGGCAAAGAACCTGTAAATTGGCAAGGCCATGGGAATAGCACTACTGATTCTTCTAATCGGCATTCTGGCCCTCGCCGCCGCACTGCTGGCCCTCAGCCCCGGCCGGCCGCAGCCCTTCCTCGATCCGTCCGGCGAGCCCCTGGCTGGCAGCCTCTCCGAGAAAGTTTTTGCAGACATCGGCGGCATCAAGCAGGGCATGTTCCTCCGGAGCAGGGACACGACGCAGCCCGTGCTGCTTTACCTCCACGGCGGCATCCCCGATTACTTCCTCACCCGGAAGCACCCCACCGGCCTGGAAGGCCTGTTCACCGTCGCCTGGTGGGAACAGCGCGGCTCGGGCATCTCTTACCATCCGGACATCCCTCCGGAAACGATGACGCTGGAGCAGATGATACAGGACGTGGTGGAGGTGACGAATTACCTGCGCCGCCGCTTCGGCAAGGAAAAGATCTACCTCATGGGGCGTTCCGGCGGCTCCTTCATCGGCATACAGGCGGCCGCCCGGGCGCCGGAACTGTACCACGCCTACATCGGCGTCGGCCAGATCTCGGATCAGCTCCGCTCGGAACGGCTGGCCTACGAATATATGCTCGGGCAGTACCGGGAGCAGGGAAACGCCAAAATGGCGCGCCGGCTGGAAGCCGCTCCGGTTGTTGACGGCACCCCGAAGGCCTACCTCAAATGGCGGGACAAGGCCATGCACGAGCTCGGCGTCGGCACCATGCGCGGCATGCATTCGGTGATCACCGGCATTTTTATCCCCTCGCTGACGTGCCGGGATTATACCCTCCGGGAAAAGGCCAATATGTGGCGGGGAAAGGCGCAATCGGGCGTCAGTTCATTATGGGGGGAAATACTGTCCACCAACCTGATGCAAAAGGTGCCGGTGCTCGATGTTCCCGTCTATTTCTTCGGCGGTGTTTACGACTATACCGTATCCACCACCCTGGCGAAAGCATACTTCGGGCAGCTGCAGGCGCCCCTGAAGGGGTTCTACATCTTTGAGAAGTCGGCCCACAGCCCTATATTTGAAGAACCGGAAAAAGCCCTGCGCATACTGCGGGAGGATGTGCTGAGGGGAGAGAATGGGCTGGCGGATCTAAAATGAAGTAGTCGTAAAGAATTAATTTGCGTATTAATGGGGTATTCAATCAATCATTCAATCATTCATTCATTCATTCATTCATTCATTCATTCATTCATTCAGTCATTCATTCATTCAGTCCATGTACTATGCATCCCAACGAAACCCTTCTCCACTCCTTCTACCAGGCCTTCCAGCGCAAGGACTACCAGGCCATGAAAGCCTGCTACCACCCGGCCGCCGAGTTCAACGACGAGGTATTCCGCAACCTGAACGCCCGCGAAGCGGGCATGATGTGGGAAATGCTCGTCAAAAACGGCAGGGACCTCGAGCTGGAATACGCCGAAGTGGAGGCCGGCGACGCTTCCGGCCGGGCGGTATGGACGGCCGCCTACTCCTTTTCGAAGGCGAAAAGAAAGGTGGTGAATACCATTCAGGCTTCCTTCGAGTTCCGGGACGGAAAGATCATCCGCCATACCGACCGCTTCGACTTTTACCGCTGGGCGCGGCAGGCCTTCGGCCTTCCCGGCCTGCTGCTGGGGTGGACGGGCTGGTTCAAGGCCCGGGTGCGGGCGGGGGTGAAGGAGCGGCTGCGGGCGTATATGGCAACTCATGCTGGTTCGGGTGGGGAGGGTTGATCGGCCTGTCCCCGGGTAATGGTTAAATGGTTATATTGCTATAGGGTTATATTGCTATAGGGTTATATTGCTGGGCTTTTGGAGCCCCGCTAAATTGAGATGCTTGTTTGGAGGCCGGCTAAAATTTTTGATTTTTGATTTGCGACGTTTGATTTTTGATTTGCGACGTTTGATTTTTGATTTGCTTACCACAGGCAGCAACGCGGTGGGCAGCTCTCCTTGGATACATCAAAAATCATATGTCAAAAATCATATATCGCAAATGTCCTACCCCCCCTGGAGTATAAAGACAAACTGCTCTAAAAACGAAACCATTCCCTGATCAGCCGCGCGGTTCTTTCTATCCTCTGATCAAAGAAAAGGCCGCGGCAGGAGGCAACCCCATCAAAAAGGAGGGCTTTGAGAACAATTCGACGATCATTATCCGGTAAGGGTCTGCATTAATTTCCGTACCTTCACCGATGAAGAGTTATTTTCAGGCTTAACCCGGTACTTTGGAAACAAACTATCCGCTTAATTCTGAGCATAGCGCAGTTTTTTGATCATTCAAAACATATTTATGGCGGACAGTTTCAATAAAAAGGAAAGAGAGAAGAAAAAGCGCAAGCGGCGCAAGGAAAAAGCCGAAAGGAAAGAACAACGCAAGCACGAAGGCAGCGACACCCCCGAATTCATGTACCTCGACGAGAACGGCCACCTCACGGCTACCCCTCCGGACCCCTCCAAAAAGAAGAAGATCAAGGCGGAGGACATCGACGTCAGCGTGCCTAAACAGGAAAAATCCGGCCAGCCGAACTTCCTCCGGACGGGCATCGTCAAGTTCTTCAACCAGGAAAAGGGCTACGGCTTCATCGCCGACCAGGATAGCAAGGATGAGTTCTTCGTCCACGCCGACAGCCTCGTGGATGAGATCAAAGACAACGACAAGGTGGCCTTTGAAGTGGCCTCGGGCCCCAAAGGGCCGGTGGCGATCAATGTGACGATGGTGTAAATTTTTGCATGAGCAGGCAACGCGACAAGTGGCAGCCGGGATGGTTCCGGGTTGCCACTTGTTGTCTGCCGGAACCGGCAACGGGGCCGGGCTGGAAATTCAACCACAAAATCCCTAACCTGGATAGTGTTGATTAAAACTCCTGAGCAATGGCGCGAACTCTAATCACAACACTCTTTATCCTTCTTCTCGCTTCCTGCTTCCCGAAGCTGCATGAACCGGGCGAAACCCATGCCGGCAACCCCGTCTTCCCCGGCTGGTACGCCGACCCGGAAGGCATCATTTTTGACGACACCTACTGGATTTACCCCACCTTTTCCGACGATTACGGCCAGCCGGCCCCGCCGCCGGAGCTCAGCCCGCAGCAGGCCGGGGCCCGCCGCAACGCCATCAACGAACAGTACCTGAAGCAGACGTTCTTCGACGCCTTTTCCTCCAAAGATCTGGTTAACTGGAAAAAGCACCCCCGCGTTCTGGACATCCGGGACGTAAAGTGGGCGGCCTATTCCCTCTGGGCGCCCTCCACCTCTACCTCTGCACCAAGAACCGCACCGTGCCCTTCGACGGCAAAACCCACCTGTACCGACTTCCGGATGCGCCGGGCGAGTACATTGCCGAAAAGATCGGAACCTTCGACACCGGCGGCTCCCTCTTCCTCAACTTCTGGATCACCGCCGCCGACATCAGGCCGGACGGCTCCCGGCTCTGCCTCCTGTCGAGCGATAAGATGTGGGTGTTCTACGGCTTCACGGGCGATGATTTCTTCGGGGGGCAGGTGCTCCGCTTCGACTTTCCGCCCACCACCCAGAAGGAGGCCGTCTGCTTCCTCCCCGAAACCGAGCTCTACATCACCGACGAGGAACTGCCCGGCGGCATCGGCCGCAACCTCTACGCCATCCGCATCCCGAACCTCACCGCCGCCGAAAGCCTCCGGGCGCCGGAGAACCGCCTTTCCATTTTCCCCAACCCCTGCCGGGACTGGCTTACCATCGAGGGAAGTTTACAGAAAAAGCAGGTCCAGATTTTCGACGCCCGCGGAGTAATGCTTCAGGCCTTGTATCCTGCTGATGACAAGGCCACGATCAGCATTCACCACCTTCCGGACGGCCCCCTTTTCATCCGGATAGGGGACAGGGTGAACGGGTATGCCTGGATGGAAAGGGTTCTGAAACTGGAATGAGGGTAAAAGTAGCTCACCGAAGGCTGCTCCACGAAGCCAGTTTTACATTTTACATTTGGTATTTTATATTTTTCGGTTTACATCAGGAGAACCAACCTGCCCTGTCCTTTGGAGCGGGCCCACCCGCACCAGCAGCACCAGCCCGATCGTGAACCAGATGCCCAGGGCGATGATCGAATTGCGCATGCTGCCGAAGACGTTGTCCAGCGTGCCGAACATGACCAGGCCGCACATCATGGCCACCTTTTCGCACACGTCGTAGAAGCTGAAGTAGCCGGCGTTGTTCTCCGTTTTGGGGATGAGTTTGGAGTAGGTGGAGCGCGAGAGCGACTGTATACCGCCCATGACCAGGCCGATGAAGAAGGCGGCGATGTAGAAGTGGAGGGGCGTCCGGATGAAGTAGGCGCCGATGCAGATGCCGATCCACACCAGTACGGCGATGGCCAGGGCGGGTATGTTGCCCCGCTTCCTGGACAGCCAGGCGAACAGGAAGGCCCCGCCGATGCCGATGAATTCCAGCGTCAGCACGGTGGCGATGAGCTCGGTCAGGCCCATTTTCACTTCCTTCTCCCCGAAGGAGGCGGCCATGAACATAACCGTCTGCACGCCCATGATGTAAAAGAAGAAAGCGGAGAGGAAGGTTTTCAGGCGGCGTTCCTGCTTCAGGCGGTTCCACACCTTGCCCAGCTCACGGTAGCCGTTGAGGATGTAGTGCCCTTCCGGGCGTTTCCGGTAGATGCCCCGCGGCAGGTTGCGGAAGGTGACCTGGGCGAAGCCTACCCACCAGAAGCCGGTGGTGAGAAAGGCGATGCGGGGCAGCAGGGTGTCGTCTTCCACGCCCAGCGCCTTCTGGTTGAGGATGAAGGCCAGGTTGAGGATGAGCAGGGTGGAGGCGCCGATATAGCCGAAGGCGTAGCCCCGGGCGCTCACCCGGTCCTGCCGCGCTTCGGAGGCGATGGCCGGCAGGTAGGAGTTGTAGAAAACGATGCTGCCCGAGTACCCGATGGTGGCCAGCATGAGGGCGCCCAGCCCCAGCAGCAGGTTGGGGCCGGTAAACAGGAACAGGGCCGAGCAGGCCGCCGCCCCCGTATAGCAGAAAAATTTCATGAAGGACTTGTGGTTGCCGGAGTAGTCGGAAATGGAGGATGCCAGGGGCGAAACCAGCGCAATGACGCCGAAGCCAAGCCCCAGGCAGATGGAGTAGATGGCCGTATTCTCTACATCCCACCCCAGAAAATCCACCCGGTTGCTGCCGCCCTGCCGCGTCACCTGGTTGTAATAGGGCGGAAAGATGGCCGAGGTGATGACCAGGGCGTAGACCGAGTTGGCCCAGTCGTACATCGCCCAGGCGTTGATCACCCGCGGGCTGTCTTTACGGATCTCCTGCTGTGTCATAGGGCCGGCTTGTGTTTATCGTTCCGGGTTTCCAAAGGTGAAAATAGGGTATTTTGCTCACTATTTTCCAGAAGGGGGCAAGTGGCTGTGGCCAGAGGGTTAAAATTAACGTGAGGTTTGAACCCAGGTGGTTGGCTTTTAGCCTGATAGCTGGTTCCCTGGCCGGCAAGTGTACGCCTGCCTGCCCGTGAGGCCACGGCCGAGCAGGCAGGATGTACATGGTGTACGGTGTACGATGCCAGCCCAATCCTACTCGTCTGTCCAGCCGAGCAAGCATCGTACACTTTCAGTTACCTGTCCAGCCCCGTACACCGTACACAATTCCAGGCAAAAGTCCGGATAGCAAGCTAGAATCCAACACTTTATGCTCAAACCTCACGTTAAAATTATTAAATGGGTAGCCCCCAGTTAGCCTGGACTAACCCAGGGGAAAGTCGGAAGTGCGAAGTCGGAAGGCTTCCAGGTGCAAACGGCGCCTAAAGTCGGAAGTCGGAATTTTTCCAGTGGAGTGCTGCCAGGATAGAACTGAAGATGCTTCCACCATAAAAAACAGTTTAGGAAGTTCTAGTTTTTTATGGTGGAAGTCTCTTTCGCCCTCTTTTCGCAGCCCACAGCGTTCGACTGAGTTCACGCCGAAGTCCAGGTAATGTTCCGACTTCCGCTTTCCGACTTCCGACTTGGCCTAAAACGCTTCCGCCAGAAAGAAATACAACCCGCTCTGCCGCTTCCCTTCCCCGTCCGAGTTCGGGTCCAGCGCCAGGGCGTAGTCGATGCGGAGGTTGACGCGCGACTCCTCGTTGAAGAGGATGCGGAGCCCGCCGCCTACGGCCCAGTGCATGTCGTTGAAGCTGAACTCGTTCATTTCGGGGAACACCTGCGCTCCGCCGGCGAAGGCCACCAGCCCCAGCCGCTTCCACACCTGCCACAGTTTGGATTCCGAACCCTCCCGCCAGAGCGGCAGGCGGTACTCCGCCTCGAGGGCGAAAACGTGGTTGTCCTGATAGGTGCCCTTGAAGTAGCCGCGGATGAACTCCCGGCCGCCCACCTGCGACAGCCCGCGCATGGGAATGGGGGCTTTGGAAAAGCGCAGGTTGGCCACCGTGCGCAGGGCCAGGGTGTGGTTGCGGGTGGTGTTGAGGTACTTCCGGGCGTCGAGCAGGTAGCTGTTGAAGGTATAATCGCTGCCCATCCATTTGCCGAAGTGGAGGGTGCCGAAGGAGACGAGCGTCCCCTTGATGGGGTTCAGCACGTAGTCGCGGCTGTCGTACAGCAGGTGGAGGCCCATCCCGGAGCGGATGCCCTCCACCGGCAGGTTGGTGATTCCGATGGAGTCGGCCCCGGCGAAGCCGTAGTTGTCGAGCATGGGTTCGGAGTTCCAAAGGTACTCCATTTCGCCCTGCAGCCCCAGGTAGAGGTGGGGGTTCACCTTGCGCAGCACGGTGGGCGCCAGCTTGATGCGGTCGGAGTCGAAAGGAAGGTAGTTGAGCGTGTCGCAACGTTTATCGTCCAGGAATTCGATGACCGCCACGCCGGGCTCGTTGCCGCGGCCGTAGTTGCGGTCCGGGTATTTGTTGTAGAACGCCACGCCGCGGGTGCGCCAGCGGTTGCCGTCCGAGAAGATATCCCAGTATCCCTCGATGGCCACCTGCCGGTTGAGGGTATACACCGCCAGGAAATTGACGTTGGAAATTTTAGTGGCCGGATCCCCCCGGTACAGGTCCGGGTAGTAATAGCCGATGCCGCCGAGGGTCAGGTTTGTCTCCGGGGCATAGCTGATGGCCGGGAAGAGGTCGATCTTTTTGAAGGCGCGCTCGGTTGGCGTGGTGTCTGAGGCGTCCTGGGCAGCGAGAAAATTCAGGGAGAGCAGAAGTATGGTAAAGGTTGCCGCCTTGATCCGGAGTTTTTTCATCGTTCCTTTGGTTGGGTTAGGCCGTCAAGTTAAGGCCTCCCCTCCCGTTTGTAAATGACCTTTGTCATGAAGGCGTTCCTTCCTGTATTCTCTGCCGCATGGCCTCGTACAACATCATGCCCGCCGCCACCGACACATTAAAACTATCCGTCGTCCCTTTCTGCGGGATGACGAACTGCTCGTCCGCCGCGCGGGCAACGGGGGGGCTGATGCCTTCCCCCTCGGCGCCCAGGATGAAGGCAACGGGCTGGCGGAGGCTCAGCTCATAGAGCGGGCGGCTGGCTTCCAGGCTGCTGGCCAGCACTTTCACCCCCGACATCTGCAGGTACTCGATGGCCGTGATGAGGCTGCTCTCCCGGCAGACGGGGATCACGGACAGGGCGCCGGCGGAGGCCTTCATCGCTTCGGCGTTGATCTGCGCGCTGTTCTTCTGGGTAATGACGAGGGCGTGGGCGCCGGCCGCCTCGGCGGTGCGGGCGATGGCGCCGAAATTGCGCACGTCGGTCACCCCGTCGAGCAGCACGACGAGGGGCGCCTCCGAGCGCTCGTAGATGCCGGGAAGCACATCCTCCAGGCGGTAGTAGCGGATGAGGGCCTGCAGGGCGACGACCCCCTGGTGGTTGCCGCGCACGATCTTGTTGAGGCGTTCTTTGGGCACTACCTGCAGGGGCACGCCCTCGTCCCGGCACAGGTGGCGGAGTTCCTTTTCCATTTCCCCGCGGATGCCCTGCTGCAGCATCACCTTGTCGATGGGGGTGCCGGAGCGCAGGGCGTCGGTTACCGGGTGGCGGCCGTAGATGATGGAAATGTCTTTTTGCTTGGCCATATCCGGCAAAGATGAGGAATTTTATGTTATGCCGCCTTTTTTTCCGATGACAACCATAAACTGAACATTTGTCGCGCAGCAATAATATTCTGCCATATACCAGGTGCAAAGCATAAGGGTATCTGTTTTTTTCTATATTTTTGCCCCCTCAATCTTGCCACCTAATTCCCACTGATAACTTTTTCATTTCTGAATGGTGAAGTACTTCCGGCTTAGGCCTTGTAATGAACCATCGATTGGTTTTTCAGCGCCTGTTGTGCCAGCTGAGAACAATGTCCACGGCCATGTGCTCCCTTTCTGTCATTTAATTCAAATTTGAAATCAGAACCGTATTAGTATGAAAGCAAAGTGTACGCTTTTCTCCCTGATCCTGGCCGGCCTTTTCCTGGCCCTGCCGGCCTGGGCCCAGAAACAAACGCCATTGGATATCGCCCTTCGCTACCTGGAACAGCAACGGGAACAATGGCAGCTGACAGCCGGCGACATCGCAGATGTCGCCGTCAGTGACCAGTATCAGTCCCGCCACAATAAGGTAACCCACCTCTACTTCATTCAGCGGTATGCCGGGATTGAACTGTACAATGCCATAAGCGGAGTGCACGTCGCCGAAAACGGAAGGGTGGGTTTTGCCACCAACGGCTTTACCTCCGATCTGGCCAGCCGGGTGAACACTACCACGCCCAATCTCACCGCCTACGAGGCCATCGAGGCGGCGGCCACCCACCTGGGGCTGGTGATGGACGGCGCCCTCCGCCTGCTGGATAAGCCCGGTGATAAAGAATTCGTATACGAAGGCGGAAATATCTCCAATTCCAACATCAGGGTGAAGCTGGTGTACCAGCTGACAAAAGAGGGCAAAGCCCTTCTGGCGTGGGGCCTGGCTATCGATATGCCCACCGGGGCCGACTACTGGAGCATGCGTATCGACGCTCTGACGGCCGAGGTGCTGGGTCAGAACAACTGGACGGTATACTGCAACTTCGATGCCGACGCAGGCCACCTGCACGGCCCCGGCTGCGGCCTCGGGGAGCGGGCGGGCGATTTTCAGCCTGTTGCCCGGGCTCTGGAAATGCACAACCTTTCCCTGGTGGAAGGGGCGCAGTACAACGTCTTCCCGGCGCCGGCGGAGAGCCCCCGCCACGGCCTGCGCGAGCTTCTCACCGACCCGCATGACCCGGCGGCCTCGCCTTTCGGCTGGCACGACGTCAACGGGCAGGACGGCCCCGAATACACCATTACCCGTGGGAATAACGTACACGCCTACCAGGATGCCGACGCCGACAACGATTCGGCGGGCGATGAGCCGGATGGGGGCTCGGAACTGCTTTTTGACTTTCCCTTTGACCCGATGCTGGAACCCGAGGGCTACACCGATGCGGCGACCACCCAGCTGTTCTACATGAACAACTACATCCACGACTTCACCTACGCCTACGGCTTTGACGAAGCTTCCGGCAATTTTCAGCAGAACAACTACGGCAACGGGGGCTCCGGCTCCGACCCGGTAAATGCGGAAGCTCAGGATGGCAGCGGCAACAACAACGCCAATTTCGCCACTCCGCCGGACGGAGGCAACGGCCGCATGCAGATGTATCTTTGGAACGCCAGCGGCTCCAGTATATTCTCGGTGAATAGCCCTCAATCCGTTGCCGGCGCCTATGAAGTGCAGCAGGCTGGTTTCGGTGGGCAGATCCCGGATACTCCCCTTACGGCGGAAATCGCAACGGTAGATGACGGCGCCAACCAGCCCAGCCTGGGTTGTGAAGCGCTGGTAAACGGCGATGTGGTGGCCGGCAAGATCGCCCTGATTGACCGGGGCGTTTGCGAGTTTGGCCTGAAATCCCTCAATGCAGAGGAAGCCGGCGCCGTGGCCGTGATCATCTGTAATTTCGAAGATGCGCTCGTCAGTATGGGTGGGGGCGCCGTCGGCTCCCAGGTGACCATCCCGGTGATCTCTATGACGTTCTCCGACTGCCAGACTATCCGGCAGTTCGAAGGGGAGGGCCTGACGGCTACTTTCTTCTACTCGGAAGAGGAGGGCCCCAGAACCCTGGACGCCAGCTTCGACAACGGCATCATCGCTCACGAGTACGGCCATGGAATATCCAACCGCCTGACCGGCGGCCCGAATCAGGCCGGCTGCCTGAGCAATGACGAGCAGATGGGGGAAGGCTGGAGTGACTTCTTCACCCTGATCACTTCCGTGAAGGATGGAGATGTCGGGGAAACGCCCAGAGGCATCGGCACGTACGTCCTCGGGCGTGAACCGGGCGGCCTGGGTATCCGCCGCCAATCCTACTCAACGGATATGAGCGTCAACAACCAGACCTATGAGGATATCGTCGGCACTACCGCGCCCCACCCCCTGGGCGAGGTCTGGGCCGCCACTCTATGGGACCTGTACTGGGCCATGGTGGATGTACATGGTTGGGACCCGGACCAGGCCCATGGCTCCGGAGGCAATAACATGGCCATACAACTGGTGATGGACGGTATGAAGCTCCAGCAGTGCAATCCGGGCTTTATTGCCGGCCGGGACGCCATCCTGGCTGCCGACCGCCTCAACTACGAAGGCGCCAACCAGTGCCTGATCTGGGAGGTGTTCACCCGCCGTGGGTTCGGCTATCTGGCCGATGGAGGCAGCACCTTTGACCGCAATGATGGAACCGAATCTTTTGAATTGATCCCGGAATGCCTCAATGGCCTGTACATCAATAAAGAGGTGACGGAACTGATCGAGGCCGGGGAGGAGATCTTCGTTACCCTGGAAATTGCCAATTATAAGAACGAAACGGCCACCGAGGTGGTGGCCACCGATATCATTCCCGCCGGGGCTTCCTACATCGGCGGTTCGGCGGAAGGCGCCACCCCCGAAGTGTTTGGCGATGCCATCACCTTCGCCCTGGGAGAACTCGAGGCCGGACAGGAAATTACCATTACCTACCGCCTGTCCACCGACCCCAGCGCCCCCTCCATCCTTCAGTTCGGGGACGACATGGAAAACGGCGAGGACAACTGGATACTCTTCAACCTGACGGGCGTAGACATCTGGGGGCTCACCGAGTTCGACGCCTACAGCGGCGAGGAGTCCTGGTATATCCCCGAGGTAGAAGCGGAGAACGACCAGGTGCTGCAATTGCTGGACCCCATCGTGGTGGAAGGCACGCAACCCGTACTTCGCTTTTTCCACCGCTACGAAACGGAGTACTCCTATGACGGCGGGTTCGTGGAAATATCCACCGACGGGGGCGGCAGCTGGCGAAGCCTGAACGAAGAAATTTTCCGGAACCCCTACCCGCGGCCCCTGGCCTACGGCACCTTTGCCATTCCTTTTCTGCGGGCTTATTCCGGCAGTACCGGCGGCGAGTGGGTCAGCACATACGCCGACCTCAGCGCTTTCGTCGGCGAAGAGGTTTCCCTGCGCTGGCGCTTCGGCTCCGATGAGGCGGGCATCGCCAATGCCTTTATGCCCGGCTGGTATGTAGATGATGTGGCCATCATGGATATGGTCTATTACAATGCCGAAGCCTGCGTGACGGATGCCGGGGGTGGACAAGCCTGCGACCTGCCGGAAGGCCGGGGCACCATCATTGCCGACGGCATATTTACCGGTACGGAAGAGGAAACGGCAACAGCTGAGCTCCGCATATTCCCCAACCCGGCGCAGAGCCTGCTCAATGTAGCTATTACGGTAGAGAAGGCGCAGGAAGCTACCCTGAGTATCGTCAGCACCGAAGGGCGTATCATGCAGGAGCAGCAGGCCGGCCTTGTGAGCGGAAGCCAGCTGATCCCGGTGAACATCAGCAGCCTGCCCGCCGGTTTCTACTTCGTCCGGGTGAACACCCTGGAAGGATCGGTGGTAGAGAAGGTGATGATACAGTAAGGCCTGCCCGGTGTCTTCATCACCGGACGGAATAAAGGGAACGCGGGCCTCCCGGCTGGAACGGATAGCCATGGTTATACTCAACGGCAATAGGTTTTGTGCATTTGTGGGTGGACTTCCCCTTTAGGGGATTTGAGGGGCTGGGAGGGCTAATGCACAAAACCTATTGCAACCAAGTATAATACCCGGCTGCCCGCTTCGGCTGCGGAGCCCGCGTTCCTGTGTTTATATCCGGCTTGGGATTAGGGCTGCCCTTTCTCAAACTCTTCGGCCGGTTCTGCGTTTTCGATGGTACAGCATGGAACGGATGGCCATTCTGGAGACAAGTTGTTTCAGCGCATAAAAACAGGTGCATGGACAGAAAAGTGCTATTGGAACTCATCTTTTGGGCCTTTACGGCCCTGGTGGCGGCCACCGTATTGCTGCCAATTGTCCTGGCGGTCCCGGACTACCGGTTTCTCGGGATCAACATCATTTATATCGTAGTCGCCATCACGGCCACCCGCTATCTTTTTCTGCTCCGGCATACCTTCCTCGCCCGGCGGCAGGTGATGAAAACCATTCTGGTATTCCTCTTTATTCCACTCGTCTTTTTTCTGGTCCAGGAGCTGAACCACTTTCAGGTGTTTCTGGACGAGGAAGGCCAGGACGCCCTGGTCGGCAACCTGCCTTACCCGCGCCGCAATAACATGGCGGATTATATCCGCAGCGAGATGTTGTTTTTCGCTACCTGCAGCATCATCAGCTCCATTGCCTTTCCCTTCCGGCTGGTCGCTTCGGTCTGGCGTACGCGGAATAGGGGAACGGTGTAGGGGGATTCGTTGATTCGTTATTCGTTGATTCGTTGATTCGTGTGTCCGCCCACCGGGTCCCGAATCAACGATGCTCAATTTCCTTTCTGGAAAAGTAGCCTAACGAGTTAATAATCATTATATTGTAGGGTTGTCAAAACGCCATTAAAGATGGAAACGGCCCTGCTTCGAGTGGATGAATGTACAGAACTGCACCCACCCAGCATTGAACTGGCGGAGCCTTTATTCCGGCTGATCAATGCCCAGCGGGCTTATCTGCGGCACTGGCTGGAGTGGGTGGACGGCGCCCACGGCTATGAAGATATCCGGAAAATGGTCCAGGATGCTATGCGCTTTCGGGCGGGTGGGCAGCGCTGCACTTTTATCGTCCTCTTCCGGGGCGAGGTGGCCGGCTCGGCCGGTTTTGTCCGCATCGACCGGGCCCACAGAAGAGGAGAGCTGGGCTACTGGCTCAGCCAGAGCCTGCAGGGCCAGGGGATCATGACCCGCTGTTGCCGGGTCCTGGCCGGTTTCGCTTTCCGGGAGTTGAAGCTCAACCGCATCATCATCCGCACCCCCCGCCATAACCTGCGCAGCCAGGGCATTCCCCGCCGCCTCGGCTTCACCCACGAAGGAACGCTGCGGCAGGACAACCACCTGCGCGGCCATTTTTATGATGTTGAACTCTACAGCCTTTTGAAGGAGGACGTGGAGAGGGGGGGGTGATTGGTGTGATTGGTTGCCCGTCTCCTTCGGAGCCGGGTAAAATTGGTTGATGGGTTGATTGGTTTGGGCGGGCCAGAGGGAAAAAATTTCCGAAAAGTTTAAAATTTTTTGTTTTATACAAGTTTTTGTTTTAACTTGCCAACCAAATATTTGGCTTTTGTTTTAAACGAAAACCCTCATCATGATCAGAGAAGACAGGCTCGAACTCAACGAGCGATTCATCAAGGTATTTCAGATGTTGGAAGAACGGGGAGAGATCGTCAAGAATGACCGCAACGGGAAAGGCATGGGCGATTTTGCCGAGCGTATTCTGGGCAACCGCGCCTACGGGCACATCATCCGCGCATTCCTCAACCCCGATGACAAAAGGTGTATTGACTACCGGCACGCCCGGACGCTTTGCCAGGAATATGGCGTCAACGAATCTTACATGCTGGATGGTGAGGGAGAGCCCTTCGGAATAGAAATGCCCAAGCCGCCTAAAGTGGAGGAATCCATGCTGTATACCGGGAATATCCTCTTCACGACTACCGAGGCCTTTGCCGGCGCTTCGGTGGATGTCGGAGGCTTCGCCAAGGAAGACTACGAGTTTTTCAGCCTTCCCGGCCTTTCAGGCAGCGGGCTGGTGGCCTTCCCCATCAAGGGCAATAGTATGGAGCCGGTGATCCTGGACGGAGATATGGTCATCTGCCGGGAGGTCAGCAGCATCTATGACATCAGAGACAATAAGATCTACGCCATAAAAAATAATGGCCAGTTGTGGGTGAAGTACGTGCAGGGCATCACGGATTCCAGAGGCAGGGTGACGCACCTCAAGCTGATCTCCGCCAACCACCTGGAACACGACCCCTTCGTGGAAGAGGTCAACGAATATACCCGGATCTATCAGGTCATCCGCCGCGTCAGCGACCTATAGTATGTTGTTGAAACAAAACCTTTCCTTTTGTTTCAACAAGACTGACGGTATCGGCCTGCTCTCACTTCGCCAGATGACAGCTTTCGCCTTGTAAACCGCAGTGATATGAGCTAAAATCCGGTATAAAAGGCGAATGATATCACCTGGCGGAGCCCTAAACACATACATCGCCAAGACCACCTAAACCAGAACTAATATCCTGCTGTTTTTTGATTTGCTCTCCCGGGTTGCCCACAATTCGGGAGTTTTTATTTTAGGGTTTATGCCAATTTTCTGATTATAACGGATTGCGTAGCTACAATGATGTATGTCCCGGATCAGAGACGAAAAATCAACGCTAACTCGGCCTGCCCTGTGGAATAAATACGAATTCCACAGGGTGAACCAAAATTTTTTGGCGTCGAAGACGATAAACCCGCGTTCCCTCAAATTGA
>JAGFJE010000492.1 GCA_024103175.1 Phaeodactylibacter sp.
CCGAAGCGGGGGGAGATCGTTCGTCAGTACGGCCTGGAACTGCGCAAACACAAGGATGCCCTTGGCCGCCTCGTCTCCTACGAGATGGGCAAGAGCCTGCAGGAAGGCTGGGGCGAAGTGCAGGAAATGATCGACATCTGCGATTTCGCCGTAGGCCTTTCCCGCCAGCTTTATGGCCTGACTATGCACTCCGAGCGCCCCAACCACCGCATGTACGAGCAGTGGCACCCGCTGGGCATCGTCGGCGTTATCTCCGCCTTCAACTTCCCGGTGGCCGTCTGGTCGTGGAACTCCATGATCGCCCTGGTGTGCGGCGACGTGGTGGTATGGAAGCCCTCGGAAAAGACGCCCCTCTGCTCAGTAGCCTGCCAGAATATCTTCCAGGACGTACTGAAGGCCAACGAGGTGCCGGAAGGCGTCGTCAGCATCATCAACGGCAACTACGAAGTAGGCGAATACATGACCCATGACAACCGCGTAGCCCTCGTTTCCGCCACCGGCAGCATCCGCATGGGCAAGATCGTGGGGCAGGCCGTCGCCGCCCGCTTGGGCAAAGCCCTGTTGGAACTGGGCGGCAACAACGCCATCATCGTCACCCCCAGCGCCGACCTCGACGTGGTGCTGACGGGCGCCCTCTTCGGCGCCGTAGGCACCGCCGGCCAGCGCTGCACTTCCACCCGCCGCCTGATCATCCACGAGAGCATCTACGACGAAGTGCGCGACAAACTGGCCAAGGCTTACGGCCAGCTGCGCATCGGCAACCCGCTGGATGAGAAGATCCACGTCGGGCCGCTCATCGATAAGGACGCGGTGCAGAACTACCTCGGCGCCATCGAAAAGATCAAAAAGGAAGGCGGAAAATTTGCAGTGGAGGGCGGCGTACTGGAAGGCAAGGGCTACGAGAGCGGCTGTTACGTCAAGCCCTGCATCGCCGAAGTGAAGCACGACTACGAGATCGTCCACCACGAAACCTTCGCCCCCATCCTCTACCTGATCAAGTATAAAGGCCTGGACGAGGCCATCGCCTACCACAATGAGGTGCCGCAGGGCCTTTCCTCCGCCATCATGACCACCAACCTGCGGGAGGCAGAGCGCTTCCTCTCCGCCGCCGGCTCCGACTGCGGCATCGCCAACGTCAACATCGGCACGAGCGGGGCAGAAATCGGAGGCGCCTTCGGCGGCGAAAAAGAAACCGGCGGCGGCCGCGAGAGCGGCTCCGACGCCTGGAAGGCCTACATGCGCCGGCAGACGAATACGATCAACTACAGTGAGGAGGTGCCGCTGGCGCAGGGCATTAAGTTCGAACTGTAAGGAAGCCGTTTTTCAAAAAACAAAACGCCATCGCCCGGAAGAGCCGGATGGATGGCGTTTTGTTTTTTGAAGCCAACAGTTTACACATCATGGCCACAACTCCATCGGATACCGCCCCTCCTCCACCAGCTCCTCAAACGCCTTCTCCACCATTTCCCGGTCTTCCCGGTAGGTCACCCCGTACCATTGCTCTTTGTTGGGCAGAACACTCAGGCGGATCTTGCCTTCTTTTATCAGCTGGTTCACGACGGTGGGAATGTAAAACTCGGCTTTGGGGTTGTCCCTATTTTTCTTTACAAAATCGATGAACTTACGATTGATCTCTTGGAAAATGCCGGGATGAAAACCCCAGAAATTCATGGACACCTGCGCTTTTCCGGATAAGGGATGCTTCCGGCCATCCTCTTCATAGAAGATGCCTTCCTTCATCCGGTGTATTCGGTGGCGCTCCACCACGTCCGTCAGCAGGCCGTTCTCGTCCACCTCACAGATACCGCGGTTGACGTGGCCGGCTTCCGACAGAGTCTTGTCCAACTGATAACCGACCATGGCATAATGATCAGGAGCGCAGTCCTTTTTCAGAAAGCGGGCCATCTCTTCAAAGCCGGAGATGCCATAGTAATCGTCGGCATTGATCACGGCAAAAGGTTCCTCAATAAGGTGGCGGGCGACGAGTACGGCGTGGGCGGTGCCCCAGGGTTTCTCCCGCTCCGGAAGCTGGCTGATACCTTCGATGGGGGTATTTAGCGCCTGGAAGGCATACTCTACCTTGATCTTATCCTGGAATTTATCACCGAACGTTTCACGGAAGGCCGGTTCGATATCTTCTCGGATCACGAAAACCACCTTGCCGAAGCCGGCGCGTATGGCGTCATAAATGGAATATTCGATGATGGGCTCTCCGTTGGGGCCGACGCCGTCGACCTGCTTAAGCCCGCCGTAGCGGCTGCCCATGCCGGCAGCCAGGATCAGTAAAGTCGGTTGCATTAATAATATTTTGCGTTGCGCGTTTTTTCCACAAACCGGCTGACCTGGCGCTGTACCAGCCAGCGGTGCAGTAAAGTGCCTCCTACCAGAGCGGTGCATCCGAGTAGGAAGATAGCCGTGCGGCTGGACTCGACCACATCCACATGGTTTTTATAAAAAGGCCGGATGAACAACACCTCCACCGATATGACAAAAGCGGAAAGCAGGAACAGCAAAATACCGGTTGCCTTCGCCTTGTTGAGGAAACCCGGTTCTTTCTTTCGCAGGCATTTTCGCAGGAAGAGGATAAAGTCTTCGTTGAAGGGGTCGATCTTTATGAGTTCGCGGAGGATGTACTCCGCTTTGGCATACTCCAGAATGTTGTATAAAGAGGCGGCTTTGCGAAACAACATCTTCTGATAGATATCTTCGCCCTTGTACACTTCCACATTATTCACAATGACCATTTCGACCACCACATCCACCATGAGCAGGTGCTTCTGATAGGCGCCCACTTCAAAGAGGGCATTCACATAAGCGGTGATGAGTTCGAAGTATTCGTCAAAATCCAGCCGTTTGATGTCTTCCTCCTTATCCTCATAGAAACGGATGATACGACGGTAATTGACAGCATCGATCTCCCGAAAATCGCGGAATATTCTGGAATGGTATGTCGACTGATAGAATGGCATATGGTCAAACGGGCTGTATATATGGACTGAATGACTGAATGACTGAATGACTGAATTAGCGAATGACTGAATGACTGAATTTTACCCGGCTGAGCCTATGGCGAAGACGGGGACTGAATAAAAGGGCTTTTGGCAGTACTATATTATATCGTTGTAAATAATTCATACAAAACCGGTTTGCTCGGGCTAACGTCAATCTCGAAACTGGCGATCTGGAGATTCAACAAATATAAACCATCTTTTACGGAATTGTTTACAAAAATGAGCTCCGTAATGGTACAATCTTTTCTGGGGTTTTCCGGATAGTTCCAGAATGCCCGATGGGCCAGCAGTTTTCCTTCATCCTCCTCCCGGTCGACAGAGGGCAGGTCGATCAGCAGGTGTTGGATGCCTCTTTCCCCCAGATACCGGACAGCCTCGTGGTGCAGGTAAGGCGGATTGGCCCCGGAGTAGTTGGTTCGCAGTTTCAGTTCGTCATTGGGAAGGGTGCGGATGATCAGTGCCTCTGTGGCCGGCGCTTTTGCCAGGGCCTGTTCAAGCTGCCCGCGGAAGATCACGCGGTCGCCATTTTCAGTTTTGGTGGGAAAGATGCTCAGCAACCAGGCCGGGAAATGGAACTGTTTCAGGCATTGATTGATAGTGTACGGTTCTTTGGCAATATGCCCGACGCACTCCGTGTGGGTACCGTTGCCGTGCGGATTGAGGCGTACATTGAGGAAATTCAGTGGCCCACCCTGGGCCGTGGAACCCACAAAATCGCCGGCCACAACGGGCTCCGTCTCCATGGGCGGGGCATAGAAGCAGTTGACCGTGTCCAGCCCCTCCCTCAGAGGGATGGCGATGTCTAATGGCATGGAGAGGTTGGCGCGGTAGAGCTGCTCCTGATGTTGAATGGTTATCTGCATAGGCCTGAAATTTTTGATGTGCGCCCGGCTCTTCGAGCCGTATGTGTTTAGTGTTGGGGTGAGGTGACATCTTTTTGCCCCCAGATCCTGGCAATTAAACCTGTTTCGGCGGATTGAGGGGCAAAAAGAGCCTGTCCCGATTTTTTCGGGATGTCACCTGGCTGAGCGCTAAACACATACTTCGAGCCGGGCGCACATCAAAAATCAAAAATCGCACATCAAAAATCAAAAATCAAACATCAAACATCAAAAATCAAACATCAAAAATCTTAATGATTCCTCGTATCCACTCCCCATGCCAATTTGGAGCGGATCGTTTCCATAAACCCCACATCCTGTAGCTGAAGGAGCCGGACGGGAAAGTCGTTTTTCCGTACGGCCAGTTGATGAGCGGAGGTTATCGTTTCGAAACGCGAATCGAGGGTGCACAGGAAATTCTCCGCCCGCCCTTCGATCTCAAAGGAGATGACGGAGTCGTCGGAGATGACAATCGGCCGCACGTTGAGGTTGTGGGGGGCAACCGGCGTGATGACGAAATTACCGGAATTGGGAAAGATAATCGGCCCGCCGCAGCTCAGAGAGTAGCCGGTGGAGCCCGTAGGGGTGGCCACGATGATACCATCGGCCCAGTACGTATTCAGGTAGGCGCCATTGATAAAGGTATGGATGGTGACCATGGAAGACGTATCGCGCTTCAGCAGGGTACAGTCGTTGAGGGCGAAGCGGATCTCGCCGAAAATGGGCAGGTTGGATTCCAGGAACAGCATGCGCCGCTCTTCTATATTGTACATCCCGCGTTTTAGCAGGGCAATGGCTTCGTTGATGCGTTTTTTTTCGATCGAGGCCAGAAAACCGAGCCGCCCCAGGTTGATCCCCATGATGGGCACGTTGCTGTCCCGGATGTGAGTGGTTGCTCCCAGGATGGTGCCGTCACCGCCGAGGGTGATAAAAAAGTCGAATTTTTTCACACTAAAATCCAGGTAGCCTTCGAAGACGCCGACATCCCGCCGGAAATCTATTTTACCTTTGAGCTGCTCCAGGTAGGGGGCATAGACATAAGCGTTGATCCGCTCTTTGTGAAGGGCATCAAACAGATGCTGGACATGCGGGATATCTTTATCCTTGAGCACTTTACTGTAGACGACTACCTGCATAACGGAGGTTGGAAGGGCTTGGCATTAAATATTCAGGTTGAGGTGTAAAAATAAACCATTTTCCAGTAAATCGTTGAAGCTGTATTCGATTTGTATGACTTTATCGTAGTACAGTACGATATCCAGGCCGATACCGCCGCCCCAGAGCAGGCGGTTGCTGTGGGCGTTCACTCCTCCCGTATAGGGGTCATGGGCATACCCAAGGTCGTTATTGAGAGAAAGGTAAAAACGGATGGGCATTTTTTGGAAAGCTCTGATGGGCACCACTTTTCCGAAGTCCATACCCCATTCCCACAGGTGGAAGCGCAGGGAGGACCGCCCCAGCAACATGTCGAGCCCGTCCATGATGTAATATTCATAGCCGTGCAGGTACAGGTTGCCGAATCCCATGGCCCGGTTGTCGTTGTAGGGTTGCTGCTCACGGATGAAGGAGAACTTACCGTTGGCTTCCAGGCCCAGGCTCCACCGGCCGCTGAAAGGCAGGTAACGGCGGTAGCTCGTCCACAGGGTGAGCGCATTGCGGTCTTCGAAGAGCCCCAGGCCGTCCTTTTCCAGAACGACATTGAGGAAGGATCCCCGCCAGGGGTAAGGCCTGACGTCCCGTTTATCATAGGTGAAGTTGTAAGCCATCAGGAAATAGCGCTGGAAACTACGGCCATCCAGAAAAAAATCGGGATTTTTTTCCTGTACGACGATGTCATCCACCCGGTTTTGGCGGTATCCCATGATGAGGCTGTGGGAGGTTTTAATGCGTGGCCGAAAGGTAAGGGCCAGGTCGGATTGGAAGCGCTGGTAGATAAAGTTGTCCTGGTCCCGGAAAAACTCCTGTTTATTGCCGGCGGTAGCGTAATTGATCTCCCGGTTGCGCAGGAAAGCCACCTCGGCGCCCAGGCCGAGGGTCTGGGCTTTATTGATAAAAGGCAGGTTGTAGCTGACGGCGTATTTCCGGGTATATCCGTATTTTGCCGAAACCTTCAGGCGGTCCCGGCTGCCGCTGAAGTTAAGGTGGGCGAACTCCATTCCAAAGTTGAGCCGTTGAAGAGACCGCCCCTGTTCTACCCACCACACATTGAAGTTTCGGTCGGCCAATTCAAAGATAGGTACGGGGTAGAGGTACCAGGTTTCTTCCACATTGACGAGCAGGTGCACCTTGTTGGTAGAGCCTTCCCAGCCTTTAAAGCTGATCTCAGCCAGGTTGAACAGGCCCGTATTCATGATCAGCTCCTCGCTGCGGTCCATCAATGCCGACAGGCGGTCCAGGCTGACCGTGTCGCCTTCCCCGAACAACATCTCGCGGAGGATGATACTTTCCCGCGTCTTGGCATTGCCCTCAACGCTGATACTGTCAATATAGACGTAATCCAGCGGTATTTCTGAATACCCCAGCTGTGCATTCAGAATGCACGGGCCAATAACCAAAGCCAAGCAAAAAAATATACGCATAAGTTTCCTCAATACTGAGTGATGTATTCCACAAAGACAAAACTCCTTTATCAACAAAAGCTCGGGTGCTGGCTGTGTCGTTTTATTACGTTCTGTTTTCCAAGGGTTTGCAAGAGGCGGGTATTCTCCCCTTAAGACAAAATAATGCTTTTTATAAAAAGCTAAAAGCGAATGAGGAGAAATGCAGCTAAACCGGGGCAATTGTCATCGCCCTGCCATTATTCCGGAAGGTATAAGTATCCAATTTATACATTGAGATAAGACATCAGGGAATCATAACGCTCCTGCAGGGAACCTACGTACTCTGATTCGTTGAAAGATGCCTTAATGTCATAGTCAAAGCGCTCGAAAGTAGCCATGATCGACTGTATATTCTGCCGGTTGACCTTGATCGTAACATCCAACCGGGTAGAGTCCAGGTTGGTAGTAATGAAAGAACTGAGAACTGCGGCATTTTCAGACTCCACAATGCGGGCGATCTCCGCCAGGGAATAATCTCTTTTACTCATTTCCAGGACCAGTATGCTGCCAGGTTCGGAAAAAGAAGCGGTCTGAGCAAAATACAGCAGGAGGGCTTCCAGAGAAACCACTCCCAGGTAATTTTCCTCATCGTCAACAACCGGGATGAGTGTAAGGTGGTATTCGGCCAGCAGGCGAAGCAATTCGTAAACATGGTCTTTACCTTTGGCATAAGGCCGGACCATAGACAGTCCGTAGGAACCTACCGCCTCACTGGCGTCATAGTTGAGAATATCGTCTTCGGAGATAAGCCCCAGGAGTTGTTTATCGTTGACGATCGGCAAGTGGCGTATGTAAAAATCATCCATCATGCTGAGGGCTTCCTCACCAGTATCGGAAGTTCTCAAAGGAATGATATTGTCGGAGATCAGTGTTTCAGCAATCATCGCATCCGTATTCTAATTCATCAGTAAAACGAAAGTAAAGCATCAGCTGTTGACAAAATTTCTGTTAAAGTATCGTTTGCGTCGTATTCCCGTCGGTAAAATACGCTTCTTCATAACTGTACGCCCGATTCATCCCAGGAGTTTCCTTTTCTGAGAAGTAAATTCATCCTCAGTAAGCAGGCCTTTTTCCCGGAGTTCCCCCAGGCGCTTGAGCTGTTCCAGTAGGTCGGGTTGGCCTTCAAGAATCTCTTCCTGCTCTTGAGTCAGGTTTTCAGGAGGAGTTTCTTCTTTTTCAGGTTGCTGAAGGCGAAACCCATTTTTTTCAAAAGCTTCGAACTCCGGTTGTATCCGGAGAAAGGCCAGAGCATCGTGTTCCTTGATCCGCTGGAAATCATTGAACCCATTGGCCACCGCCCGGTCAAGGTGAAAAAAAGCCTTATCGGTCTTCTCATTCAGCGAATAGGCGCAGGCCAGGTTAAAGTGCGTGGCCACATCCTTTGGCTCAATATCCAGCGATTTATTGAAATCTTCAATAGCGCCGTCGTAATCGTAGTCTTTATATTTTTTGATGCCACTTGCTTTGTAGGGGTTGCTGCGTGGGGGCCGGGGTTTGGGGCGCTGATACTGCCGGCGGCGCTCCGGGGCGTCCTGCCTGCGCTCATAACGCCTTTCTCTCCGGCCCTCCCGTTGCTCATCCCGCAAACGGCGGTGGTATTCGCGCCGGTCATAGTCGGTGTCTCTTCTCCTTTCATACTGGCGGTTGTACTTGCGGTCAAACACTTCCTGGTCCATAGAGAAAAAGGCGATAGCATCGATCAGGCCAACGATCCAGATTACGGGAAACCAGCAGAAGATCAAATAAAAGATCCCCAGCCCGGTCTGCCCCAGATAGAACCGGTGGACTCCCAACCCTCCCAGGAACAGCGCTAATATACCGGCTACATTCTTTTCCTTCATTTGCTGTATTGATAGGATAATCTCAATATAAACAATAATCTATAATAAAGACAATTGTCAAAGGTAGCTTTTGTTTGATCGAATACGGATAATGGTGAAAAATGTTAGACGACGAGGCGCCAATTGCCGATGAAATAATGCCGCATAAGCATGCTTGTGCTTTGGCGCTCCAGCGAGACCGGCCTCGAGGAAGCTTCATCGCTGTGCCCGCTTCGGAGCGCCGGGTGTGAATATCTTACAGGTGAGCACCGTAAAATCATCAGGATAGCTCTTTCCGCCTTTGAACACTTCCAGCCGTTCCATAAGCTGGCGGTTGAAAGCAGAAGCCGAGAGTTTGTAATTATTCCGGACGAAGCTGTACAGCATTTCTTCATTGAGGTAGTCCCCGCTTTCGTTCTGCAGGTCGGTCAGCCCATCGGTGAAAGAGAGGATGATGGCTTCGCCTTCCAGGGAAACACTACCGACTTCTACTTCCGGTAGTTCGGGAAAAGACCCCAGGATCGTACAGCCTTTATTGAGCAGGTGCAGCGCTCCGTCGTTGACCAGGACCGGAGGGTTATGGCCTGCATTAACATACCGCAGGGACTGCCGGCCGGTATCGTATTCTGCAATGAAGAAAGTAATAAACCGTTCTCCCTGGGTAATGAGGTTCACGGAAGTGTTCAGGTCTCGTATGAAAGCGTCGAGCTCCGTCCTTTTGTTGATCAGGGTGTGGAAGTTGGCCTGGAAGTTGGCCATCAGCAGGGCGGCGGCCACCCCTTTGCCGGAAATGTCGCCTACGCAAAAGACGATCTTGCCGTCGTCAAACTCGATGAAGTCAAAGTAATCCCCTCCTACGCCGAAGTGCGGTTTGTAGATGCTGGCCAGTTCGTAACCCGGTTTGCTGGGCATGTTGGTAGGAATGAGCATGCGCTGCATCTCACTAGCCAGTTCCATTTCCCTTTTCAGGCGCTCCTGCTCCAACTGCCGTTTGAACAACCGCTTATTTTCGATGGCCACCGCGATGATATTCGTGATGGTGGTGATGAACTGTACCTTATTGTACATGTCTTCCTCTTCGCTGAAGCCGCCGATGAAAACATAGGCGATAGGGTGTTCCTTATGGCGGACGGGAATGACCACATCAAACTCTCTGATCAGCGGGTGGTTGGCTTCTTCGACATTATTGAGGCGGGTATATTTCTCGAAATAGCTCCTGATATCCAGGGCCAGCAGTTCCTCCTTGATCCCTATGGATGAAGCACAGGACCAATCGTCCTCCTCCCGGATGTAAAGGGCCATTTTCTTCACCCCGATCTCCCAGCTGAGGAAGGACTTGTACATATTGAAAAGCCCCTCGGCCGAAACGTTATTATTGATGGCCTGGGTAATATTCAACAGCCGGTTGATCTGAAGTTGCTTCAGGTTCAGCTCCCGCTCGAGCGCCTCGATATTGGACAATCCCTTTCTCAATTCAGAAAAACCCGACATTATTGTTAACATTATGGATTTAAAAGTACCCGGACAGAAAGATGGAGACATGGAAACGTGGCCAAGCCCCCGGATATTCACTCATTCACTCATTCATTTATTCAGTCCATATACTAAGTATAGTAAAGATATAAAAAACCAATGCTAGGCTTATAGTGGAAAGGCGAATTTAGCAACCTGTTAACATGAATATACTACTCCTGGAGCCATTTCTGTCCGGAAGCCATCAAAAATGGGCGGAAGGATACCAGGCCCACAGCCGGCATGAGGTCCGTATCCTCTCCTTAAAAGGCCGTCATTGGAAATGGCGCATGCACGGCGGCGCGGTCAGCCTGGCCGGGCAGTTCGCGGGCCTGGACAGCCGGCCGGGCCTCATCCTGGCGACCGATATGCTGGATGTGGCGGCATTTCTGGGCCTCACCCGGAAGCACACCGCCGGCATTCCCGTTGCCACTTATTTCCACGAGAACCAGTTCACCTATCCCTGGTCGCCGGCAGATGAAGATGTGAGCCTGCAACGCGACCACCACTATGGGTTCATCAACTATACCTCCGCCCTGGCCTCGAGCCGCATTTTTTTCAATTCCCATTTTCACCGCCGTGCCTTTCTCGACGGGCTTCCCGGCTTCCTGCAACAGTTTCCGGATGCCCGGGAACTGCACCGGGTAAAGGAAATACAGAAAAAAAGCGAAACCCTTCCCCTCGGCATGCCCCTCCGCAGCCTCAACCTCGGGGAGCGGCCGGCCAAGTATGCCGAGCCCACCCTGCTCTGGAACCACCGCTGGGAATACGACAAAGCGCCGGAGGCCTTCTTCCATGCGCTGTTCCGGCTCAAAGCGGAAAATATCCCGTTCCGCCTGGTCGTCCTCGGCCGTTCTTACCGGCAAGTACCCGAGATCTTTCAGGAAGCGCGCCACCGCCTGCAGGACGAGATCGCCCACTTCGGCTACGTGGAATCCAGGGAGGCCTATGCCCGGCTCTTGTGGCAGGCCGACATCCTTCCCGTTACCAGCCGGCAAGACTTTTTCGGAGGCAGTGTGGTGGAAGCCATCTACTGCAACTGTTTCCCCCTGCTTCCCAACCGCCTGGCCTACCCGGAACACATCCCAAAAAAGGAACACCACCGGCACCTTTATGAAAAAGAGGAAGAATTTTATCCTAAATTGCGGGATGCAGTACTCCATGTCCAGTCCATTCGGCAAGGATCAACCTTCCAGCGTTTTGTCGCCAGATATGACTGGAGTATTTTGGTTGCCGAATACGACAAGGCTTTCGAAGCGGCGGCCAACAATAGCAAACATTAAAAAAGCAGGGTATGAAATTCATAACGTACCGGAATAAAAAAATAGCTTATCAGGTGGAAGGGAAAGGCCCGGCGGTAATGCTTGTCCATGGCTTTTGTGAGGACAGCAATATCTGGGAAGAATTCCGGGCCGACCTGCTCGAGGAAAACTTTCGCGTCATCCGCATCGACCTGCCCGGCTTTGGCCGGTCGGAGTTGCTTCCCTCGGTGAGCATAGAACAGATGGCGGAAGCCGTGCATGCCGTACTGACGAAATTAAAGGCAAATGAAATCATATTCATCGGGCATTCGATGGGGGGGTATGTTGGGCTGGCTTTCGCCCGCCTGTATCCGAAAATGCTGAGGGGCCTCGGCCTTTTTCATTCCCATCCCTACGCCGACAGCGAGGAAAAAAAGGAAAACCGCCGCAAAAGCGTAGAATTCATCAAGCGGCAGGGGCACGCGCTTTTTGTCAAGCAACTCATTCCCAGCCTCTTCAATGAGAAGTTCGCCAACAGCAACGCTTTCCTGCTGGAAAAGCTCACTTACCGGGCCGCCAAAGGTAAAAGCGCCGGAATAATCGCCGCTCAGGAAGCCATGATCGAAAGGGAAGACGAAACGAAAGTTCTTTCGGAAATCGAAGTGCCGGTTCTTTTTATCATAGGAGAAGAAGACCAGGCTGTACCTCCGGAAAGCATCGAGCAGATCCATCTGCCCCAGGCGGCTTCCATCCACATCCTGGAAAAAGTTGGCCACATGGGCCTGTTCGAGGCCAGTAAAAAAACCCAGCTTATCGTCCGGCAGTTTTTAGCGTTTTGTGAAGAAAATGCCCGGCCCTGATGGTACAAAGCTCATTCATTTATGCCCTGGCGATCATCCCCGGCCTGCTCATCTGCTGGTATATCTACCGCATGGATAAATACGAGAAAGAGTCGCGCCTGCATTTGGCCATTACCTTCCTACTGGGCATGGCCATTACTTATCCGGTGCTGAAGGCCGAAGCCTGGGCTACTTACGCCGGCTGGGGAGACACCCAAACCCTCGCCACTACCATTGTTTCCTCTTTCATCGTGGTGGCGCTCACGGAAGAATTCGCCAAATACCTGGCCTTACTGATATACCCCTATTCCCGCCCATTTTTCAATGAACCCATGGATGGCATCGTCTACGCCGTAATGATCAGCATGGGGTTCGCTACCCTGGAGAATATACTATACGCCGGCAAATTCGGATTTCAAACTACCATTCTCAGAGCCTTCACCGCCGTGCCGGCCCATGCCTGCTTCGCCATCATTATGGGATACTTCATGGGCAGGTCCAGGTTCGCCCTCTCAACCAAAGCCAAAAGGCAATTGATGGCCCTCGCCCTCGTCGTCCCGGTAGCCGTACATGGAACCTACGACTTTTTCATCCTCCAGGAATATTACGAAGAGCTCATGATCCTGGCCCTGGCCCTGCTCGGCGCCAGCATCTACATCGCGACCAAGCTCATCCGGGAACACCAGGAGAATTCTCCTTTTAAAGGGAATGAAGGAATGAAGGAATGATTGGGCAAAGCTCCTATTCAATCCTTCATTCCTTCAATCCTTCATTCCTTAGTTTCTCATTCCCCGCGTGCCGCTCCGCATCCCGTTTCGTTTTCTTATCGAGGTTTTTCTTCATGGCCTCGGTGAGGTCTATTCCGGTTTGATTGGCCAGGCAGATGAGCACGAAGAGCACGTCGGCCATTTCATCGCCCAGCTGGGCTTTGGCGCCGGCGGCGTCTTCCGTTTTCTTGAAGGACTGTTCGCCGTAGAGGCGGGCCATCAGGCGGGCCACTTCGCCTACCTCTTCCATGAGAATAGCGGTATTGGTCAGTTCATTATAATAACGTATACCGACGGTGTTGATCCACCGGTCTACCGTTTGCTGCGCTTCCTGAATGGTCATATTATACCAATTTTAAAATAAAAAAAAACGTACAAACTACCCCTAATCGGCTGATTGGAAAGCATATGGGCCTTCCGCCTTCAAGCTTCCTTTTGTTAAGGAAGCTCTATTTTTTATGGTGGAAGCATCTTCAGCCCCATCCAGGCAGCACTCCACCGGAAAAATTCCGATTTCCGATTTCCGACTTCGAATTTGGTGTTATTCCGGGTTTTTGCTGTCTACGGATATGGTGACCGGGCCATCATTCACCAGGTGTACTTTCATCTCAGCGCCGAACTCTCCGCTCTGCACATCGCGGCCGGCCGTAATTTCCAGCACCTTGATGAACTTTTCGTACATGGGGGTGGCGAACTCGGGCCGGGCCGCCCGGATAAAGGAGGGCCGGTTGCCTTTTTTGACGCTGGCGTGCAGGGTGAACTGGCTAACGACGAGCAGTTCGCCGTCCACGTCTTTAACCGAAAGGTTCATCTTGCCTTCGTCGTCGTTGAAGATGCGCATTTTAGCAATTTTCTGGCAGAGCCATTCCATGTCTTCGTCGGTGTCCTCGTCTTCAATACCGAGGAAAACGAGCAGGCCGGGGCCGATCTCGCCTACAGTTTTCTCATCTACCGAGACGGATGCTTGGGAAACTCGTTGGATAACTACGCGCATTTTTTCGGGTAAATTTAAGGATTTGTCGTTGGTAACAGTAATCAAAAAACGAACAACTAAAACAACGTCGGCTGCCCCCCGATCCGCTGGTGCAGTTCCGGGGAGTCATTTTTTACGGAATTCACCTTATCGGATACCCGGTAGTAATCCAGAATGTTATCCGGCGGAGGCTGCAGAAGCTCCATGACCTGCTCGATGGATAGTTCTTCCAGCCACCGCTCCTGCTTTTTGCGGGTGGGCAGCACCATAGGCATGCGGTTGTGCAGGGGGGCTACTTCCTTGTTGGGAGGAGCGGTGATGATGGAAAAGGTCTTAACGGCATAGTCGTCCTTGTACCATACGTCCCAGATACCGGCGAAAGCCAACAGCTCACCGTTCTTACCCAAGATCCGGTAGGGCACTTTCTTTCCGCCCTCAGCCCGCCATTCGTAGAAGCTGTCGGCCAGCACCAGGCAGCGCCGCTTGCGAATGGGCACGCGGAAGGATGGTTTGGATACGATGCCCTCCATGCGGGCGTTGATCATTTTGCCGGCGTTCTTCCCATCATTCGACCAGTGGGGGATAAGTCCCCAGATCAGGTACTCCAATCGGTTGGGATGCTCGTTGGTAATGACATAGGAATGCTGGGTCGGGGCGACATTGAAACTCAGGCGCAGGTTCTGGCCGGTCTCTATATCCCCAAATTGTTCCTTTATCTTCTCTGGTGAGGTCACAAAGGAAAACCTTCCGCACATACGTTTCAATTTTTTTGTTCAGGCCCTTCGCCGTTCATCGGAACATAAAGGGCAGCATTTCAATGATCAGCGAGTCTTATACACAGAACTCCACATCATTATTCTACCACAAAACTTTGGGCCGGTGGATTTTCATAAAAACAAGAGGTTGGGCCGCTTCGTTTCCCCTTTTCCACACCTGTTTTTTGTGTGCCCCCTAAAGTTAAGAAAACCAGCAATTTGACGAAACCTCTTTTCCACACGAAATGTGGGCCGGGGCCTTGAAAACCGGCCCGCCGGCCCACACTGGCCAAGAATGGCATTCCCCCATATATAAAAACAGATAAATTGAATGCTTTTCGGGGGATAACTCTTCCGGTTATCTACAACCAAAATTAAAAAGAGGGCCGCCCGGCGAAAAAAAGTTTTCCCCGCCCGGAGTTTTACACAGGCTGTGGGTAAGTTTGCAGAGACAACGCAGTACAAGGAAGCCGGCCTGTGTAAATCCTGTGTAAAGGCCAGAGCGGGGCCTTAACATTGACTTAACCCAGAACGGACGAGAAAATTTACTCACATACTAACACCCCTAATGATGAGGGGACCTGTTTTAAAAATTTATAATATAATACTATTACCCGTCTACGCAGAACGTTTTACCATGCCATGGCCAAACAAAAGTTTGTAGTATTGTTTCTCTAACATAATGTTGTAAATCAAAAGAAGATGGAAGCAATTGCAAATACGACATATACAGCAGAACGAGGCAGCCGGAAAAAGTACCCTTCCCTTGTGAAGGCGTGGCTGGGTATCGGTTTGTTCATGATCTTCATGCAGGTCGTTATAGGCGGCATTACCCGCCTGACCGGCTCCGGCCTGTCCATTACCAAATGGGAGATTGTGACCGGCACGCTGCCGCCGCTGAATGCCCAGCAGTGGGAAGAGGCATTTGACCTGTACAAAGCTACGCCCCAATATGCAAAGATCAACCAGGGCATGACGATGGGTGAGTTCAAGTTCATTTATTTTTGGGAGTACATCCACCGCCTGTGGGCCCGCCTGATGGGGTTTGTCTTCATCATTCCCCTGGCGTATTTCTGGGCAAGGGGGATGGTGGATAAGCCGCTTTTGAAGCGCCTGGGCGTCGTTTTCCTGCTGGCTGCCCTGGTGGCCTCTTTCGGCTGGATCATGGTAGCCAGCGGGCTGATAGAGCGGCCCTGGGTCAATGCCTACAAACTCACCATGCACCTTTCGCTGGCGCTCATCCTGTTCAGTTACCTGTTGTGGACGACGTTCAAAACCTTCCAGCCGGAGCGCCCGGTTTTACACAGCCGCCTGTTGAAAAACGCCGCGCTGGCCATCACCGGGCTGGTCGCCCTGCAGATCGTCCTGGGAGGTATTATGGCGGGAACGAAGGCGGGCCTTTTCTACCCCACCTGGCCGGATATGAGCGGCGAGGCCATCCCCGGAGTGCTGTTAGCCGGCAGCAACTGGTCTGTGGAAAACTTTGTGAATTACGACAGTTCCCTGTTTTTGCCTGCGTTGGTCCAGTTTTTGCACCGGGGTATGGCTTATATGTTGACAATCATTATTTTATGGTTCTTTTTCAAAGCCATAAAGTCCAATCCGGCGCCGTCTCTGCGCGCCGGGCTGTACGTGTTGGTAAGTGTGTTGATAATTCAAATGGCACTTGGAATCCTCACCGTCGTCAACTCCATCGGCACAATTCCTGTCGGTTATGGCGTCTTTCATCAGGCCGTCGCTCTTTTGTTGCTGACAGCCATGTTATTTGTGGATTTTCAACTGGGAAAAGCGAGAAATTAACAGGTGTGGAAAACTATGTGGAAAAGTAGCTGGATGTTATTTTTCCTCTTCGCAGGAGCCGGTGAGCCTCCTTTCATCATCTTCATGAAGCCTGGCGCCGGCTTTTTTGATTTGCTGAAGAAGGCAGATGTCATCTGGGCGCAGGGCTTCAATGTCTTCCTTGAGTTTTTTGCCCGACTGCCATATATATCCCTTGCCTTCGGAGGTAGTGGCCATTATGTGATGCCCATCCGGAGAGATCTTCATAGAAGTGGCATTGCCGGATTGGGAGGTACTATCATTTTCGAGAGGAAGGATCTGTGATAGGTTTAAATACCCATCCTTTTCTTTCCAAACGGACACAACTAATTTTCCGTTTTTTGATCCGGCAGTTACAAAGTCGTAAAATATACTTTCTTTATCGCCCTGTCCATTCAGCACTTCAAGGCCCGGAGCAAATTTTACGGACGAAATCTTTTTAACAGCCTGTTCATAAAAGGAATAAAGGAGATTACCCTCCTTATTCCAGATTCCTACTTCTCCATTTGCACTTCCAGCTGCAAAGAACCGCCCGTTTTCCGAAATATCTATGGTAGTTATAGCCCCATTCAACCGCTTCAGCTTTTGGGAAGATCCGCCGGAGGCATTCCGGTAACGGATGCTGCCGCGTTTATCACCGGTAATAAAGTAACTTCCCGTTGGGGAAATGCCGAAGGCGCGAATGGAGTGCCACTGCCAGAATCGCGTTTTTTTAGAAGTAGGTGGCCATATACTTACATTATGCCGGAACCAGCCGAATTTTAATAGTTTGCGTTTGCTCAGGCCCAGGCTGTCAATTGGTGGAAAAGCATTCATGCGCGAACGAAAAAAAACACGGTTACCGTCCGAAGTCATTTTCTCGCCGAATATCCTGCTCTTTGAGAGGTAAAGGATATAGGGTTCACCATTCATTTCCGAAAGGAGAAAATCTGAGATCCGCCGGCCGTTTCCGGCCGTTTCCCTCTGGCTAAGGGAGTCGTTGTTAAGCGTCCATAATGGTATACCCCTATAACTACCCCTGATGGCAAAAATGCTGTCCGGCCGGCTAATGGACACAGGAGCAAACCAAATTGGAGCAGCATCCAGGAGGTTACCGTCCAGGCCCCACAATTTAATACTGTCGTTGGTTCCTGTGGTAGCTACTCTTTTCAGGGCCGGGTTGAAATCGCCATCCAGGATCGCTTTTGTAGTATCAGAAGGGAAATAATAGGTAGTATCATGTGGGAAAACACCTCTGAGTACAAACTTTTTCTCATTGATGGCAATATAGCCGGCGTCAATTTTCAGGCATAGAGAATCAGGACAGCAGGTTCCATCGGAGTACCGGGCCCTGTTATAGTAGAGTATTTTTAGAGCAAGCGGTAAGTCTGATGACAGCTTGCTTAGAGCAAGGGAGTTATTAAAATTACAGTCATTAATAATTCTCGTTCCCTCCAACGACCCTACAGTTTCCCGGAGGCTGTCTATTATCTTTTGCAGGGAGTCCAGGGCGCTGCTATCTGTTACCCAAACCGTATTTTGTATAAAAATGGTATCCCGTTTGATGTTCTTTTTCCCCTGTCCTTCCGCCTTTTCTTCCTGAAGTTTTTTCAGAGAAGTGTATAATTTTCTGTAAAATGCATTGACCGTATCCTGCCGGTAGGGGTCATAGGCGCCGGCTATTTTGAGATAAAGGACGGCATCGGCATAATCCTTATTCTGATAAGACCGTTCCGCCCTGTTCATAATCTCATGGAATCCATTACCGGGAACCTGTGCCAATGCGCTGAAACAACCCAGGATTAAGAAAACCGGGAGGATGCTGATCACTTGCATGGCTCCATCTTTTTTTTCAGGGAGTCGAGCTGTGCATCGATGTAAGATTGCCTGCCCATATCGTAAAGGTTTTTGTTATTTTGAAGGGTAAACCTGGACATATTGTAAAACTCACACTCCCACTCCGAATCGGAAATGCCCATAATTGTGGCAGCTGAACCAATTTCATTTGCTCTCAGCATTAGCCATCGGGAAGCAAGGGTATCCCTTTCAAATTGTGCTGCTTTAAATTCTTCGAGGTTGGCTTCTGCTTCCCTGGCTTTCTTTTCAGCCAGTGTTGTTTGCTCCCGTGCATAAAGAAAAGCTATGGCCGAAGTGAAAAATAACAGGAGCGCAATTGCCGCCAGGATGATGGCCCTGCGCCGGCCCCGCTCGGCAGTCTGGCGCATCTTTTCCGACAGCCTTTGCCGTTCTTCGATCCTGGCATTTTCTTTGGCTTTTTCCGCTTCCCTTTGTGCTTTCAGTCTGGCTTCCTCTATCCATCGTTCCCGTCGGGCATTGGCAATGGGCCCGATGAGGGTATCGTGGCTGATTTCGTAATTATAACCTCCGGTAGTATTGGGTTCGCGCCGCAGCAGGAAGGCATTTTCCAGGGTATCCAGCAGGTTTTGGTTGACCCCCTGGCTTCTGTATCGTTCGATCAGGGCGTCGCCGTCGACACTCAGCCGGCGGGCTTCTTCCATATCGTTTTCATTCAGGAGCAGCAATCCGTCTTCGATCATTACCTGTGCAGCTTTTTGCTCGTGGACGGGCAGCCTTGCAATCTGCCTTTTATAGTAGGCTTCGAAGATGTTCTCAAATTCGGGAAGGTCTCCGGGGGTGATTTCCAGTATTCCTTCCTGATTCCGGTTTATTACTTTACCAGCTTCTACCTGCTGCTCGACGTGTTGGCAAATGATCTGTAATTCAAATGCTTCGATGCCCGCCTCGATATCGTCCTTTGATTCCAGAAGTTTAGCAAGGATCGTGTCCAGTGCCGGGAGGCTGTAATGGAACGGGGGCGTATCAAATGCCAGCCCTTCAGTGGCTAGCGAAGCAGGCTCGGTTATGGCCAGGCGGGCATTGGCAGGCGTCAGTGTTTTCAACTCATAACGATTATCAAGTATAGCCGGCAGTATCTGTTTCAGCCGGTCCAGGAGGCTGAGGCGGTCGGAGCGGATCGAGAACAGGGCCCGTACATCCAGTTGCTGGGAAAGGAACTCATAATTTTCATCAGAAATACTTTCGCCGGTATTTCTGATGGACTGGGGGATTTTTGTGTAAAGTAGTTCCCGTAGTTCCTGTAGGAAAATGGTTTGCTGGGCGAGTGGGTAGGAAAAGAATTCCTCAAACTGGTCGAATATCAACAGGATGCGTTGGGGGTTTATGTTTTGCCTTCGCTTGATGACATGCCAAAGGCTTTGGCTTTCCGGCAGTTCCCCGAGGAAATCACCTGCCGGATTTACCGGAAAGGATTCCTCAATTTTTTTGCGTAACTTCAGTAGCGGGCTGATGCTGCTCTCTTCGTCAATATAATTTCCCAGGCGGATTGATACCGGAAAATAATAGGAGTCACTTCCCGGAGAGTATTGAAGAAACCGGGGTATAATCCCTGCATTGATCAGGGAACTCTTGCCATAGCCTGATTTGCCGAATAGAACAGACAGTTTTTCCAACAAGATCAATTGGAAAAGTTGGCCGATGTCCTGATCGCGCCCGAAGAAAATACGCTCCTCCGAACTCTCGAAGGGCTTGACGCCAGGGTAGCGGTTCATGGCCTATTCATTTTCTCGAGTAAAAGGAGTATTCTTTCCCGGATCTCGTTGATCTCCGGCTCGGCACTCCAGGGTCTTTGTGTGCCCATTATCCTTTCCTTTTCCCAGGCGTTGAACCTCGATGATAAAATAAAGGCTTCGTTTTCAAGCCCGGTATTCAATGTGAGCAGGTTTAAATAATGAAATACCTTTTTGAATTCATTTTCCGCAACGAGCTTTTTTACATCTTCTATGGATATGGAAGGAGACTGATGCCGTTCTTCCGTTTTTCTGAGTAAGCCCGCCTCATCCAGTAAACCAAATAACGAATCGAGGATCTTCTGCTCCTTTCCCAGGAACTGGATCTGAAACTGGTGGACCAGGAAGTTTTTAGCCTGAGGGTCAGATATTTTGGTTTCCAGGGCAAATTTGTGCCGGCCTTTTCGCTCACCGGTCAGGAGCTGGATCAGCAATTGTGAATACCACTTGTTGAAATCAAACCCCAGAAAGAGGAAAGAGCTGGCTTCCTTCAGTTTATGTCGTAATTCCTGTGGCAATCCGTCAGGAATAATAGCCCCGAGGAATTGAAAAAGGTCTTCGTAGTCCAGCAGCAGGGATTCATCCTGGTCTAAAGACCCAAAGAGGTTATAGATCAAGGGCTTGTCAGAGGTAGGTGGGCCGAACTGAAATGACTCTTTACCATTGAACTGAAAGTAGCTGAACTGATGGTTAATGCCCAATCTTCTGGCTGCTTGGGAAAAATAAGTATCAGGGTTAAGGGAAATAACGAGCGGCAGCGGAAGTTGGAGGATTTTTTTGAAGAGGTTATACTCAATTTCACTTTCGAATTCAGAATACACTTTCTTTAACCGGTAAGCTATTTTGTTTTTGGAAGCTTCATTTCGAAATAAAAAGAGGCTTTCATTGCGGTAGTAATAATCAATATCCTCAGGATATTTTTCCAGCAGGCGTTCGTATACACGGCTGATCAAAGGTTCGTTTTCTACCTGAACAATTTCAGGGCCAACGAGGAGTATGCATTTTCCGGCCCGGATATCGTCAAACAAGTCCTCAAGTATTTCTTCCTGTGGTAAGGCTGACAAGGGCATAGGTGTAGATTTCTCGGCCGTGAGGCCGGATAAAGGCATGCATAAATTTAGAAAATTTATTAAAGGTAATTGATTTTTCTCAGGTATTTACCTCTTTCCGGAAACTGCCCTTTAGTATTAAACACTTACCTTAGTGCTTGTTTGGAGGCCAAACTTTGACCTTCAAACCCGGCCTCCAAACAAGCACTAAGAAGGTAAAACGAATAACACCATGCGCCTGCTGTATTTCACCGCTTTTTTAACCCTTACCCTTTACGCCTGCCAACCTGCCGGCCCTGCGGCTGATGTCATTTATTACAATGCGAATATCTGGACGGGGGATCCGGAAAACCCCGGTGCGAAAGCCCTTGCCGTAAAAGATGGACAGATACTGTTCGTCGGCGATGGCTATGAGGACTATCAAGGGCCGGCGACAGAACTGGTGGATGTGCAGGGCCGCCTGCTGGTTCCCGGTTTCATCGACAACCATACCCATTTCCTGGAAGGCGGCTTCCAGCTGGCCAGTGTGGAGCTGCGCTCTGCCCGAAGCCCGGCAGAATTCATCCGGCGCCTCGCTGATTTTGCCAAAGGCCTCCCCGATGACGGCCGCTGGATCACCGGCGGCAACTGGGACCACGAGGCCTGGGGCGGAGCACTGCCCCGCCGCGAATGGATCGACAGCATCTCTGCCGGCCACCCCGTTTTTGTTTCCCGCCTGGATGGGCACATGGCCCTGGCCAATACTCAGGTACTGGAACTGGCGGGCATTACCCAAGACACGCCCGATCCGGAGGGAGGCACGATCGTCAAGGATACCCAAACCGGCGAGCCTACCGGCATCCTCAAAGACGAGGCCATGAGCCTGGTGTATGCCATCATGCCTGAGTGGACCGAAGCCGAGCTGGATGAGGCGCTGCAGCGCGCCGTGCAACACGCCCTTTCCCTGGGCGTCACCCAGGTGCACGACGTGGGCAGCTTCGGGGGCTGGGCGGACCTGGCCACTTACCGCCGTGCTCATGAAAACGGAAAACTTCCCATGCGTATATATAGCTTCGTGCCCATCAGCAGTTGGGCGAAGCTGGCGGACTATATTGCGGAAAACGGAACCGGTGACGATGTGCTCCGCTGGGGCGCTCTCAAGGGCTTCGTCGACGGCTCCCTGGGCTCCACCACCGCCTGGTTCTATGATCCGTATAATGACGAGCCGGAGACCTCCGGCCTGCTGGTCAACGACACCCTCCAGCTGCGCGAGTGGATCCTCTCTGCCGACTCCGCCGGCCTGCACATCGGCGTTCACGCCATCGGCGACCGCGCCAACGACTGGCTCCTCAATGTCTATGCCGAAGCCATCGACAGCAATGGCCAGCGGGATCGCCGTTTTCGCATCGAGCATGCCCAGCACCTCACCCGGGAGGCCATTGGCCGTTTTGCGGAGTTGAATGTCATTCCCTCCATGCAGCCCTATCACGCCATCGACGACGGCCGCTGGGCAGAAAAGCGCATCGGCCCGGAGCGGATCAAGACGACCTACCCCTTCCGCTCCCTGCTGGATGCCGGCGCGCCCCTCACCTTCGGTTCCGACTGGACGGTGGCCCCGCTCAACCCGCTGGAAGGCATCTACGCCGCCGCCACCCGCCGAACGCTGGATGGCGCCAACCCTGAGGGCTGGGTGCCGCAGGAAAAGATCACCGTGGAGGAAGCGCTGCGCTGTTATACGGCCGCCAATGCCTATGCCGGCTTTCAGGAGAACAAGCTGGGAATGCTGAAAGAAGGATACCTGGCCGACTTTGTGATCCTGGCGGAGAATATCTTCGAAATCGCCCCGGCGAAGATCGGAGAGGTGGAGGTGGAGCGGACGGTGGTTAATGGGGAGCCGGTGTTTGTGAGGTAGGAAGTACGGGGAAATACAATTGAAATACGTAGAAATGGGGAGTGTTCGCAATTCGGAGTTTTTACCCGGCCGATCCCGATAACTATCGGGAGAGGACGGGCGCTGTTTCGCAAGCTCCAGGGCAGGCCTCTCCTGCGGAAAGGTACAGCGTACCGTAATATAAGCTCCTGGTTGCCAGGTCCACATTACGGTGCTCGGGCATCCGTCTAGGGTTGGACAAAATGCTTCGGGTGCGTGTACGATGTACGGGGCCAATGGCAGCCCACGGGCGTGTACGATGTACGAGCTTGTCCAACGTTAGACGGGTAGCCCGGTGCTCTGCACCTGTGAAAAATTTCGTATCCTTATCTTTCTACCAACATTATCGGTGCTCTGCACCTCAGCCTTAAAAAAAAGGGGAATTTCTTTCTCCTGTTTTGAATAGCTTTTACCTGCCGGGTTATCCAACGAGAAGCCTGGCCGAAAACCCGGCAGTAGGAATTTTTTTAGTAAAACTACAATCCGATGAAACCTTTGATCTCCACATTGTTATTCCTGGCCCTGGCCACAGCAGCCTTTGCGCAGGAAGAAAAAAAAGATTACTCCGAGCCCCTGCGGGTCATCGAGGCCTGGCTGGATGCCCAGCGCGATTACGAGAACATCCCCGGCATCTCGGCAGGTGTTGTGCTGGATCAGGAACTGCTGTGGAGCAATGGATTTGGCTATTCCGACCTCGATGCCAAGGCGCCGGCCACCGATTCCACGATCTACAGCATCTGTTCCATCTCCAAGCTGTTTACTTCCATTGCCATTATGCAATTGCGGGACCAGGGCAAGCTCGATCTTGACGACGAGCTTAAAGAACATCTCCCCTGGTTCAACCTGAAGCAGGTGCACGAAGAGAGTGGCCCCATCACCATTCGCTCCCTGCTAACGCATTCCTCCGGCCTGCCCCGGGAATCGGACTATCCCTACTGGACGGATCCCACCTTCCCCTTCCCCACCCGCGAGCAGCTAAAGGAGAAGCTGGGAGAGCAGGAAACGCTCTATCCTCCTTCCACCTATTTCCAGTATTCCAACCTGGGCATGGCCCTGCTGGGGGAGGTAGTGGCAGAGCTGTCGGGCATGCCCTACGAAGAATACATACAAAAGAATATCCTCGGGCCGCTTAGCCTGAAAGATACCCGCCCGGAAATGCCGGAAGCGGAACGCCATGAGCAACTGGCCACCGGTTACGGGGTAGAATCCCGCGATGGGGAAAGAGCGGAACTGGCGTTCTTCCTGACGAGAGGCATCGCCCCCGCCGCCGGCTTCTCTTCTTCCGTCCGGGGCCTGGCGGGCTTTGCCTCCTGGCAATTTCAGGCGTTGGAAGAAAAGGACGCGCCGGTGCTCAACGGCAACACCCTGCGGGAGATGCAGCGCGTTCACTGGATGGATCCGGATTGGGAGACAGCCTGGGGGCTGGGCTTTGTCGTTCGCAAGGTTAAAGACAAGACCGTAGTCGGCCATTCCGGAGGCTGCCCCGGATACCTCACCCAACTGTGGATGGTTCCTGCTCAGAAGAGGGCCATTATTGTGATGGTGAACGGGCTGGGGATGGATGTGGGGCAGTATGCCGTGGGCATAAATAACATCCTCGACGCCTACGAAAATGCAAAGGAAGAAGAGGAAATGCCGGATGTAAACCTCGAAGATTACGCCGGGAAGTATTACAGCTTCTGGTCGGGCGAGGTCATCATCGTACCCTGGAAGGGCAAGCTGGCAATTTTCTATCTGAAAACCAGCGAGCAGGAAAAGCCCGCTATGGTTATGAAACACAAGGAGGGAGACACCTTCTACCGCCTGCGCGACGACGGCGAGCCGGGCGAAGAGGTTGGCTTTGAGCGGGATGCAGAAGGGAAAGTGGTTCGCATGTGGCGGCACAGTGGATTTATGGACAGGATGAGGCAGGATCGGCAGGATTAACGGGAGAATTTCT
>JAGFJE010000509.1 GCA_024103175.1 Phaeodactylibacter sp.
ATGATGATTAATGGGGGGGAATTTAACGATCTAAAGCATGTCCATATCCACGTTTTTCCAAGAAATTCACGGGAGGAATTCCAGTGGGTATATGGCGAACAGGTACCGGAAGATGCCATGCGGTTTGATGTGATAAAGAAGTTGCTGGAAGGGCATCTGCCTGAAAAGTAGGAGAACTTACTGTATGTTTCACCCAGACATCATGAACGAGAAGTGCGAAAAGGCATAAAAATCATAAAACCGCAAAAAAGACATGACAGAACAAGAACTCCAACTCCTGATCGGCCTCCACAGCGACACCCCCCGGCAGGGCCCCGGCAGCCCGGCCGAAACCCGAAAGGCAATGGCCCTGGCTGGCATCGATAAGCGCCGCAGGATCAAAATGGCCGACATCGGCTGCGGCTCGGGTGCGCAAACCATGGACCTGGCGGAAAACAGCAATGCCCTGATCACTGCCGTTGACCTGTTTCCGGGCTTTCTGGAAAGGCTGCAGCGCAACGCCCGGGCGGGGGGGCTGCAGGACCGGATCACCACCGTGGAGGCATCCATGGACAACCTCCCTTTTGCCGACGAGGAATTTGACGTGGCCTGGTCGGAAGGCGCCATTTACAACATGGGCTTTGAGGAGGGCGTCAAACAGTGGAGGCGGTTTATCAAACCGGGCGGATACCTCGTGGCCAGCGAGGTGTCCTGGATAACCGGCGCCCGCCCCGCCGAACTGGAGGAGTACTGGGCCGCGCAGTACCCGCAGATCGATACCATTTCCGGCAACATCCGCAAGCTGGAGCAACACGGCTATTCCCCGACGGCGCATTTCATCCTGCCCGAATACTGCTGGACGGAATACTACTACGGCCCATTGCAGAAGCGCTTCCCCGCCTTCCTGAGCCGCCACGGGCACAGCGATGCGGCCAGGGCCATCGTCGAAAATGAAAAAAGGGAGATCGGGGTGTATGAAAAATATAAGGACTATTACAGTTATGCATTCTACATAGGGCGGAAAATATCTTAAAATTCCTGAATATAACGGATTGCGTAGCTGCAATGATGTTTGTCCAGGATCGGAGACGAAAAGCTAATGCTGACTCGGTTCGCCAAAATTTTTTGGCGTCGAAGACGATAAACCCATTAAAAATCAATCCAATGAAATGCCACTCACTGTTAATCTTCCTGTTGTTTTTGCCGACGGCCTATCTTTCCTGCCAGCCCGATAACCCGGCCCTCGAAACCCGCATTGAGCAGATCGAGAACAACCTCATGCCCAGCATCGTCATTGCCGGGCAGGAAGAAGCCAGCCGCTTCAACATTCACGAGCGGATGAAACACCACAAGGTGCCGGGGCTGAGCATCGCTTTCGTCGACGACGGGCAGGTCGCCTGGACGCGAACCTACGGCTACCTCAGCAGCGACAGCCTGGCGCCGGTCGACAGCCTGACGCTGTTCCAGGCGGCGTCCATCAGCAAGCCCGTGGCGGCGCTGGCCGCCCTGCGGCTGGTGGAAGAGGGCAAACTGCAACTGGATCAGGACGTCAATACGTACCTCAAAGGCTGGCAGGTGGAAGCCTCTCCCTTCACCGAAGGCAACCCCATCACCCTGGAGCTGCTGCTCACCCACAGCGCCGGCCTGACGGTCCACGGCTTCGGAGGGTATGCCGAAGGGGATTCCATACCTGCCGTCATTCAGATCCTGAACGGGGAACGGCCGGCCAATTCCGACAAGATCATGCCCGACACCTTCCCCGGCAGCATCTGGCGGTACTCGGGCGGCGGGTATACGCTCATGCAGAAGGTGGTGGAAGACGTCGCCGGCCAGCCCTTCCCGCAGGTGATGCAGGAACGGGTGTTGTCCAAAATTGGAATGAATCCCAGCACCTACGAACAGCCGCTTCCGGAGCGGCTGCGCCGAAACGTAGCCATCGGCCACCGCCCGGACGGCAAAAAAGTGGAAGGCAACTGGCACACCTACCCCGAGATGGCGGCGGCAGGCCTGTGGACAACGCCGTCTGATCTGGCCCGATACATCATTGAAGTACAACGCTCACTCGAAGGCCGATCCAACCGGGTGCTTTCTCAGGAAATGACGAAACAGATGCTCACCAAACACCTGGGCGACTGGGGCCTGGGCCCGGCGCTGAGCGGCGACGGCGATTCCCTGCGCTTCAGCCACGGCGGCGCCAACGAGGGCTACCGCTGCCAGATGATGGGCTTCGCCCACCGGGGGCAGGGCGTTGTGCTCATGTCCAATTCAGATAACGGCATCGCTCTTATCGGGGAGGTGTTGAGGGCCATTTCCGAAGCCTACGGTTGGGGCGTCTATACCTCCGAAACCAAAGCAGTGGTAAGCCTGGAGGCGGAACAACTGGAGCGCTTTAAGGGCAAATACCGGCTTAATGAGCAGGGGATTGATCTGGTGCTGTCGCTCAAAGACGGCCAGCTCTGGGCGAAGCAGCTTTGGGACGGTGCGGAATACGAACTATACCCGGAATCGGAAATGAGCTTCTTCGAAACGGAGGAGGGCATCGTTTTCCAGTTCGCGCAAAATGAGGACAGTGAAATAGATGGCTTTTCCGTATATGGCGGAGCTTATCAGTTTGAGAAAATTGAATAGGCCGTGATGATTGAGGAGGTGTTACTTCAACTCTTTCTTCCTCTCCCGGATCAACCGGTTCACTTTTATCGTCCTCCCTTCCAACTCCTCCGTTACCTCCAGGAGCAGGTACTTTTCCCCTTCGTGGAAGAAATAGATCTTTTGCCCCTCGGCCAGGCTGACCCCGGTGTTGGACAGGGGCGACAGGTTGGGGTTCATCACTCCGGGGATCTCCAGGTAGATGGCCGATAGGGAGTTGTTGCGCAGGGTGAACGGCACGGAATCGGCCTGAACGAAAATTGCGCTGAAGCAAAGCGCGAGAGAAAGCGTTAAAGTTTTCATAGCTTTACATTTTGTGAATAGTGCTCTAACAGAATTCTCTGAAAAAGGTTTTTTGAGCCAATGAAAGGAATTTTCCGGATCAGGATACCCGGCCGCTTCTGCGGCCCGCCCGGGGTAGGCAACGGCGGCTACACCTGCGGCCGGCTCGACAACCTCACGGATTACACCTCGGAGGTGACCCTGCGCCGCCCGCCGCCCGTCGACAGGGAACTGCGCCTAGAGGCGGATGGCGCCCACCTTCAGCTCATGGACGGGGATCAGCTTATCGCTTCCGTCCGCCCCGGAACGGTGGCCTATACCGCTCCCGCCCCGCCGGCCTGGGAACAGGTGGTGGATGCTTCCAAAAAGTACATCGGCTTCAAAAGCCACCCCTTTCCCAACTGCTTCGTCTGCGGCCCGGAGCGGAGGCCTCACGACGGCCTGCACATCTTCGCCGGAAGGGTAGGAGCGGAGCCCCTCTACGCCTCCCCCTGGATACCGGAGGCGGAACTGGCGGATGAGAATGGCCACGTGCGCAACGAGTTCCTCTGGGCCGCCCTGGATTGCCCCGGCGCATTCACCACCGGCGGGGATACCATGCCCAAAGTGGTCCTGGGTAGAATGACGGCGCGGGCAGAAAAGGACATAAGCCCCGGCGAGCAGTGTATCGTGCTGGCCTGGCTCAAGGAGAAGGAGGGGCGGAAGTTCTCTTCCGGCACCGCCATCTACAACCAGCAACGGCAACTGTGCGCAGTGGCGGATGCGGTTTGGATAGAGATCCCCTGATCAGCAGGTTTTCGCTTCAGGAATTTTTTTTGTGTTGTCGAGGCAACAATTCAGCCATTCAACCATATAACAATTTTACCCTGAGCTTGCCGAAGGGTAAACCATCTGGCCATATAACAATACAGCCATATAACAATACAGCCATCCAATATGCAAGACGAATCCCACATCCTCCACTCCTGGGCCCTCAACGCCGGGAACTGGATACAGACGATCGACAACAACGAGATCGAAAGCCGCAAGGCGGCCACCAACCGGGCCATTGTAGAGGCCATCCTGCGCCACGAATCGCAGAAGGTGCTCGACCTGGGCTGCGGCGAGGGCTGGCTCACGCGGGAGCTGATCTCCCGGGGCATCAAGGCCATCGGGGTGGACGGTACGGCGGCATTGATCGAGGATGCCCGCCGGAAAGGCCCCGGCGCCTTCCAGGTGCGCACCTACGAGGAAATCATTGCCGGGCAGCCGGTAGAAGGCGGGCCCTTCGACGCCATCGCCATCAACTTCGGCCTGTTCGGTAAGGAAAGTACGGAGGCCCTGCTGAAGGCCCTGAAGGAGCGCCTCAACCCCGGCGGCCTGATCTTCATCCAGACCCTGCACCCCTTCGGCCTTTTGGAGCAGGGCAAAGCCTACGTCAGCCACTGGGAAACCGACAGCTGGGCCGGCCTGAAAGGCGATTACCGCGAACCGCACCAGTGGTACTACCGCTCCATCGGCGACTGGGTGGCACTGTTTTACCGCCTGGGCCTCGGCCTGCGGGAACTGCGCGAGCCGCTGGACCCGGGAACGGGGAAACCGCTGTCGCTGCTTTTTGTGTTAAAAACACAGTCATGACCGGGCGGGAACACATCAAAGCCCAGCTCCATGCCCACTGCCTGGCCCTGGCTGCCAAAAGCATCCAAAACGCCCGCGCCGCCCTGGCCGCCGCTCAGGAGGCCGGCAACGCGGAAACCAAGAGCAGCGCCGGCGACAAGTACGAGACCGGCCGCACCATGATGCAACTGGAGCAGGAGAAGCTTAAAGGGCAACTAATGCAGGCCATTGAACTGAAGAACCAACTGGCCCAACTCCGCCCCGGCCCGTCCGGCGAAACAGCCGGTGCAGGCAGCCTGGTATTTACCAACCACGGCAATTTCTACCTGTCGGTGGGGCTGGGTAAGGTGATAATGGATGGGCAGGTTTATTTCGCCATCTCCCTGGAGTCGCCGCTCGGGCAGGCGTTAAGGGGGAGGAGAAAGGGGGAGAAGTTCGTTTTTCAGGATAGAAATTATACGATAGGGGAGGTGGTATAGGCCTCGTATGCAATTACATTCACCAAACTGCGACTTACCCCTGATTATCATTGTCCAACCTGAAACGGGGGCTACCCCTCTAGCGCTGGGCAAGTTCGCTGTTCGGATTTTTTACCCGGCCGACGACGGGCGGTGTTCGCAACAGCGCTGCACGGCTTCAGCTTACCTGCTTCCAACTGTGTCCAGCGTTTGACGGGTAACCGAAACGGCTAATACATTATTTTTTACCAAATTCACATCCAGGATGGCTTATAAAAGCAAAATAATCCGCAATTCAAAAACAAGGCAGGATATCAAATTCCTTCAGACAGGCAAAGAAACAGGAGGGCAGCTTCTGGAGATGGAAGCCACCTTTAATGAACACTCCAAAGAACCGGCCGCCCATTACCATCCTTATCAGGAAGAAGACTTCACTGTTTTATCCGGAGAACTGACGGTGCGTATCGATGGGCAGATGAAAATCCTTCGGCAAGGGGATACCTTGCATATTCCCAGGAACAAAGTTCACGCAATGTGGAACAACTCCGACAAAAAGACGATAGTGAGCTGGAAGGTTCAACCGGCAATGGACACCGATCATTTGCTTGAAACGGCAACCGGGCTGGCAAATGACGGCAGGACAAACGAAGACGGAATGCCGGGTATCCTGCAGGTAGCCCTGATGGCCAATAAATATGCCGGCGTATTCCGGCTTGCCATGCCGCCGTTTGTCATTCAAAAGATTCTGTTTATCGTTCTGTCCCCAATCGCCTACCTGTTCGGTTACCGGCCTACTTATAAAAAATATCTGGACTAAAAGGGGGCGAATTTGCTATGGTAACCCACATGCCCCTCCAAACCACGAGCCCACCCCGGGCCGGGCGGCCCGGGGTAGCCCGTGCTGAAAATAAGGAATTGTGCCCGGCCAAGTGGAACTCGGCCGGGTGAAACTAACGAAACACAAATAAAGCCTAACGATGACTTTTGACTATGCCGGATGGTTGTAAACGATCTGTGCCGGCAGGTGAAAGTAGGGCGCCATAAAACGGTCGAACTCCTGCAGCAAGGACTTAAACATCCGGATAAAATCCCTGGCCTCTTCGATCAGGATATGAAGGGCCTCTTCGGGCGCCCGCGCCAGCCACTTGAGCTGTCGCCGTAGGCGCCGGAGGTTATAACGCTGAAGGATGAACTGGTTCTGGAAATGCTCAATTTGCATCAGTTCCTGCGGAGTACTGGCATTCGCGATCAGTTCTTCCAGGCTCCGTTCACAGGAGTCGACTTCCATTTCATAGAATTTGAGTTCCTTAAGCCAGGATTCCGTCGAATAGCTCTCCTGGCGGGCGGTATTGACGTTCACCATGATGATTATTTTTTGGAGGGCGCCTTTACCCCTGTTCAGGGTGCTCAACCACCTCGGGTAATCCAGCTTAACTGAACCCGGCAACCGTTTATCGCGCAAAAACGGCGCCTGAGGGTTTCGGCGGCCAAGAGTATACAACTTACCGGGGCGGCGCCCTCCTTGTTCATGATTTAAATATTTTATTCTTGATGAAAGAGCCCAGCATGAACAGGGCAAACAGGGACATCAATAATTTTGCTCCCATGATAAGTGGATTAGAGGTTTTGCAGATGAAGAAACCTGCCCGAAGACAGGCCTCTTCATCGCAAAACGTGAAATAAAAGTGCTACTAACTGTCTGTTGCGG
>JAGFJE010000520.1 GCA_024103175.1 Phaeodactylibacter sp.
ACCTGCATGCCGTAGTGAGGGCTGCCCGAACCTTCGGTGACTACATAAGCATGGCCGTTCACTACCGTCACTTCCCGCCAGTTGGAGGGGTAGCCCGGTACGAAAGCCACCTCCCGTATATTTTCCGGATCGTCAATCCTGATGATGGAAGTGCCCGTTTGCGCTCCCAGCACAGCGTATTCCGTGCCGTCGGGCGCGGCGTAGTGCCAGGAGCCGGAGGCGCGCCCGTCGCCCCGGTCAAATTGGGCATAGAGTTCCACATTGAGCGCCTCCTGAGCAGAGGTGAAAGTAGCAAGGGCAAAACAGAATAAGGTAGGGAGTACATTTCGGGTGATCATAAGGCCAGTGGTTTCGTGAACCCCAAATATAGGCAGCTTTAAGAATAGAGAGGGTAAGGAAGCTCTTTGGATGGCAACTGCTCCGGGGTTTTGTCGGCGGGGCCACAAAAGGGAGGCAGGGCAGAAAAATTTATTCCTTGGCCTCTTTTTTAATTCGTTCAACCAATTCAACTGAAACGCCCTGAATTTTGGCTATTTCTTCAATCGTTAGATTTGTATTTTGCAGCATCTTTATTACGGCTGATCTTGTAGTATCTTCCACTGCTTTTCCCACTGCTCTTTCCACTGCTTTTTCCACTAATTCCTCAGCTTTTTTCTGAGCTTTCAACTCCGATTCAAATTCGATCGTCTCGGCGATACTTGCCCTGTCGTGCAATACGTCCAGGAACCTTTCATAATCCCTTCGGTCAGCGGAATCCATATTGGCTACTTTTAACTTTTCATCCGCTTCTTTGAGCCCCTTGGCGGTAAATTCCTGTTTGATCTCGCTGTTTTTAAGGAAGTAGATCCATTCATCCAGGGTGTCCTTTGCCGAATCGTCGAAGTTGTTGACCTTAATGAGATAGATCTCGGGGAAAACATGAGCAACCTTTTCTTTTTGAAAGAATTTTTTCTGGCTGGCCGATAATTCGAGAAGTTGCCGGTTATGAATGCCATAGAATTCCGTTCCGATCAGTTCGCTGAGAAAACCCTCCAGAATGCCGAAATGGGCTTTCTGCCGAAGCAACCGTTTTATCGCCCAATCGAATCTGATATGTTTCTTTTGCGCCACGCCTGATGAATTTTCTGCTAAAATACAAAAAGGCCGTCATGCCTATATCTACCCGGATCGCCTTCCATTGGATCGCCCGTTCCTTTGTTGAATAAACAACATGGGATCAACATTTGATCATTAAAAAACCAACCGGTACCGAAGGTCAAACAGAAATTGCACCTGGTAATTGGTCATCACCCTGTTCTCCGCAGGGTTGAAGTAATATTCCAGGACATTGCGGCGCTGCAGCAGGTTCTGTATGTCCAGGGAGAATTTGTGGGTTGCCCGCGGGTTGTTGGCCGTATAGCTGAGCAGGAGGTCTACCCGGTTGTAGTTGGGCGCCTTTTCACTGTTGATGAAGTTGGGGTTGAGCACTTCGAAGCCGCGGGCCCGGGACGCTTCCTCGTTGATGCGCGAAAAGCGGTTTCCGCCGGCGTAGATGAACTTGGCGTTGATGCCGAGGCGGTCGTTACTGCGGAGGGTGAATTCCCTGCCGGCCAGCAGGTTGAAGATGTAATTGCCGTTGAACTGGGTGCTGAACCAGCGGCCGTCGATCGTGGAGTAGCGCGAATCGTAAACGGAGGCCGTGAAGAGGCAGTAGTATCCCCGGGAGAACAGCTTTTCAGCGGTGAGTTCGAAGCCCAGGTTTCGCCCTTTGCCCCGGTTCGAAATGGGGATCTCCGCGGCGTTGAACACCTCGTAATTATTCAGGATGTTGAGGATGGAGACCCACGGCTGGTCCGGGTCGCTGCTCACCGCAGCGTCGAAGATATGCTGGAAGTACCCCTCCGTCCGGATATGCCAGTCGTCGGACAGGCGCAGGCTGTAGCCGGCCACGAACTGCAGGGATTTGGGCAACTGCCGGTGGCGGAAGGGCTGCACATCAAAGTCGTATTGCGAATGGTAAAGGTAGCTGGTGAGGTGGCCGATATAACTGTACAGGCCCGCCGCCAGCTTTATGGATTCGCGGGCATTGAGGCGCCAATCGAGCCCGAGGCGGGGCTCGACGGTGAAGGCGTCGTTGAAGCTGAAATAGAGAAGGTGCAGGCCGTGGTTGAAGGTGAGTTTTTCCGAAAGGCTCCGCTTCCATTGTCCGTAGGCCTGAACGGTGGTGGCGGCGCCCACGTCATCCAACAGGACGCTCTGCTGGCCGGTGCGTTCATTTCCGAAGCGGTATTTATAGCTGTACAGTTGGCGGCTCAGGATAAGGCCCAGTTGAGTGGCGGTGCGGGCGCTGTTCTTTTTATTGTACTGGGCGTTCAGGCGGAAGGTTCCGGTCAGGTGGCGTTCCCGCGAGTAGTAAAGCAATTCGGTGAAAGGCGCATCCGTAGAATCGCTGAAGAAATCATACCGGTATTTGTAGGTATCCCAGGTAGTGGCAATTGTTGTTTGAAGATAGGCTTTTGAGGAGAGCTGCAGGCTGTGTTTCAGCCCGATGATGCCGTAACGGGCCGTTTCCTCATCAAAATCGTAGCGGTCGTAGCGGCCGTTGCCCATCATTTCCGGCTCCCGCGCTATGCTGTTGGTGGCCCCCAGCCCGAAGAGGGAAAAAACGCCGAATTTTTTTGTGGGTACCAGGGTTTTGAACGCCAGGTCCTGATACCGGGGGATACCGCCTTCCAGGACGGGGTTGAGCCCCATCTCCTCGATCAGGGCGAGGGTGGAATACCGGTAATTCAGCAGGTAGGAACTGCCTTTGTCTTTCTGTATCGGCCCTTCCATGCCGGCCTCGACGCCGAGCACCCCCATACTCAGGGTGTATTCATTGCGTTCGGTATTGCCGTTGCGGAATTTGAGGTCGAAGACACCGGAGATGGTATTGCCGTATTCGGCGGGGAAGGCGCCGGTCAGGAAGTCGGAAGTCGTCAGCACGTTGCTGTTGAGCATGCTGATGGCGCCGCCGGTATTGCCGATGGCGTGGAAGTGGTTGGGGGTGGGAATTTCAATGCCCTCCAGGCGCCACAACAGGCTGGTCGGCGAGTTGCCCCTGACGATGAGGTCGTTCTCCAGGTCGCTCAGGTAGCTGACCCCGGCAAAGGAACGGCTCATCCGGGCGGGGTCCTGAAAACTGCCCGGATAGCGGCTGGCCTCCTCCACCCGAAACTGCCGCCCGCTGACGGTGATCATGCTGTTGAGGGCCTCCATCTTGTCGATTTCCGTGGTGACTACTACTTCGTCCAGCGTGGTCGTCGACTCCTGAAGTTCTATATCCAGCACGAGTTCCTTGCCGGAGATGACGACCACATCCCGTATGGTGACCGGTTCATACCCCAGATAAGAAACCAGGAAATTGCGGCGCCCGACGGGCACTTTGGCCAGCTCGAACTCCCCGTCAAGGCCGGTAGAGGCGCCCTGAAAAGGCAGGCCTCCCAAGAGCTGTAGGTTGGCCCCTACCAAAGGCATGCGGGAAGCTTGGTCAACCACCCTGCCTCTCACCGTCTGGGTAAGCTGCCGATCCGGTTTATGGCTGATCTTTTCCACCGGCGGCGGGCTGGCGCCGGGCCGCAGGGCCACCCGGCCGCCGATGAGCCGGTATTCTATGCCGGAATGGCGGAACAACTCCTCCAGCACCTTCTCCAGCGGCCGCCGGCGGGCGTTGAGGCTCACCGGATGATTGAGCGTAACGAACTGCTCGCTGTAAATGAATTGGATGCCGTAGCGCTCCTCCAGGCCTTCCAGGACTTCCTTCAGGGGCGTGTTGCGGCAATTGAGAGACACTCTTTGCCCGGACAGGCCCTGGGCAAGAATAGAAGGTTGAAAGGTTAGCGTTAAAAGAGTCAGGTGAATAATGGCACGCCATTTCATGCCGCAAAAGTACCGGCATTCCACTCAAAAGGTCAATGAGCATTCTCACCTTTTCGACGATGGGAGGGGCTTTGCCAACCAGGGCGGGTGGAAAATCTACCAGGGACGCTTCCAGGTGTAAAAGTAGAAATGGCCAGAGGCGCTCATGATTGCCCTGCATTTACACCTTTACACAAAAACACTTTTACACTTCATTGCTTCAACCCCTCCAGCGTCTTGAACAACGACCCGTCTTTCGAGATCAGGGCCCCGTTCTCCATCATCTCGAAGATCTCCATGTCCCGCCCGCGGCTGTAGGCCTTTTCGGCCGTGTATAATTTCAGCCTGGCGCCAGTGAGCTGTATCTGTTGCAGCATCTGCTGCGGGCTTTGCTCCAGAGTGAAGTCGAAGCTGCTCTGGCCTTCCACCAGCAGGCCGTTCATGACGATGCGGCCCTCCTCGAAGCGGAAGGTTTTAATGTCTTTGGGAGTTTTGTATTCCAGGTATTCCACATCACTGAGGACTTTCTCAAAGACGATGTCGCTGAAGATCCCAATGAGCTTTTCGGCCTTTTCGGGCTCTTCTGCCTTCAGTTTTTCCCATTCATCGGCGGTGACCTGGTTGGCGGCCAGGAAGCGGATGAATTCCTTCTCGAGGCTTTCCAGTTCGTCTTGTCGGAGGCGGCGGTATTTCATGGTTGGTATTATGGCCAAAAAATAAGGGGCAAAGGTAAGGATATGGATCGAAGGGGCAAAATGGTTGATTAAGTTGAATGGTTGATTAAGTTGAATGGTTGTCAATGATTCCCCCAAGGGAGAAAATAAGAAAGCTATAACTGTTAAATTTGCCTTAGGCGCGCCACAAGGCCGTCCAATCAATGGTGGCATTGCCCCCGCTTGGTTGTCTGGTTGGGGCTAGGCGCAGAAAAAAGAATTGGCGAATGCTGGCTTTGCCGGTATATCCCGTTGGTGTGACTTAAGCCCTGTAAGCCTACCCCTGGCGCTGCCTAATTATTTCTTCGGTAAATTTAGTAGTTATGGCAAAGAAAGCAAAGCAGCCCGTCATTTCGATGCCGGTGGTAAACCATCATGCAGCCGGTATTGATGTTGGAGGTTCCTTCCACATGGTATGCCCCCGGCAGGGGGAAGTACAGCGTTTTGGTGTTGTGACTCAAGAGCTACACCGCCTGGCGCAGTATCTCCAAGAACAAGGCATCAAAAGTGTAGCCATGGAGAGTACCGGTTATCATTGGAAGCCTTTGTTCTTGCTGCTGCAGGACTATGGCTTTGAAACCATACTGGTTAATGCCCGGCACATCAAAAATGTCAAGGGCCGTAAGACAGATGTGGTGGATAGCCAGTGGATACAGCTGCTCCACAGCCTGGGTTTGCTCGACGCCAGCTTTCAGCTTGACAACTTAACCGAAGAATTACGCCAGTATACCCGCCAGCGGCGTTACCTGGTGGAACAGCGTTCCAAGTTTGTCAATAAAATGCATGCTGCCCTGGTACAAATGAATATCCAATTGGGCACGGTGCTAAGCGATTTGACAGGCAAATCCGGACAGGCCATTATCCAAGCCATC
>JAGFJE010000521.1 GCA_024103175.1 Phaeodactylibacter sp.
ACCAGGCTGTCGCAGCCCGCCGCGTTCTGCAGGAATACCGTGTCCACACCAACCGCCAACGGGTCGCAGCTGCCCGCCGTCAGGAAGGTCTCGTCGCCGGGAAGCAGCACCGTCTCGGTGATCACCAGGCTGTCGCAGCCCGCCGCATTTTGCAGGAATACCGTATCTCTACCCACCTGCGACGGGTCGCAGCTGCCCGCCGTCAGCAACGTCTCGTCACTCGGCAGCAGCACCGTCTCGGTGATCACCAGGCTGTCGCAGCCCGCAGCGTTCTGCAGGAATACCGTGTCCCGGCCAACCGCCAACGGGTCGCAGCTGCCCGCCGTCAGGAAGGTGTCGTCGGTGGGGAGCAGCACCGTCTCGGTGATCACCAGGCGGTGGCAGCCCAAAGCGTTATGCAGGAATACTGTATCCACGCCAACCGCCGACGGGTCGCAGCTGCCCGCCGTCAGGAAGGTCTCGTCGCCGGGAAGCAGCACCGTCTCGGTGATCACCAGGCTGTCGCAGCCCAAAGCGTTCTGCAGGATTACCGTGTCCACACCAACCGCCGCCGGGTCGCAGCTGCCTGCCGTCAGGAAGGTCTCGTCGCCGGGAAGCAGCACCGTCTCGGTGATCACCAGGCTGTCGCAGCCCGCCGCATTTTGCAGGAATACCGTATCTCTACCCACCTGCGACGGGTCGCAGCTGCCCATTGTCAGGAAGGTAGTATCAGCGGCATTGGCGTCGAACACCGTCTCGGTAATGACCAGGCTATCGCAGCCGGCAACATTTTGCAGGAACAGGGTATCCAGGCCAACCTGGTTGGGGTCGCAACTGGTATCCGTCCGGAAGGTGGTATCGGCCAAAACCAGGAAGGTTTCGGTGACCACGATGCTGTCGCACCCGGTGAAGCTCAGCAGGGCCACCGTATCCAGGCCCGCCAGGGCGGGGTCGCACGTCTGAGCCGTTACCCTAATGGTGTCTACGGTGAAGAAGCCTACCGTGACCGATACGAGGGAATCGCAGCCGTTGGCCGCCGCGCCGGGCAGCACTTCCGTGCCGGTAAGGTTGGCGGCATTATACACCGTACCGTTATAGAAGAGGCTGTCGCCCGGGCAGAGCATCGTACTGAATGCGCCGCCGGCAACGGGCGATACCTGTATCACTTCCAGCTGGCCGAGGGTATCGGCGCAATTGGCGTCGGAAAGGGTGGTAAACAGGACTTCCAGGCCTCCCTCGGCATAACCGTAGTCCGCCGGGCATACCTCAAGCGTGGTATCAGCCACCAAACTTTCGAACAGCAACAATTGCCGGTTGGCGCCCGTATCCACTTCATATTCCAATACAAAAGGCGGCGTACCCTGGAATTGTACATCGAACACAAAACACTGGTTCTCACAAGTGGTGTCGCCCGTCGTGATGGCGGCCTGGGGCGCCGGGTTGGCGGAGGCAACTGTCAGGGTGTTGCTGGCCTGGCATCCACTGTTATCGTCCACCGTGACGCTGTACATCCCCGCCGCCAGCCCCGTGCGGGTTGCCTCCATATTGCCGTCATTCCAGTTGATGGTTAGGGGCGCCGTGCCGCCGGCGACCACTAAGTCCACTGCGCCATCGGTTGCTCCCGGGCAGCTTTCAGGCTGCAGGTTATCGAAGCTGAGCTGCAGGGTGCAGCCCGGCCCATTTACGGTGAAGGTACAGGTATTGGCGCAGCCGTTATTGTCTTCCACCGTGACGGTATAGGAACCCTCTTCCAGGTCTGAAATGAGGATGAACCCGGCGTTCGGAGCGGCGCCGCTGCCGTTCACCGGCCCAACCCAGCTGATACTGAAGGGGGCCGTTCCGCCGCTGAAGGCGACGCTGGCTTCCCCTTCCGCGCCTCCGGGCGTGAGCACCGGGTTGGTCACGGCGCAGGCCATCGTCAGCGGCGCCGGCTCGGAGAGGGTAACGTTAGCTTCGCCCTCACAACCATTGGCGTCGGACACGGTTACGGCGTACGCCCCGGGGCCGAGGGCGAAGGGGTTCTGAATACCATCATAGGCGTTGACGTTCCAGTCGTAGCTGTATCCCGGCTGGCCGCCGCTGACGACCAGGCTGAGGCTGCCGTCGCCGTCGCCGTTGCACTGGATGGGGGTAGCTACCGTCAGGTTGGGGTTGGGAGCGTCCAGTACCGTAAGGCCCACCGGGGCTGAATTCTGGCAGCCGCCGTCGGAGACGACGGCGTACACCGTAATGTCATCGATCACGAAGGCCGACGGGTTGGGAACGGGCGTATTGCCGGCCGGGTCGAAGGCCCAGCTGACGGATACGGGAGCGCCGCCGCTCACTACCCCGTTCAGGGCGGCCAGGTTGAACGTGGCCGTACCGTTGCCGGTTTCGCATTCGAATAAAGAAGCGGGGTTGGCCGCCGGCGGGGGCAGGACGATGAGCTGCACCGCCACCGGAGCCGACGTACAGGGGCCGGCCGTTACGGTAGCGTATACCTGCAGGCCGTCGGCCCCCAGGAAACTGTTGGGGTTATTGACGGGCGCGGTGGCGCCGGGGTTGAGGAACCAGCTCACCGTTCCGGCGCCCTGGCTGATCTGGGCGTTGAGGGAATTGAGGTTGAAAACGGCCAGGCCGTTGCCGCTATCGCATTCGATGAGGGGCCCAGCCGGGTTGGCGGCGATGTCGCCCACCGTTACGTTCAGAGAATTGGGGCTGGCGCACTGCCCGGGGTTCGGTGTGAAAGTAAGGGTGAAGGCGCCGGCGCCGGATACAGCGGGATTAAAGGTGTTATTGGATACTCCGGGGCCGGACCAGGAGCCGGAAATACCACTCTGGTTGACGGGCAGAGCTACCGGGGGGGAGGTTTGGCAGAAAGGCCCGATGGGTGTGAGGGCAGGCGTCGTGGAGCCGGCGACAGTGACGCTCAGGGTATTGGAAGCGGCGCATTGCCCGGCGGAGGGGGTAAAAACAAGGTTGAAGGTTCCGGCGGAAGCCGGGTTAAAGGTGTTGTTGCTGACGCCCGGGCCGGACCATGCGCCGGAAATACCGCTTTGGGTGGTGGAAAGCCCTACCGGCGGATCTCCCTGGCAAAAGGGGCCGATGGGCGCCAGCGCCGGGGTGGACGAGGCGGTAACGGTGACGCTTAAGGTATTGGAATTCGCGCACTGGCCGGCATTGGGCGTAAAGGTAAGGCCATGATTGCCTGCGCCAGCCGCGGCGGGGTTAAAGGTGTTATTGTTTATGCCCGGGCCGGACCAGGAGCCGGCAATACCGCTTTGGGTGGTGGAAAGCGCTACCGGCGGATCCCCCTGGCAGAAGGGGCCGACGGGCGCCAGCGCCGGGGTGGCCGGGGCGGTAACGGTAACAATTAACGTATTAAAATTAGCGCACTGGCCGGCATTGGGCGTAAAGGTAAGGCCATGATTGCCCGCGCCGGCTGCGGCGGGGTTAAAGGTATTATTGGCGACGCCGGGGCCGGACCAGGAGCCGGCGACCCCATCCTGCAGGGTGGGCAGGTTCACCGGCGGATCAGTGCCGCAGAACGGCCCCTGAGGCGTGAGATTGGGGGTTATAGTGGCATCCACCTGTACACTGAGGGTGGCCGTAGTGGCGCAGGAACCGCCACTGGGAGTGAAAGCGAGGATATGAGCGCCCGCGCCGGCCGCGGCAGGGTTAAAGGTATTATTGGTTACGCCTGGGCCGGACCAGCTGCCGCTGATGCCGTTCTGGCTGGTGGTGGGCAGGGCCGCCGGGGAGCCCGTCTGGCAGAACGGCCCGATGGAAGAGAAGGTGGGCGTTGTCGAGGCGTTAATCGTCACCCCGAAGGTGGCCGTAGTGGCGCAGGAACCGCCACTGGGGGTGAAGGTGAGGGTATGAGCGCCCGGGCCGGCCGTGGAAGGGTTGAAGGTGTTATTGTTTACGCCGGCGCCGGACCAGCTGCCGCTGATGCCATTCTGGCTGGTGGTGGGCAAGGCGAAGGCGCCATCTGTCTGACAAAAAGGGCCGATAGGCGCGAAGACAGGCGTGGCGGCGGGGTTGACCGTCACGCTGAGGGTGGCCGTAGTGGCGCAGGAGCCGCCGCTGGGGGTGAAGGTGAGGGTATGGGCGCCCGGGCCGGCCGTGGAAGGGTTGAAGGTATTGTTGTTTACGCCGGCGCCGCTCCAACTGCCGCTGACGCCGTTCTGGCTGGTGGTGGGCAGGGGCGCCGGAGAGGCCGTCTGGCAGAAGGGGCCGATGGGGGCGAAGATGGGCGTGGCGGCGGGGTTGACGGTGACGGTGGTGGTAGCGGCGCCGGCACAAGCCGCCGGGTTTGCCGTAAAGGTTAGGTTCCAGGTACCGTCTCCCGCCAGGGCCGGGTTAAAGGTAGCGCCCGACACCCCGGGGCCGGACCAGGTTCCGGACACCCCACCCGGGCTGGGATTGAGGGCGACAGGAGCGCCGGATTCGCAGAAAGGGCCCAGAGCAGGCAATGTGGGGGAATCGTCAATGCAGGTGATGGTGACGTTGGAAAATATGATCGTCTCGTTCATGGCCCAGGTTTGGGTCACGATCTGTATGCTTGCGTTATTCGACAGATTATTCGTACAATAATCCAGGGAAATGGTACCGCCCGTTTCCGCATCGGTTGTCCCGGCTTCTCCGATCAGGTCGCCTCCAACCACGACGCCGTCAACAAAGAAGCGGACCCACAGAAAGTCCCAACAGCCATTGATGAAAGCTCCGGTCGTAATACAATCCGGCGATTGATTTACCGGGTCTCCGTTGCAGGTAGCGCATTCGTCATTCGTCTCCATATTACCGGAGCCCTCCCAGCCGGCGGGAATACTGTAATCGACCGAAAACCGTACGGTGGTGCAACTGCCGACGTTCACCGGGCCGTAACTATCGAATGTCGTGCCATCCGTATTGGTATAGACCCTCCCGGGATCGCTCAGCAAAACCTGCCCGGTGGCAAGATCTGTGAAAAAAAAGAGGGAGAGCCCAAGTAACAAATACCGCTTGGAAAATTTTGTGGGCCCGGCCGATGTACAGCCGTCAAAAATGGATTTCTTCATCATAGTTATGCTTGTGAGCCTTTCCGGAAAGAAAGCCGATGCAGAGGATTATTGACCTTATCGTTGTTTCCATAGGGTGACGGGACAGCCACAAAAATACACCAATTCTACAGATGAGGAAAAAGGAAGATGTTAATTGGGGATTAATTTCGGTGTTCGGGTTTCGGTGTTCGGTCCTGCGGTCCTGCGGTGTTCGGTATTCGGTGTTCGGTGTTCGGTCCTGCGTTCTGCGTCCCGCGAACTGCCGCCCTCCGATGTTCGGCCTCGCGAACCGCGAACCGCGAACCGCGAACTGCCGCTCTCCGGTGTTCGGTATTCGGTGTTCGGTCCTGCGTTCCGCGAACGGCGAACTGCCGCCCTCCGGTGTTCGGTGCGTTCTGTGGACCGCGAACTGCCGCCCTCCGGTGTTCGGCCTCGCGAACCGCGAACGGCGAACTGCGAACCGCCGTCCTGCAGTGTTCGATCCTGCGAACTGCGTACCCCGAACCGCAATAAAATCTTCCACCCAGGCTCGACATTCTAATTGAAAAAACTTATCTTTGCATCCGCTTTAGAAAAATGGAGCCTTTGTCCTTCAAAAGTGAAGCCCGGCAAGGCTCGGCAAAAAGAGCAACAATGGATCCCTTAATCACTTATTCAATCCCGGTAAAGGGGTTGCACAATGGAATCCATCAATTTGAGTTTCAGATTGACCGCTTATTTTTTGAAAATTTTGAAAATTCTCCGATCGCCGAAAGCGATATCCTGGTGAAGCTGGAGTTCGACAAACGCAGCGATATGTACGTGCTGCAGTTCGAGCTGGAGGGCACCGTCCGTACGCAATGCGACCGCTGCGCCGCCGACATCAACCTCCCGGTTGCCGACCGCCAGCGCCTGCTGGTCAAGTTCAGCACGGAGGAAGAACCCGAGGAGGCCGACGTCATCTTCATCAACCCGGAGGCCCAGCAGCTCAACGTCGCCAAGTACATCTACGAGTACATCTGCCTGGCTGTGCCGCTGATCAGGGTGTACGACTGCGAGAACGACGACCCCCGCCCCTGCAACGAGGAAGCCCTCCGCTACCTCAGCAACGGCGGCCATACCGAAGAACCCGAGGAGGAAGAAAAAGAAGCGAACCCGATCTGGGACGAATTGAAGAAATTGAGCAACAAGAATTAGACAGGATGGCAGGATTGACAGCCCGCCTGCGTGGCCGCGGGGCCGGCAGGGATTAACAGGACAGAGGCATTTCCTGGTATTTCCTGGTAAACCCTTGTTCACAAAGCCTGTTAAACATTATAAACTTTTTTAAACGATGGCACATCCTAAGAGTAGAATATCGAAGCAGAGAAAGCGCAAGCGCCGCACACATAAGAAGGCCCCCGTACCCAATATAGCCACCTGCGCTAATACCGGGGAGAAGCACCTGCTGCACCGCGCTTACCGCGACCTCGATGGTAATATGTACTACCGGGGCAAACTGCTGATCAAATCCGAAGAGGAATTATAACCAAAGGCTTCGGCCTGATACAGGTATACACTAAGCTCCCATCCGATTCAGGTGATGCGGGGCTTTTTGTGTTGTGGGGGTTGGATGGTTATATTGCTAGATGGCTATATTGCCATATTGCCATATTGCTATATTGCTATATTGCCATATTGCCATATTGCTATATTGCTATATTGCTATATGGTTTGATTGTTATATTGTTGGCTCTGTGAGGGCGGCAAGGGAGTGTTCGCAATTCGGTGTTCGCTGTTCGCAAGTCCCTGAAAATCAAGTGGTATTTTTCAGAAGACACAGAAAAATGAACTATTCCGGCGGCAACTGAAGGGCAGCCATCCAACAATACAGCCATCTAACCATCCAACAATTTACCTCCTCCCCTATCGCCAAAACACATACAAAAAACATGAAAAAGATCGTCAAAACAGACAAAGCGCCGGCGCCGGTCGGGCCCTACAACCAGGCCATCATTCACAACGACACCCTGTACGCTTCCGGGCAGATCGCCATCAACCCCGCCACCGGAGAGCTGGTGACGGAAAACATCGAAGCGGAAACCCGCCAGGTGATGGAAAACATCCGGGCCATCCTGGAGGAGGCCGGCCTGTCCTTCGCCGATGTGGTCAAATGCAGCATCTTCGTATCCGACATCAACGACTACGGGCGCATCAACGAGGTGTACGCCTCTTACTTCGACGAGGCCACCGCCCCCGCCCGCGAGCTGGTGGAAGTGGCCAACCTGCCCAAGCTGGTGAATGTGGAGATCTCGGTGATCGCGGCGTTTGATTAGCCTCCCCCAACCCCTCCGAAGGAGGGGAGTTGCTAAAGTGGCCTTCTCGCCAGAGGCCAACGTTGGCAAGCCACCTCCTTCCACATTGAGGCCACAAAAGCAAATCCATGAGATCAACCAATTCATGCCTTTTTCTGGTACTTCTGCTGGCCTTTGGCTGCAGGCAGGAAGGCGGCAAAACCGCCGAAAAAGCACCCAAAACATTAGAGGAATATACCCAGGCCATCATCAAGGAGGTGCAGAAGGTGATCCTGTCTACGGACCAGCAGTTGCGGGAATACCCCCCGCAAAAGGTGAAGGAGCTACCGGCGGAAGAAGGCCGGCCGGCCCGCACCCTGCAGCTGTGGACGGAAGAAGGGAACCCCGTCAAGCTCACGGTTTCCACTCCCGGTGATCCGGGCCTCACCGCCTTCTACTTCGCCAACGGAGAGCTCTTTTACGCCGCCGATGGCGAGGGAGGGTACATCTTCATCGGCCCGGAACTGAAGTACCGCCTGAATGAGAACTGGAAGCCGGTGGAAGCGCCCGAAGCGGAGCGCCGCAAAAAAGAGGAGGAACTGCTGGAAGAGGCGCGGAGGTATTTGGGGGGGGTGGTTGATTGAGTTGATTGGGTTGTCCGTCCTCTCCCGACAGTTGTCGGGATCGGCCGGATAAAATTGGGTTGATTGGGGCGGGAGATACAAAAACAATACAACTGACGTTAGAAGTAAAAAACATATCGCTATGAAAAAATTGCAGCATTCCGGTATTCTGTTTTCCGTATTTGCCCTCGCCTGGGGGCCTCTCCTGGGGCAAACCGACTTCGAGGGGGTCAACTCCGAAGCGGAGCTGGACGTTCGCGTCGTCCAGCGGGTGCAGGAGATCATCAGCTCGACGGAGGAGCGCCTGGCCAGCCAGGAGCCCATCGTCGACACCTACCCCCTGGAGGAAGGGCTGAAAGAACCCCGAACCATGAAGCTGTGGATGGAAAACGAAAAGGCCGTCAAACTCACTGTCTCGGAGCCCGATGAAAACGGCGAAATGGCGCGCACCTCCACCTTCTACTTCGGCGGGCCCGACCTGTTCTTCGTCGCCCAACCCTTCTCCCGCTTCATCTTCATCGAGGGCCGCCTGGAATACTGGCTGGACGAGGACATGAACGTCATCCCCGCCACCGCCGAACTGCTCGGCGAACGCGAAGGGCTGCTCTACGACGAGGCCAACCGGTATTTGGGGTGGTTCTTCGGGGAGAAGTAGGAAGTAGGAAGTGGGAAGTGGGAAATCGGAAGGCGGAAGGCGGAAGGCGAAAATCGGAAGGCGGAAGTGGCTCTATGATAGCTGCGCTCGGCCGGCCATTCCGACTTCGCACTTCCGACTTGGAAAGAATTTTTATCTTCGCGGGAACTATAAAATTGCAAAACCAAACTTTTAGATGGAACAGAAGAAAAGGGTCCTCTCCGGCATACAACCGACGGGGGACATGCACTTTGGCAACTACTTCGGCGCAGTGAAAAACTGGGTGGAGCTTCAGGAAAAATACGACTGCGTATACACGGTGGTGGACTACCACGCCATGACCATGCCGTACAACCCGAAAAAACTGCGCGAGAATACCTGGGACCTCATCTTCAACCTTCTCTCCACCGGCATCAGGGCAGAGAACCTCTGCATCCAATCCCTGGTGCCCGAGCATGCCGAGCTGTGCTGGATCCTGAACTGTTTCACCTCCTACGGCCTGCTTACCCGCATGACGCAGTTCAAGGATAAGAGCGCCCAGAGCGCCGAGGACAGTGGCGACGGCTTCATCTCCGCCGGCCTGTTCGGCTACCCGGTGCTGCAGGCCGCCGACATCCTGATCTACCGGGCCGACTACGTCCCCATCGGCAAGGACCAGGAACAGCACCTGGAACTGACCCGCAACATCGCTCAGCGGTTCAACAACCAGGTAGGCAAGGAGTATTTCATCCTGCCCGAGCCCCTGTTCACCAAAGTACTCAAGGTGCGCTCCACCGCCGACCCGGAACGCAAGATGAGCAAAAGCCTGGGCGAAAAGCACTACATCAACGTCTTCGGCGAAGAAGCCCGCATCCGCAAGCAGGTCCGCTCCGCCGTCACCGATACCGGCGATACGCCCGCCGGCGAGATGAGCCCCGGCGTGGAAAACCTCTTCCTCCTGCTCGAAGCCGCCGGCAAAATGGATACACACAAAGAACTGATGGCTACCTACCAGGCCGGCGAACTGAAATACGTGGACCTCAAGGACGCCGTCGCCGATGCCCTGGTCGAGATCAGCACCGCCTTCCGCGAACGCAAAGCCGAACTGAATGCCAACAAAAAAGAGGTGAAAAACCAGATCAAAGCCGCTTCGGCGGAGATCCGGAAACGGGCGCAGGAGACGGTGAGGGAGGTGAAGGAGTTGACGGGGCTGCAGAATGTAAGGTTCTGAGAAAGAAGCTATATAGCAATGAAAATCATCTGCATCGGCCGCAACTACGCGGAGCACGCCAAGGAGCTCAACAACCCCGTCCCTTCCCGGCCGGTGGTCTTCATGAAGCCCCCCTCGGCCCTTTTGGTCAACAACAAGCCGCTATATTATCCGGAATTTACGGAGGACCTTCACTACGAGGTGGAAGTAGTGCTCAAGGTGGCCAAGAACGGCCGCCATGTGCAGCCGGAATTCGCCGCCGGTTACTACAAGGAGGTATCGCTGGGCATCGACTTCACAGCGCGCGACCTGCAGCAGGAGTGCAAAGACAAGGGCCAGCCCTGGGAGATCGCCAAGGGGTTCGACGGCTCGGCCGTACTGGGCAAATTCATCTCCATTGACAAGCTCAACCGCCAGGCCATCGAGTTTGAACTGCGGAAGAACGGGGAAACGGTACAACACGGCAACACCAAAGACATGCTCTTTTCCTTTGACGACATCATCGTCTACACCTCCCGCTTTTTCAAGCTGCAGATGGGCGACCTCATCTATACGGGCACGCCGGCGGGCGTAGGGCCGGTACAGATCGGCGACAAACTGGAGGGATTCATTCACACCAGGACAGAGATCCGCCAACTGTTCAGTTGCGAGGTGAAATAGTTTGAAAACAATTCCTATTTTTGCAGCGTTTTTGCCGGGCACAGTATAGCCGGCCCTCTTGATTAACCTTAGCGACGTGCGATCAATAACTGTCAGATTTCCTAGGAGCGCTTTTGGCTTTACCCTTCGTTAAAGAACCGCCTCCCTTAGCTATGGCTAAGGTCGGGAACCTTCGCCTCGGTTAAAGCCAAAATCACTAACCTATTAAACCCGACACTTATCAATCTCACGTCGCTTAACAACAGACTATTCCAATGCCATACCTCTTTACTTCTGAATCCGTTTCCGAAGGGCACCCCGACAAGATCGCCGATCAGATCAGCGATGCGCTGGTCGACCATTTCCTGGCCTTCGACCCTTCCTCCAAGGTAGCCTGTGAAACCCTGGTGACCACCGGCCAGGTGGTATTGGCCGGCGAGGTCAAATCGAGCGTCTACCTGGATGTACAGCAGATCGCCCGCAATGTGATCAAACGCATCGGCTATACCCAGTCGGATTACATGTTCGAGGCCAATTCCTGCGGCATTCTGTCGGCCATCCACGAGCAATCCCCCGATATCAACCAGGGAGTAGAGCGCGCCAACCCCGAATACCAGGGCGCCGGCGACCAGGGCATGATGTTCGGCTACGCCACCAACGAGACCGACGACTACATGCCCCTGGCTCTCGACATCGCCCATAAGATCCTGCAGGAACTGGCCGCCATCCGCAAGGCCGGCAAAGAGATGACTTACCTCCGGCCCGACTCCAAGTCGCAGGTGACCATCGAATACTCCGACGACAACGTGCCCCAGCGTATCGACAGCATCGTCGTCTCCACCCAGCACGACGAATTTGCCGCCGATGAAGAAATGCTGGCCACCATCCGCCGGGACATCATCAACATCGTCATCCCCCGCGTGCAGAAACAGCTGCGGGCCGAATGGCAGAAGCTCTTCACCAACGACATCACCTACCACATCAACCCCACCGGCAAGTTCGTCATTGGCGGCCCCCATGGCGATACCGGCCTGACGGGCCGCAAGATCATCGTCGACACCTACGGCGGCAAAGGAGCACACGGCGGCGGCGCCTTCTCCGGAAAGGACCCCTCCAAAGTGGACCGCTCGGCGGCCTACGCCACCCGCCACATCGCCAAGAACCTGGTCGCCGCCGGCGTCTGCAACGAAGTGCTGGTACAGGTCTCCTACGCCATCGGCGTCGCCGCCCCGACCAACATATACGTCAATACGCACGGCACCGCCAAAGTCAAAATGACGGATGGCCAGATCGCCGCCAAGGTCCGTGAAATCTTCGATATGCGCCCCTACGCCATCGAGCAGCGCCTGAAGCTGCGCATGCCCATCTATTCCGATACGGCCGCCTATGGCCACATGGGCCGCGGCTCGCAGAAAAAGGCCGTGCGCTTCGTCGACGGCTCCGGCAACGTGAAAGAAATGGAGGTGGAGACCTTTACCTGGGAAAAGCTGGATCATGTGGAGAAGGTGAAGGCGGCGTTTGGGTTGTAATATCCGGAAATACAGGAAACACAATGGAAATGCGCCGGCCGGCCCCAACCCGCGGCGCATTTTCTCATTTCGATGCCTATCCGTTCAACCTCAAAGAAAATGGAATACGGGCCGCCTGAAGGCAGTCCGTCCGGGTATGAAAAGAGCTACCAACTCAGATCGCCCAATTTAATGGCGTAAAAATCAAAGCCCGTTACCTCCTCTTCCAGTAGAAAAGTGGGGCTACTCGCCGTAAAACCCAGCCAGGGGTTGCTGTCGTCCTGAAACTGAATATCGGTGCGGATGAAACGCCAGTCCTGCGGTAATCCGCTGACCGTGCCGATGATGAGCTGACGGATCAGGATCAGGTCAAAAGTAGTCAGGCTGTTCGACTGATTGACATCGCCGGCCAGCAGTTGCAGCGGTGAATCCAGCCGTTGCCGGCCCAGGATGTGCTGGGCGCCCCGGACAATGTCGAAGGTAGAAACACCCAGCAGCGGCTGCCCCGGAATTTCCGGCGCCACCGTGTATTCCTGCCCGGTAGTTATTCCGGAAAA
>JAGFJE010000532.1 GCA_024103175.1 Phaeodactylibacter sp.
CGCAGCCAACGCTGTCGGCCGGAGTCTGAAGCTGAAGCGAAGCCATATTTGTACTACTTTGTTGCCTGTTGACTTATCTCACCAGATAATTGTAAATTAGTGGGGCGACAACAAGTTGCATAGCAAACGGCTACCATTCTAAGGTTGGACAACCCCGTACATCGTACATTCCTAAGGGCTGCCATAGGCTCGTACACCGTACACGTCCCCGGGGCCTTCTGTCCAACCTTAGACGGATGGACTAGCAAACGAAAAACCCCCTTATTATGAGAGCGTTATTTATTACCCTTAGCCTGGGCTTACTGCTGGCGGCCTGCGGCTCCGGCGGCGATCAGGCTGCCTCCGCAGCTGAAAATGAAAAGCCGGTGATCAGCCGGGATTCCCTGCGCAAATTGTACAGGGCTTACCTGGAAGCCCGGACAGATCCCATGCCTACCCAGCAGGTGAAGGAAGAAGGCAAGCTTTGGCCGGTGGACGAAGCGCCGCTGGATACGGCCTTTTTTGTATTCCGGGAGCAGCTGAAAGAAATAGTGGCGAAAAAGGAAGTCTTTAGCCTGTTGGACGTCACCGCCAAAGACATCAAAGTGGGCTTCGGCGCCGAGGAGGGCTTCGACGACTTTGTCAGCATGTGGGGTCTGGATTCCAAACAGGCGGATACCCTTCGTATCTGGGCGCTGCTGGGGCGCTTGCTGGTTGAGGGCGGAACCTTTTCTGACAACCGTACCGTCTTTACGGCTCCCTATTACTTTTCCACCTGGCCCAGCCAGTACGACCCGGTGGATTACGGTGTTATCGCCGGGGCCGGAGTGCGCCTGCGGGAAGAACCCTCCCTCAACAGCCGCATCCTGAAAACCGTCTCCCATGACATTATAACCATCCTGGAAGAAGGGCCGGAAGAGGAGATCGGCGGCGAAACCTACCCCTGGATACGGGTGGAATTGCTCAGCGGCACGCAGGGGTATGTGTTCGGCAAGTTCGTAGGCGACCCGGTGGGCTATCGGGTTGGATTCGAAAAGAAGGAAGGAGACAGGTGGCGGATGAGCTTTTTGCTGGCGGGAGATTGACTACTCAAAGATCTTTTCCACTTCAATTTCTAAACCGCCAAGCGCCGGGGATTGGACGGCGCCTTCCTGGGCGGCAAAACTGGCGATCTCCAGCTTGTCATTCTTTAGGGTGTAAACTTCAATGCTGCCGTTGGCCGGGTCGACGATCCAGTATTCGGGGGGGTTGAACCGCTGGTAGATCTCCATTTTCTCGAAGCGGTCTCGTTTGATGGAAGTAGGGGAGAGGATCTCCACAACCAGGTCGGGTATACCGACAATGCCATTGTCCAGGTGGACGATCCCGAGGCGGGTTTTTTTGATGAAAACGAGGTCCGGTTGCGGGGCATTGTAGTCGTCCAGAAAAACATCGATAGGTGCATAGAATAATTCTCCCAGGCCTTTTTCATCTATCCAGGCCCTTATTTTACTGAATAGCCGGCCGGAGATCCTTTGGTGCAGGGCTGAAGGTGCAGATTTCTTCACTAATTCACCATTTAAGAGTTCATAGAAAAAGCGGTCGTCTTCGTCAAATTCCATCTGACGAAATTCCTGATAAGTAATCTTTTTGGTGGTGGTTTCCATGCGCTGGTTTTATATCTTCGCAAGATAAGGATTTTACTTTTTTGTTTCAAGTATGGTTTTGGTTTAAACAAAAAAGTTATAATTTTGAAACAAAATGTGGGATTTGGTTGATTGGTTGATTGGTTGCCCGTCTTCGCTGAGGCTCAGCCGGGTAAAATTGGTTGATTGGTTGATTGGTTGATTGGTTGATTGGTTGATTATCCCACGAATGAGGCTGCTCCGGAAAGTCCTTCAATCCGGAAACTTGGAAGAATGAACTTTTTTGTGATGTATGACACTTTGCTTTCTAAAGCTAAATGCATATGGCGCTTATTCATTCCTTTTCGGTAGTTTCCGGAGCACCTTCACGAATGCACGAATGCACAAAAACACCAATACACTCTAAATGCACCCCATCACCGCCACCCAAACCTACGTTACGGTCATCCTGCCGCTGGCAGTGCCCAAGCCGTACACCTACGCCGTGCCGGAGCCCCTGGTGCCGGAAGCCACCTTTGGCAAACGGGTGGAAGTGCAGTTCGGCAAGTCAAAGCTGTATACCGCCCTGGTCATCGAGCAGCACCGCCGGGCGCCGGAGGCCTATCGCCCAAAGCCCATCCTGTCGGTGGTCGATGAGGAGCCCATCATCAATAAGATACAATTGCAGTTGTGGCAATGGCTGGCAGACTATTACCTCTGCACCCTGGGCGAGGTGATGCACGCCGCCCTGCCCGCCAACCTCAAGCTGGCCAGCGAGACCCGCCTGACCCTCAGCCCCCTTTTTGATGAGGCCATGGACGGGCTGGATGACAAAGAATACCTCATTGCCGAGGCCCTGACGCTCCAGAATGAGATCAGCATCGAAGACGTGCGGGGCATCCTCCAGCAAAAGACCGTCTATCCGCTCATCCGGCGAATGCTGGAAAAGCGCATCCTTTACCTCAAGGAAGACCTGAAAACCAAGTACAAACCCAAAACCGTATCCTGCGTCCGCCTGCAGGAACCCTACGCTTCCCAGCCCCAACTGCTGGAGGAGGCCTTCGAACTGTGCAGCCGCTCCACCCGGCAGGTGGAAGCCCTGATGGCCTACGTGCAGCTGGCCAAAAAGCAGGAGTTCGTCCGCCGGCAGGACATATATTCCAAGGCCAATGTGGATGCCTCCGTCCTCAAGGCCATGGAAAAGAAGGAGATATTCGAGCTATATGAGCGGGAGGTGAGCCGCCTGGGCGGTTACGAGGAAGATACCGTGGACGCCGATGTGCTCTCCGGGCAGCAGGAGCGTGCCCTGGAGGAGCTGCGCGGCCTTTTCAGGGAAAAAAACGTCGTTCTGCTGCACGGCGTGACCGGCAGCGGAAAGACCCGCGTTTACATCGAACTCATTCAGGAGGCCATACAGCGGGGCGAGCAGGTGCTCTACCTGCTGCCGGAGATCGCCCTGACCACCCAGGTGACCGGCCGGCTGGAGAAGGTCTTCGGCGACCAGATTGCCATCTACCATTCCCGCCTCAGCAACAATGAGCGGGTAGAGATGTGGAACAGTGTGCTGGGGGGTAAACCCTTGGTGCTGGGCGCCCGCTCGGCCCTCTTCCTGCCGTTCCGCAAGCTGGGGCTCATCATCGTCGACGAAGAACACGACAGCTCCTACAAGCAATACGACCCCAGCCCCCGCTACAACGCCCGCGACGCGGCCGTCTACCTGGCCCACCTGCACGGCGCCAAAGCCCTGCTGGGGACGGCCACTCCGTCTATTGAATCCTACTTCAATACCAAAACCGGCAAATACGGCCTGGTGGAAATGCCGGAGCGCTTCGGCGGCCTGCAACTGCCGGAGGTAGAGCTGGTGGACGCCAAGCGGGCCATGCAGGAGCAGAAATTACATTCCCACTTCACGGCAACACTGCTCGATGAACTCAAAGCCGCCCTCGAAAGGGGAGAGCAGGCCATCCTTTTTCAGAACCGCCGCGGCTATTCCCCCACCTACCGCTGCCTCACCTGCGCCTGGCATTCCGAATGCATCCACTGCGATGTGAGCCTGACCTACCACAAGTTCCGGAATGCCCTGAAGTGCCACTACTGCGGCTACACTGCCGGCCTGCCCGACGCCTGCCCCGCCTGCGGCTCCAAACAGCTGACGTTGAAGGGCTTCGGCACCGAAAAGATCGAAGACGAACTCAAGATATATCTGCCCGATGCGAAGATCGGCCGCATGGACCTGGAGACCGTGCGCGGCAAGAACGCCCACGCCAAGCTGATCAACGACTTCGAAGAAGGCCGCCTCGACATCCTGGTCGGCACCCAGATGGTCACCAAAGGGCTGGATTTCGAACGGGTGGGCATCGTCGGAGTGCTCAGCGCCGACCAGCTGCTGCAGTTCCCGGACTTCCGAGCCGGCGAACGGGCCTTTCAGCTCATGCTGCAGGTGAGCGGCCGGGCGGGGCGCAAGCACAAACAGGGCAAAGTGATTATTCAGGCGTTCAATACCACAAGCCCCGTCATCCGGGAAGTGCTGGCCAACGACTATTCCGGCTTCTTCACCCGGGAGATGACGGAGCGGCAGGAGTTTAAATATCCGCCTTACTACCGCCTCATCCGCATCACCCTCCGCCATAAAAAACCGAAAACCCTCAACGAAGGGGCACAGATCTTCGAAAAGGTGCTCAAAGGCAAGCTGGGCGAATGGGCCATGGGCCCGGCCGTGCCCTACGTCGGCCGCGTGCGGGGCTACTACCTGTTGGATTTCCTCATCAAGCTGAGCCGCGATGCGAAAAAGATACGCTATGCCAAGGAGGTGGTGGAAGAAGCTATTGATACGATGCAACAAACCTCCGGGTACAGCGGCGTGCGGGTGGGCGTGGATGTAGATCCGTATTGAAGGAATGAAGGAATGAAGGAATGAAGGAAGGAATGAAGGAATGAAGGAATGAATGAATAAATGAATACCCCCAAAATAATGCTTATGATTCGCGCAGCCCTTTTTTTCACCCTCTCTGCCGTTCTTTCGGTGGTTACTTTCTATCAAAAATCCGAACACAGCCTGGATCTGGGCCTGGCGGCCCTGGTGGGGTTGTATTTCATCGCCGCCCTGCTGCTCACCTTGCGGCCACAGGTAAGCTGGGACGCTCAATTGCAGTTTGCCGGGCTGGCACTTGCCGTCTGGCTGGTGTTGTTCAGCCTTTCCTACAACCTGCTCTTTTTCGTTCTGGCCCCGATTTCCGGCGGCCTGGGGGCCTGGTTGATCTGCTGGCTGGGGCGGCGTTTTCTGAATCTCGGCTGGCCGCATCTGCGGCCTATCGTCATCACGGGAATAGGGGCCGCCCTACTGGGCATGCTGTTCATGATCGCGGTGCGGGATCTGCCAAAGGAGACTTTTACAATCGGGCTTAAAGCGGGTGTGATCACCGGCCTGTGGCAGTTGGGGGTAGGCGTGCAGCTGATGAGGCGCTTCACACTCGACGAAATAGCCAGGCGATGAATATAAAATGAGGTGGGAAAAAGTAAAAACAGGGAAGAGAGCATTGGTGAAACCGTTTGATTATCAATCTGCTGCTGCTGTTTTTGGTGTAAATTACCCTGAAAAAGGAGTGTAGAATGCCTGGTTGACTGTCCTGGTTTTTATCCAAAAAAACGGATAACTTTGCTGATAGCGGATCTGTTGCGCAGGGCGGCTAGTGGCCAGGCGACTTTAAGTCGACTGGCCACTAGCCCAAGCCCCCAATAACGAATAACATCATCCCCCAACCTGCTGCACTCCCGCCGCCACCAATTCCCACTGCAGCCGCATCTGATCAGCCACCGGCATGGCACGCAGGCCAAGGTGTTGGGCTTCCTGCAGTACCGTTTCCTCCGTCTTTTTCCCGGTCAGGAGCGCCATCTTCCACTTTTCCGCCAGGCGCTGCCACTTCTGGTAGTCCGGATTGGGCCAGCCCATGCTGTGCGATTCATTCGGGATGAGGAAGAAAGGCATTTCGGAGACCAGCGTCAGGCAGTCGCCGCCAAAACTGCGGATGCTCTCCATGGAGCTGGGGTGGAACAGGGCAGCCGTCTTCGGGTCATCGCGTTCCAGGAAGTAGGCCTTCATGGCCTGGGCATTGGGGCGGGTACAGAAGCCCTCGCTGATGCGGTGAAAGCCCTTTTCGCCGCCGCGGTCGATGTCATTGAGGGAATACCCCAGGTCATGGGTTCGCTTTCGGCATTGCTCCTGAATGATATCGGAACGCTCCGCCCAGGTCGGGTCGATGAGGAACCAGGGGCCGAAGGAAAAGGCCATGCTGTGCAGAGAGGCGTGCATATGGAAGGGCTGGCCCGCCTTTTTCCAGAATTCATAAATGAAGGCATTCTCGGGGCGCAGCGGGCCAGCCTGCCCCTCGATGGGGAAGCCGTATTCCATATCATCCCCCGGCAGTTCGCGCACGGCATGCTGCAGGTAACGGGGCAGGTTGTAGTCGGAATCACTTTCACTGTACCAGCGCCGGTTGGCGGCCTCCCCGTCCGGGTTGGCGTGGGGGACGGCCCACCAGCTGTAACTCTGCAGCAGGGGGTGGCTTGCTTCCTGCCGGCTCAGGAAAGACACCAGGTGGCGCAGCAAACGCGGCCCCGCCGGCTCGTCGGCGTGGCAGCCGGCAATCAGGCTGATCCGGAACGGCCCGCTGCCGAACTGGTAGGCGGGCAGGGGGCGGCCCTCCCGGCTCGTGCCCTCGAAGTGGGGCGAAGGCAGGCCGGTGGAGCTGGCCAGTATGTCCTTAATATATGGTTCGAGCATGATGAGAGCAATAAGTTTGGCTTTCAGGCGGCAGCCCCGCCCCGCCCAACAATATAGAAACCATTCAGCAATTCAGCCATCAGCCTGTGAATAAGGCTTCCGCCGTTCCACTTCCGAAATCAATGGAATGGTAGGAGGCCGCTCCACATTATCCCTACCAGATCATCACCCTGATGCTATCCGCCCGGTACAGCGGGCTGTCTTTTCCGACATTAAATGCTTCGTAGAAGGCCGGCATATTGACGATGGGGCCGATCGCCCGGTACATTCCCGGTGCGTGCACGTTGGTCTTTACCTGTTTTTTCATGGCCTCATCTCGGTACTTGCTGCGCCAGACGGTGGCCCAGCTGAGGAAGAAGCGCTGGTTCTGGGTGAAGCCGTCGGCCAGGCCGGGGTCGCCGTGCTCTTCGAGGTGTTTCTGCAGGCCGTCGAAGGCCACGTTGAGGCCGCCCAGGTCGCCGATGTTCTCACCCAGGGTGAACTCGCCGTTGACGAACAGGCCGGGCAGGGGCTCATAGGCATTGAACTGCTCCACCAGCAATTTGGTGCGGGACTCGAAGCGGGAGCGGTCTTCTTCCGTCCACCAGTTCCGGAGGTTGCCCCGGGCGTCGTAGCGGCTGCCCTGGTCGTCGAAGCCGTGGGAGATCTCATGGCCGATCACGGCGCCGATGCCGCCGTAGTTGACCGCCGGGTCCGCCTGGTAGTTGTAATAGGGGGGCTGGAGGATGGCCGCCGGGAAGACGATCTCGTTGTACAGCGGGTGGTAATACGCATTGACCACCTGGGGCGGGAGGAACCACTCGCCCTTGTCCACCGGCTGGCCTACCTTTTCTACTTTGCGCTGCCAGGCCCAGCGGGAGACGTTCATCATGTTGGCGGCGTAGGAACCGCCGTCTTCTTTGCCTCTGACTTCCAGCTTGGAATAGTCCTTCCACTCGTCCGGATAACCGATCTTGACCCGCAGGTTGGACAACTTTTCCAGGGCTTTTTCCTTGGTGCTGTCCGACATCCAATCCAGCTTTTTGATGCGCTCGCCGTAGGCTGCCTTGAGGTTGCCTACCAGTTCTTCGGCTACCGCTTTGGCCTCTGGAGGGAAGTACGCGTCGACGTACAGCTTGCCCAGCGCTTCGCCGATGCTGAAGTTGGTGGTATTCAGCACGCGCTCCCAGCGCGGAGACATCTCCTCGACACCGCCGAGTACGCCTTTGTAGAAGTCGAAGTTGGCCTGCTCGAAATCGCTGCTCAGGTAGGCCAGAGCGCTGTTGAGCAGCGTCCATCTGGTATAGGCTTTCAGCTTGTCCAGGGGCTCTTCGGACAGGGTGTTTTCTAACGATTCAATGTATGCGGGCTGCATGACGATAAAGGTATCGACGGCGCCCAGGCCGATGGCCTGGAAGTAGGCCTTCCAGTCGAAGGAAGGCGTCATGGCGGCAATATCCGCCTGCGCCCGGGGGTTGTTCATCAGCAGGGGGTTGCGCTTCTGTATCTTGGTCAGCTGGGCTTCCGCCAGGCGCTTTTCTACCTGGAAGATGGCCTCTGCTTCCCGTTGCGCAGCTTGTTCTTCTGCTCCCGCCAGTTGCAGCACTCGGCTCACAAAGGCCTTGTATTCGCCCTGCAGGCGGAGGGTTTCCTCGTCGTCTTTGACGTAATACTCCCTTCCGGGCAGGCCCAGGGCGCCTTCATTGAGGAAGCCGGCGTTGACGGCGCTGTTGTTGCGGTCAGGCGCGGCAGTGAAGGAGAAGAAGGCGTTGGCCTGCAACGGGGCGGATTCGATGAGGTAGGCTTCCAGTTCTTTGAGGCTGGAAATGGCCTCGGCTTTGCGGAGTTCCGCTTCTATCGGCTTCAGGCCCAGTTCGTCGATGTGGGCGGTGTCCATCGCGGTTTGGTAGAACAGGACGGCCTTGCCCTGGTCGGTCGCCGGGTCGTAATTGCCGGCTTCAATGGTGGATTCCAGGATAGTGCGCACTTTTTCGCTGGTTTTCTCACCCAGTTCGTCGAAGGCGCCCCAACTGTCCTCATCGGAGGGGATCTCCACCTGGCCGAGCCAGCGGCCATTGGCAAAGCGGTAGAAATCCATGGCAGGGTCGGCAGTAGTGTCCATCAGGGAAAGGTCGAGGCCGGGAGGTGAGCCCTGGTTTTCGGTATCGGGGGAGGAGGGCTGGCAGGCTGTAAAAAACAAAGCACAGGCGGCTGCCAGGCTATAAGCGGTGATCCTTATCATTGGCTTGGTTTTTGTTGGTAGCGCAAAGATACGGATTTGAAGGGGGAGAAAGGGGGAGAATATTGTGGAAAATGCCCGTTGGCGGCTAAAGGAAAAAGGCTAAAAACGCGGGCCACAACTGAAACAGAGTGGCCCGTGAAATCGAAGAATTATGACTATGCTATATACTGGGTGATGAGTTCTCTCCTTTATTTGTCGGCCGGGAAAAGGTTACCTGCCGGGAAAAGTAATTCGGGTCAAACCGGAGGCGAGTTTTGTTAATGGGTTGATTATCAGTTGAATGAGGTTTTGCGCCTGGGAAAGTCCATGCCTGTTGATTCCCGTTAAGGGTAGCCTGGCGGACGGGTAAGCAATATATTACATTAGCAAAAACTATTTTCCCATGGTGGCGAACACGGAACTTGAGCGTTTGGAACAATATTCGGAAGTGCTGCGGGCGATTGCCCACCCCATACGGCTGGCCATTATCATCCTGTTGAAAGGAGGCGATCCGATGTCAGTAACCGACATCCATGAGCAGCTGCAGATCGAGCAGGCCGCTGCTTCCCACCACCTGAAGATCCTTCGCTTCAGCGGTATTGTGCAGGCCCGGCGCGACGGGCGCTTCATTTACTACCTCATTTCCGATGAGACCTACCCCCAGATACTGGAATTGCTGAAAACGGCGGATAATTTCAGTTCGACCTAGTGCGCCGGGAACGAAATTCTTAAACAATTCTTTGGACTCTTTTCCGCCCATGCTGCGTTGCTCCTTCCTTCCGTAGCTCCGGCTTCCGGCATTCGCCGGAACAAGTTATGGGCGGTCGTCGCG
>JAGFJE010000589.1 GCA_024103175.1 Phaeodactylibacter sp.
CCACCATGACGCAGTTCATCAACCTGCTGACCAGCGAGTCGTTCAGCCTGCCCACCGACCTGTGGGTGCCCAGCACCGCCCGCATCAAGCCGCAGCAGAGCTGGCAGGCCGCCCTGGGCGCCGCCCGCACATTCGGGGAAGATTATGAGGTGAGCCTGGAGGGGTATTACAAGCAGATGCACAACGTGATCTCCTATAAGGAGGGCGCCAGCTTCCTCTTCGGCCTGGAGAACGACTGGCAGGACAAGGTCACCCAGGGCGAGGGCGAGAGCTACGGCCTGGAGCTGTTCATACAGAAGAAAACGGGCCGCCTGTCCGGCTGGCTGGGCTATACCCTGAGCTGGAACTGGCGGGAGTTCGACGAGATCAACAGTGGCCGGCGTTTTCCCTTCCGGTACGACCGCCGGCATGATGTCTCCCTGGTGCTCAATTATGACTTATCGGAAAAAGTGGCTTTCTCCGCCGCCTGGATCTATGGCACCGGTAACGCTGTGACCCTGAATACTTTCCGCTATCCGCATGATGTCTACAACTCCGAGCCCTTCGTCGGCAACGCCGAGATCGAGTCCGGCGGCCGGAAGAACGCCTTCCGCATGACCGACTACCACCGCCTCGACCTGAGCGTGCAATTCCACAAGAAAAAACCGAAATGGGAACGCACCTGGGTGGTGGGCGTTTATAACGCTTATTACCACCGCAATCCCTATTATATGACCCTGGACCGGGAACTGCTATTTGATGAGAAAACAGGGAAATTTTACGAAAAAAGAAGGTTCCGGGAGGTAAGCATACTGCCCATTATACCTTCGGTGTCGTATCAGTTTAAATTTTAAACCTGGCAAGTTCTGCAGCTGGCAGGCCAAGGTAAAACTTGCCAGGTTTTGTAGCCAGACAAAAACAAGATCATGAAAAATATAACGATTATTAATGGGCCAAACTTGACAAGTTTATCCGTGGGCCTTTACTGCAAACTTGTCAAGTTTCGCCTGGGCATTATAAAAATAACGATCCTGGGCATTGCTCTTGCCCTGTTCTCCGGCTGCGGGCCCGACAGCTTCAGCCAGGTGGTGGAAGTGGATATTCCGGAGCATGAATCCCGCCTGGCGCTTAACGCCCGGGTTTCCAGCCTGGATACCGGTATCACAGTCCTGGTGGCCCACAGCCTGGGCATCCTCGACACTTCGGATTATGATTTTCCGGAAGATGCCACCGTGCGCCTTTTCCGGGACGGCGAACTGCTGGGCGGCGATTTTTTCTTTTCTCCGGATAAGCTGAATTATTTTCTTACTCTCGATGAGCCTTTGGGGGCGGCTCCGGCCTTTTACCGGATGGAGGTGAGCGCTCCGGGCTATGAAGCCATCTCCGGGGAGCAGCGCATGCCCGTTCCGGTCCCGATCCAAGTGCTGAGGTTTGAACGGGATGGAGCTATCGACGACGAAGGGCGCCGGGCGGATGGCATCGAGGTTCAGTTTTCCGATCCGGGAGGAGAGGAGAATTACTACGCGCTGGAATTTTTCTATGAGGTTTCTTCGGTACAGCCCGGAGGAGATACTCTTATCTTCACGAATATCCTTTACGCCAGCACACTCGATCAGATCGTGCAGTATGGCTACCAATATGAACAGCTCTTTACGGATAAGTCTTTCAACGGGAGTTCCTACACGGTGAGCCTCTACTTATATCAGGGCGGGATACCAGAAGGTGTTCCTGGCGCCCGGCTGAAAGCCCGTCTGTATTCTCTGTCCCGGGATGCCTTCCTGTATGACCTCTCCCTGCGGCAGTACCGGGACGCCCGGGATAACCCTTTTGCCGAGCCGGTGACAGTGCATGGCAATATAGAGGGAGGGTATGGGGTCTTTGCATTGAGTTCTGTGGCGGAGGAGCGAGTGGAGGTGGTTGATTAGTTGATTAGTTGATTGAGTTGATTGAGTTGATTGAGTTGATTGAGTTGATTAGTTGATTGAGTTGATTGGTTGATTCGATCAATGGAGTACCGGCAAATCAACCCTATCAACTTAATCAACCGAATCAACCCAACTACTTCGGCGCCTTGATCTCATAAGTCTTCCCACTGCGGTTGGGCAGGCTCGAATCCAGCAGCCAGGGGTTGTACACTTTGAGGATGCGGTAGGACATACCGTGTTCGCGGGCGAAATCGCCCAGGTTATCGATGGAGGAATTCACCTCGATGATCTTGTAATCGTCGAGGGGAGGGTAGCGTTCTTCCGGGTCGAGGTAGAAGCCGAAGTCCTGCGGGTGGCTGAGGATCTCTTTGATGGCGACGAGGCGGAAGACGTAGCGGGAGGTTTCGGAACCCAGGTTGAGGTCGTAGTACGTTTCGGCGCGCTGTTCTTCCATTTCGCGGCGAATGCGGGAAAGGCCCGCGTTGTAAGCGGCGGCCGTCAGGGTCCAGCTGCCGAGGCGGTTGTAATAATCCTTGAGCAGTTCGCAGGCCGCCTGGGTGGATTTCTCCAGGTGGTAGCGCTCGTCCACTTCCCGGTTGGTCTCCAGGCCGTATTGCTCGGCGGTGCCGTTCATGAACTGCCAGATGCCGCGGGCGCCGGCGGGAGAGACTTCATTGCGCAGGCTGCTCTCGGCCACGGCCAGGTATTTGAAGTCTTCGGGGATGTTGTTTTCCCGAAGGATACGCTCGATGACGGGAAAGTACTTGTATGCATTTTTAATGTTGAGGACGGTGTTGGAATGCCAGTAGGTGTTGACGAGCAGCTCGCGGTCGAGCCGTTCGGCCACGTCGAAATTATCCATCGGCAGGCGTTCCCCGGCAAAATTGAAGGGTTTATTCAGGTCAACGGCCTTGATGACCTGGGGGATGCTGTTTGCATTCAGGTTCTTCTCCGGTTCTTCCGCTCCCTGCTTTCCGGAATAGGAAGCAAATATCGCGACGGTCAGGAACGCGGCCAGGGCCAGCGTGTAGTACTGCAGTGCTTTGTGCATGGTTCACGAATTTTTCGGGAAAGCGGCAGCCGCTCTCCTTGTCCTCAAATGAATAAGTGCCGAATTGTCTTCTAATTATAGGTTGGTTCGCCTCGTCGTTTGCATCAGTGGTTTCTCCTGGGATATAAACATTTATAACGCAACCGGCTGTTGGGATGATACAACAATATAGCGTTTTTTTCGGGAAAGGTAAAGACAGGCATTCGATTTGCGATTTGCGATTTTTGATTTTGAATTTTTGATGTGTATTGTGCACTCAGGGGCTGCTCCGGTGAGCCACACATCAAAAATCAAAAATCGTACATCAAACATCCCACATCCCACATCAAAAATCAAACATCAAACATCAAACCTCCCACCCCCTATTTCCTCGGCTTCTTATAGATCGGCACCGTTGAGCAGGGCTCTCCGTACATAATGCTTTTGGCCAGGGGCCGCAGCCGCTTTGTCAGTTCTACATAAGCATTGGCGGGGATGGGCTTGTTGTCGGTACAGCCCTTGATGATGATGCGTTCGTCCCGGTATTTTTCGATATCCAGCTCCGCCAGGGTTTTGGTATAATAGGCCTGGTAGTACTCCTTTTCATCTCCCTGGAATACGTCGGTGGCGTAGGGCGCAGCATAAGAGGCCACCAGCATGAAGGCCCACATGGGCAGTATGGCGTCGGTGGAGCAATACACCAGGAGGATCTTCCCTTCGTACTGTTCCCAGTCGTGGGCGGCCATGGCATCGCGGAAGTCCTTTTCTTTCAGGAGCAGTTCCCGAAAGAGGTAGTCCTTGAGGTCCAGCCTGGCGATTTCCGCTTTGGGAAAGAATTCTTCCAGCTTGAGCGTGATCAGCCCGCTGGCGGCAATTTTGTTGACTAACGGTTTGTCGGTGGTGCTCATTATCTTATTAATTCTAATTCAATAATATCAGTTGGTTCAGGAGTATTCGAAGACGCAAACCCAGGCGCGGACCGGGAAACCCAAATTTGGACGCGAACCTGGAAC
>JAGFJE010000608.1 GCA_024103175.1 Phaeodactylibacter sp.
GCCTGTCAATCAGGAATTTATAACACTATTTAACAGGGTGGCAAGAGGAAATTAAGAACAAAAAATTGGCAAAGCCGACAGGCGGGGCTACCTTTGCGTGATTAAATAAATTTGCCATTTTTGACAAATTCAAATCAATGATGAAAAAGATCTTATTGTTGTCCGCCTTTATTGCTTTTGGTAGCATGGTTTCCACAGCCCAGGAAAAGTATGGGCACCTCAATTTTGGAAGCCTGATCTCCGCTATGGAAGAAACCAAAGCGGCTGACAGCGAGTTGGAGGCTTACCGTAAGCAATTGGTCGCCAAGGGTGAGGAAATGGCCCAGAAGTTCAGGCAGGATTACGAGGCCATCCTCAAGGAAGCGCAGGCCGGAAACCTCACCCCGGTGCAGCAGCAGGAGAAAGAGCAGGAACTGAGCCAGAAAAGGGATGAGATCATTGCTTACGAACAGGAGGTCATCGAAAAAGTAGAGGCCAAACGCCAGGAACTGCTCTCCCCTATCATTCAGAGAGTAGAGGATGCCATCCGGGAGGTGGCTGGGGAAAATGGCTACGTCATGATCTTCGACACCAGCGTTTTCAACGCGGTGCTATTTGCCAAGGATTCCGATGACGTCATGCCGTTGCTGGAGGCCAAACTGGGTATCGCGGAAAAAGGGGGCGAGTAAGTTGATCAGTTGTTTTCCAGCCTTTTTCGGCGGTAAAATAGCCCTTGCCAGAAACGGAAAGGGCTATTTTTCTTTTCCAGCCTTGCCTGAAGGGAGATAAAGTTGTTCAGCGCGTTCCTGTCCACCACGCCGACCAGTTTGCCCTTGTCGTAGACCGGCAGTATCCGTTGGCCTTTCCATTGCATTTTCGGAAAGAGGGATTTGAGGGAATCCGTAGCCAGAATAGCTTCAAATCTGTTGTTTGCCAGCTGCCCGGCCAGTATGTCCTGCTCTTCTCCGGCCCTTTCTTTTTTTGCCGCTTCCAGAATGTGTTCCTCGGCCAGTACGCCCACCAGGTTTTGCCATTCGTCAAAGACGAGGAAGTTGCGTTCTACCCCCTGGTTGAGGGGCCCCATGGCCAGGCGGAGGGGGTCTTTAGCGTAAAGCTTGGTATACTGTGTGCGGAGTATATCCCGGGCGAGATGCCCTTCCAGCACGCCGTCGAGCTTTACCATCCGGTACTCATTGGCGGCCGTGATGAATACGAACAGGCCGATCAGCGCGGTGATGAAATGCAGATACCACAGGCCGGCGGCCATCAGCACTACGGCAAACAACTGCCCTACGTATACCGCGATCTGCGTAGCCCGAAGGCGGCCCAGCCGAAGAGAAAGCAATGCCCGCAGCACCCGGCCGCCATCCATCGGGAAGGCAGGAAGCAGGTTGAAAACGGCCAGGACAATATTGAGGGCCACCATGCCAAAGAGAAAATACTGAAAAGGGGTAGGGTCGGAAACGAAAAAGTTGCTCTGCGGGTAGAGCACCTGCATAAAAAAGTTTATAAAATTGCGGCGGCTCTCTTCGGAGGAAAGCAGGGGAATGAAAGAAAGCGCCACACCAATAGCGATGTTGACCATCGGCCCGGCAATAGCGACCAGAAACTCCTGCATGGGCTGTTCCGGAAGGCGGTCCAGCCGGGCCACTCCTCCAATGGGAGAAAGGATAATGTCGCGGGTGTCTACCCCAAAACGGCGGGCAGTCAGGGCGTGGCCAAATTCGTGCAGCACTACACAGGCAAACAGGGCCAGGACAAAGGCCATCATCCAACCCATCTCCGTCCAGCTCAGCGATTTGCCCATCCCTTCATAGAATACATAAACGAAAATCAGCGTAAAGGTCCAGTGCACCTGTACCGGTATCCCGAAAAACTTGGCTATCTGAAAGGCTCCTTTCATTCTTGTTTCTTGCTACAGTAAATACAAACGTCAAAAAGCGCAATGTAGTTGGCGGGATCGCAAAAAAAGCCGTAACATCTGATTCTTTGCAAATCTCTTGAACTTGAATATAAAATAATCCAACTTGATTTTTAACTTGTATTCGATCTCGGATGGAAAACATACTCCCAAAATACAATGATCAATCATTATCTGGACATTGCCCCCGAAGTGATGGACGCGCTGAAGAAAGGCCAACCCGTTGTTGCTTTGGAATCAACCATTATTTCCCACGGGATGCCGTATCCGCAGAATGCAGAGACCGCCCTCCGGGTAGAGCAGCAGGTTCGGGCAGGGGGCGCCGTTCCGGCTACCGCCGCCATCATCGGCGGCCGCCTCAAGGCCGGCCTCAGCCCCAAAGAGATCGACTACCTGGGGGAGATGGGGGCCAAAATTGCCAAGGCCAGCCGCCGCGACCTTCCCGCCCTGCTGGCCCGCGGCCAGGACGGGGCCACGACGGTGGCCTCCACTATGATCATTGCCCGCCTGGCCGGGATCGCCGTTTTCGCCACCGGTGGTATCGGAGGGGTGCATCGCGGCGCCGCCCAGACGATGGACATCTCGGCCGACCTGCAGGAGCTGGCGCGCACCAACGTGGCCGTCGTCTGCGCCGGCGCCAAGTCCATCCTCGACCTGGAGCTGACCCTGGAATACCTCGAAACCCACGGCGTGCCGGTGCTGGGGTACCAGACTGACGAATTTCCCGCCTTCTACAGCCGCCACAGTGGCCTGCCGGTAGATTTCCAGGTGGAGGAAACCGATGAAATTGCCAGAATGATGAAGGCAAAGTGGAGCCTGGGGCTGGAGGGCGGCCTGATCGTGGCCAACCCCATTCCGGAGGCCTTTGCTATGCACTCCGAAAGCATCAACATCGCCATCAGCCGGGCCATTGCGGAAGCGGAAGCCAAAGGCGTAAAAGGCAAAAACCTGACCCCGTTCCTGCTGGCAAAGATCGAAGCGCTCACCGAAGGAAAAAGCCTGGAATCCAATATACAACTGGTACTCAATAATGCAGGGCTGGCCGCCAGGCTGGCCGCCGATTTTGCCGGGCTGGGGAGCAAGGTTGGCCCTCCGGTGGAAAAAAGGGGCTGATACCTTAATTCAATACGTGGTTGTGGGGTTTCCTGTCCCTGGCATGCCAAGGAGAGCCTAACCCGGTATTTTTCCCCCACATTTATGTTGGCCAGTATCCGAAGCGTGAAATTTTCGCGCCCCATACGAACTAAACACCAATTTTTTCTCGTTCTACTTTTAACAATGCAGCTTAAATAAAGGACAGGACACGAGAAAACTACCACCACGTACCGCAGAAGACATACTGGAGAGATACCGCACCGCTTCCACTTCCGTACCCGTTTCGAATGCCGCTACCCGCTGTGCTCGCAGCCCGAGCCCGGATCGAACACCATTTTCCCGTTAACAAAAAACCCCCGCCCCATGTCAACCGCTGTGATCATCCTGCTAAGCCTGCTGGCCACCATCGCGATGGGCTACCTCTTTGCCCGGATAACCGACCCATACAACCGGGAACAGCAGCAGCCTTCCCGCCCTCCGAATTATCCGCCTTACAACCCGATACTGTTTCAACCCCCGCCCCCGGCGCCGGAGCGGCAGCCTTCCGCCCCTTCCGCCTGGCCTTTGGTCATTCTCACGGGAATCGCCATACTGATTTACCTGGCCAGCGAAGTTGTTCCGGCTCAAAATGCCAACCGCCGCGCTCTTCGGAGTACGTCGGCGGTAGCATCACAAAAAGGGCCGGTGCAAATCGATTATCCGCCTCCCACCGGCCCGGTATACCACCTTCCGGAAACGAAAGACAGGGCGTATACCCCTCCAAAACCATTCGTTCCGCCCACCAGCGCGCCTGCTCCCTCCCAGGTAGAAGAAGCCAAGGCCGTAGACACCTACCAGGATTCTTCCGGGAGAATTGGCAAGGCAGCTTCCGGAAATTCTGCTGTTCCCGGCTATAACAAGGGATACGGCGTCCAGCTGTTTGCCCAGGAGAAGGATTGGTGGGAAGAGGGCCAGGCGCGCCGGGTACTCGATGAAAACCCGGGGCGCCTGTTGCTGGCCGCTACCGGCTATACTGCCGGCCGGACACCGGTGAGGAAGTTTATTCTCGGCGCCTTTAATTCTAAAGAAGAGGCCGACAGGGCCGCCCTCCGCCTGCGGAAAGAATTCCCCGGCGCTTTCCCGGTTGACCTTTCAAAACTGGGGAAGGTGGAAAGGTACTGGCTTTATCCCTAGATTTCTAAAATTCGCTCTTGAAATGAAACTCCACCCTGGGGTGGTTTTCCCGGGCCATCTTCAGGCTCCAGGCGGATTCGGCCAGGTAGACCAGTTGGCCGTGCTTATCGCGGGCGATGTCTTTACGGCGGCGGTCCAGGAATTCTTTCAGGGCCTTGCCGTCATCGCAGGTGATCCAGCAGGCTTTATAGAGGTTTAGCGGCTCATAAGAGCAGCGCGCTCCGTATTCGTGTTCCAGGCGGTACTGTATGACGTCGAACTGCAGGGCGCCCACGGTGCCGATTATCTTCCTGCCATTGTCTTCCTTGATGAACAACTGGGCGACCCCTTCGTCCATCAGTTGCTCCAGCCCTTTATCCAACTGCTTATATTTCATCGGGTCGGCGTTATTTACGTACCGGAACTGCTCGGGGGAGAAGCTGGGAATGCCTTTAAAATGTAGAACTTCCCCTTCCGTAACGGTATCGCCGATCTTGAAGTTGCCGGAGTCATACAGGCCGATGACGTCGCCGGGAAAGGCCTCGTCGATCACCATTTTCTTATCGGCCATAAAGCTGGTGGGGTTGGCGAATTTCATCTTTCTGTTCTGGCGGACGTGCAGGTAGTTGGTGTTGCGCTGAAACTTGCCCGAGCACACCCGAAGGAAGGCGATGCGGTCGCGGTGTTTGGGGTCCATATTGGCGTGGATCTTGAAAACGAAGCCGGCGAACTGATCTTCTCCGGGGGCGACCATCCGCTCCTCGGTGATGCGGGGCAGGGGCGCCGGAGCGATCTCGACAAAGCAATCCAGCAGTTCGCGGACGCCGAAGTTATTGATGGCGCTGCCGAAGAACACCGGCGACAGCTCGCCTTCGAGGTAGGCCTGCCGGTCGAGGGGCGGGTAGACTTCCTCTACCATGCGAACCTCTTCGCGCAACTCCCGGGCGGCGGCCTCACCAACGTGTTTTTCGAGGTCGGCGCTTTTCAGGTCTGTGATTTCGATCGTATCTTCTTCCTTCTGTTTGCCGTGGGGCCGGAAAAGCACCAGTTTCTGTTCATACAGGCTGTAAACGCCTTTAAAGCGCTGCCCCATGCCGATGGGCCAGCTCAACGGGCGGACGGTCAGGCCCAGTTTTTGCTCCAGCTCGTCGAGCAGGTCGAAAGCGTCGAGCCCTTCGCGGTCCAGTTTATTGATAAAAACCATGATGGGGGTTTTCCGCATCCGGCAAACTTCCACCAGTTTTTCGGTCTGGGCCTCCACCCCCTTGGCCACGTCGATGACGACGATGACGCTGTCTACGGCGGTGAGCGTGCGGTAAGTATCCTCGGCGAAGTCCTGGTGTCCGGGAGTATCGAGGATATTGATCTTCAGCCCGCGGTATTCGAAAGCCATGACCGAAGTGGCGACCGAGATGCCCCGCTGCCGCTCGATCTCCATGAAGTCAGAGGTAGCGCTGCGCTTGATCTTGTTGGATTTCACGGCTCCGGCAACCTGAATAGCGCCTCCGAACAGCAGGAGCTTTTCGGTAAGGGTGGTCTTACCGGCGTCCGGGTGGCTGATAATGCCGAAAGTGCGCCGCTTTTGTATTTCTTTAAGGACTTTCATCTATTCTTTTTGGTTCTTTTTTTTCAGCCTGCAAAGGTAAGGAATTCAGGCAAATGTGAATAATGATTGTTTATCGGTAAAAGGCGGGTGGGCGGCCTATCGGGTAAACTATGTTTTGAAACAGCCGTTACCGTAAGAAAGGTTCCGGTTGTCAACCGGCCCAAAGCAGTGAAAGATATTGGTTATATTGCGTGGGCTTTACTTGTATTAACCGTAGCGGGTATACACTGGCTGAACTGAACCGGATCAATCAACTAAACCAGATGCTCGAACTTGCTGGAATAATCATTCTGGGTATCCTCGCGCAGTGGATCGCCTGGCGGATCCGCGTGCCGGCCATCCTGCCGCTGATCCTTGTCGGCCTGGCGGTGGGGCCGTTGTCTACCTTTTTCACAGCAGACGGGGAGAAGCTGCTCGAGCCTATCTACAGAACGGAAGCGGACAGCCTGGGGATCTTTCCGGACAAGTACCTGTTCTCCTTTGTCTCTCTGGCCATCGGGGTCATTCTGTTTGAAGGGGGGTTGACGCTGAAGCGGCGGGAGATCTCGGGTGTTGGCCCGGCCATCCTCAAGCTGATCACCCTCGGGCCCATTGCCACTTTTATCGGGGGCGGCCTGGCCGCTCATTTAATTCTTGGGTTGAACTGGCCGATCTCCTTTTTGTTCGGCGCGCTGGTCATCGTTACCGGCCCGACGGTTATTGCACCGATCCTGCAAAACATACCCCTCAACCGCAATGTATCGACGGTGCTCAAATGGGAAGGCATCCTCATCGACCCGATCGGGGCCTTGGTCGCAGTGCTGGTTTTCGAGTTCATCCGGTCTGCCCAGGGGGGGGCGGAGTTTACCTCCCATGCGTTCGTCTCCTTCTTCCAGATCATCATGATCGGGCTGTCGATGGGGGCCCTGGCGGCGCTGGCCCTGTATCAGCTGATCAAAGCCGAACTCGTCCCCAATTACCTGCTCAATGTGTTCACGCTGGCGTTTGTACTGAGTGTGTTTGTCTTTTCAGACCTGCTGGCCCATGAGTCCGGCCTGTTGTCGGTGGTGGTGATGGGCATGGTCATGGGCAACCTCGACGTGCCGCGGCTGAAGGAGATCCTCTCCTTTAAAGAGTCGCTGAGCGTGCTGCTGATCTCGATCCTCTTCATCATTCTGGCCGCCAATATCGATATGGAGGACATCAATATCATCCTCAATGACTGGCGGGCCTTCGCCCTGTTTGGCGCCGTAGTATTTATCCTCCGGCCGCTGGGCGTGTTCATCAGCACCTGGAAGTCTGAGCTGAATTTATCCGAAAAGGCCTTCATCTCCTGGGTCGGGCCCCGGGGGATCGTCGCCGCCGGTATCGCCTCCCTGTTCGGTATCACCTTGACTTCGGAAACACCTCCGGTGCCGGATGCCGAATTCCTGGTGCCGCTGGTTTTTATGATCGTACTGGGCACGGTCCTGCTCAATGCCACAACGGCCAGGGTAGTGGCCAAAGCGCTGAAGGTCACTCAGGATGCCTCGGAAGGCATCCTCATCATCGGGGCCAATGGCGCGGCGCGTATCATCGGGAAGTACCTGCAGAACAACAACCGCCACGTCGTGCTGATCGACAATAATGAAAGCAGCATCAGAAAAGCCAAAGACGCCGGCCTGGAAGCCTTTATGGTCAATATTTATACCGATGACCTGGGAGAACAATTCGAACTGCTCGATATGGGGTATATGGTTGCTATGACCAGTAGCGCAGATGTTAACCAATATGCCGTGCGCAAATACCAGAAAATATTCGGAGAGAATGGCGCCTTTCGCCTCATGACCCCGGAAGAAATGAAAAAGAGCCGGCCTGAATTGCCCCAGCAAGGTATTTTCTCCTATACTGATGATTTTCTCAACCTCAATGAGGTGGCGCGGGATTACCCCCTTGTCCATGAGGTGGATGTAGCGGATAAGGAAGAACTGAAGGCCCTCGTTGAAGAGACTGCAAAAAACGCAGACACCGTTCCCCTCTTTATAAAAACGGAAAGCGGCTCGCTGGAAGTCATCCCGCCGAACCTGGATGGCGTTGACCTCGGCGAAAATTTCCAACTGGTTTATCTCGGGAAACAACTGGAAGCCGCCTCGGTTGCCTGACCTTCCCGCCCTCTTTAGCATACCTTTCAACTTTATCCAAAAAAAAGGCTCTGGTAAAAACATTTTTTTTTCACCGTTGTTCCATTGTAAGTTTTACTATTATTTTTATGGCCATTACTACTATTTATGAGAATATTGCCATTACGCATATAAAGATGTTTAAAACTGCGATTCTTTATTTAGCCGGGCATTTTCAGCCCGGTTAGAATTCGCATGGTGACTGAGGCTTTTTCAGGAGAGGTTATTCACAACCTCTCCTTTTTTTTTGGTTTTTTTGTACGGCTGAGGCGGTTTTTCTATCTTATTTTATACGAAAAACTTTCTAATTCAGAGTAAACCTCTTATTTTAAAAGATTGTTACTTCAGATAGCCTTCATTTTTTAATAAAAACCTCCTCCTCCTCACCATGCTGAACATCTTGAAATTTGACTTCTCCAACCTGAAAGGCGATTTCTTCGGCGGCCTTACAGCGGGCATTGTCGCTCTTCCCCTCGCCCTTGCTTTTGGTGAACAAACCGAAATGGGCGCTATTGCCGGTTTGTACGGCGCAATCGCTATTGGCATACTGGCGGCCTTATTTGGCGGGACGCCGACGCAGATCAGCGGGCCAACCGCCCCAATGACGGTTGTTTCGGCGGTAGTTATTGCGGATGCCATTGGCTATGCCGGCAGTCTGGAGGCTGCTTTTCCGATCATCATCGCCACCTTTTTTCTGGCCGGCGTACTCGAATCCCTGCTTGGTGTTTTCCGGCTGGGAAAGTATGTGAAGTACATACCATACCCTGTGGTTTCCGGCTTTATGAGCGGGATCGGGGTCATTATTGTGATCACTCAGATCTTTCCCTTTTTCGGGGTGTCCGCCCCGGAAGGCGGGCCGATGGGTACGCTCCGCGCTATACACGAGATCCCGGAGATCGTCAACGCCTATTCGGTCGGCGCCGCTATTCTCACAATTGGATTGATCTACCTGTTGCCCCGTGTCACCAAAGCGGTGCCCAGTACGCTGGTTGCACTTATCGTGATTTCTCTCGTCGCATTTTTTCTGCTGCCGTCCGGAAGTGTGCTGCGGCTCAACTCCGGCGGCCCGATACCGACCGGCCTGCCTGAATTGCACCTGGGTTTCCTCGGGGTATTCACAGATATAAATCATATAGTGGTCATTTTCGAATACGCGGTGACCCTGGCCTTCCTGGGGGCAATCGACTCCCTGCTGACCTCCATCGTCGCCGATAACCTGACCAAGACCAAACACGACAGCGACCAGGAACTCATCGGCCAGGGGATCGGGAATATGGGGGCGGCCATCATTGGCGGCCTGCCCGGCGCCGGTGCCACCATGCGTACCGTGATCAACGCCAATACGGGTGGTAAGACCAAGATCTCCGGGGTCATCGCCGGCATTTTTCTTCTGGTCGTGCTGCTGGGCGTTGGCTCTCTGGTGGGGCACGTCCCCAATGCAGTCCTTGCCGGTATTCTGATCACCGTGGGTATCGGGATTATCGATTACAAAGGCCTTCGCCACATTCGCTCGGTGCCCCGCTCCGATGCATTTGTCATGGTAGCCGTTATGCTCCTTACGGTATTTGTCGACCTGCTGGTTGCAGTGGGCGCAGGTATGGTGCTCTCGGCTTTGTTGTTCATGAAGAAGATCTCCGATGTGGTGGAGCACAAAACCAAATCGGCTCCCCTCAAGGATTTCGCCCGTGAGGTACCCTGGAGAGACGAAGGCAACATCATCGATGAAGTAGGCGACCGGGTCTTCATCAAACACCTGGACGGGCCGCTGTTCTTTGGTTTTGCCTCCCGCTTCCAGGAAATGGTCAAAGCCCTGCCTAAAATCCGGACAGTGGTGATCCGCATGGACCTGGTGCCCTACGTCGACCAGTCTGGCCTGTACGCCATGGAAGAAGCGGTTCAGGAGCTACAGGAGCAAGGCATCCTGGTGGTGTTTACCGGCCTGCACGGCCAGCCCCTGGATATGTTCCGGGGCATCAACCTCGTTCCCGGCCTGGTATCGGAAGAGTACCTCTTTGAAACCTTTGAAGAATGCGTCAACTGGCTGAAGCCATTCATTAGGGATGAGGGCCTCCAGCGCCTGGCCGAAGAGCAGTCCGACGGCAACGGGAGGAGAAAAGCGGAAAGGGAAATTGCCAAGAGGAAACTCAAAGACCCCGGGAAATTTCGGGAATTGTAGCAGTGCAAGTATTCACACTTATTTTTTGATAGTAGCCCTCTCCCTTTTCAGATAAATACTTACATTTGAAATCAGGACCAATTCTGAGCGAGCTATGGCTATTACAATTCAGATGAAGCTGAATGAAAGGTTGTACCTGAGGGACCCGCAGGATACTAAGCTCGGCCGCAAGATCATTCAACACAGCATTCTGTTGATCGACGAAATCGGTTTCGAAGCATTTACGTTCAAAAAACTGGCGGATCAGATCGGGTCAACGGAAGCTTCCGTTTACCGATATTTCGAGAATAAGCACCTCTTACTCGTCTACCTGTTGTGCTGGTATTGGGAGTGGATGAAATTCCGCATCGACTACAATACCATGAACATCGAAGACCCCAGAAAGAAATTGCAGATCGCCATCTCCTCCATCGTGGATACTACCCGCCGCAATACATCCATCGATTTTGTCGATGAAGATGTGCTGCACCGCATCGTCGTTGCTGAAGCCACCAAGGCCTATCACACCAAAGAGGTGGACAAGGAGAACAAACACGGCTTCTTCATCACTTATAAGGCTCTGGCCAAAAAGATCTCCGGCATTATCAAAGAGATCGACCCTTCCTACCCGTATCCACGGGCACTGGCCAGCACGCTGCTGGAAATGGCCAACAACCATATCTATTTCGCCCTGCACCTGCCTTCTCTGACCGATATCACCGTGGAGAGCGGCGACCTGAGCCAGGTGGAGAAGCTGCTGGAGGATTTTGCTTTCGGCCTGTTGAACACTGGAGCGGAAGCAGAAGTGGAAGAAGAGGAGGGGCAGGATTAATCAAAGAGCTTGCCCTGCCCGTTCTTTTCAATATCAAACTCAATGCTGTCTCCGGCCGTGAGCTTGCCCTGAGGAGGGGTTTCTTTTCTCGGCTTTTCCTTTTCCTTCTTCCCGGGCCTCGCTTCCGGCTCGTCATTGATCTCTGTAATGCCCGTCAGCCTCTGGTCGCTGACCTTATTGCCGATGGCCTTCCATCCCTTGACGTCGACAAAATCGGCCAGGTTGATCTCCCCCTCGGCCTTTTTGGAATTGACTTTCATGCTGTACCTCACCCTGGGTTCATCATCGAGGGAGGCGTAGAGCAGTTTCGTTTTGCGGTCTTCGGTAAGGAAGGGGAAGCGTTGGCCGGTCGTGGTGGTTTCAACCAGGAAGCGTTTGGCCATGGTCCAGCCCCGTTCGCCTTCGTAATACAGGGCGTTGATGGGCTGATCGGGGTCGAATTTCCCGGCGTGTACCACCTCGTTGGGCGCGAGGCGCTTGTTGAGGTCCAGCTCCATCACTTCGTAGGAGCCATCCTTGTAAATGGCCAGGATGGTGTCGCCGGTATCGAAGGCCCCGAGGAGTTTTCCGCGCCCATCCGTATTGAGGCGCCCGCTGACCTCATCCATCCAGACTTCGAGGGCGCCCAGGGTTGACTTGCCAATTTCCTTCAGCGACACCTTCCGCACCGGGTACTTCGTCAGGGTATTGCCCTTGGAGCTGCGCCCCTTGATGTCGAGGTCGCCGAAGTCATAATCGAAAGTTTTGATGCGGGCCCGGCAGCCCTGCGTCAGCTGCACGATAACGACCTCGGCCTCTCCGTTGGGATTAGCGCTGAAATACAACACCTTCGAGCCTTTATCGCCCGTAGTCAGGTCATATTCCCGGTCCCGGGTGATAGCCTTGACGTTAAAGCGTTTGGCAAAGCTGCGGCCGGTCTTGCCGTCCGTATAGATCATATTATAGGTCGTGCGGTCGTCGCCTTTTTTCCAGACATCCACATGGATGATGTCCTTGCCGACAAACACCTTATCGGCGATGCGGGAAACCAGGAACTTGCCATCCTGCCGGAAGACGATGATGTCATCGATGTCCGAACAATCGCAGACGAACTCATCCTTTTTCAGGCCGGTGCCGATGAAGCCTTCCTTGCGGTTGACGTACAGCTTGGCGTTATTGGCCACTACTTCGGTCGCCTGAATGGTGTCGAAGGTGGTGATCTTCGTCCGGCGCTCTCTGCCTTTGCCGTGCTTGGCCAGCAGTTCTTCGAAGTAAGCGATGGCGTAGTCCACCAGGTTGTCGAGGTGGTGTTGTACTTCTTTGAGTTCTTCCTCCAGTTTGGCAATGGCCTCATCCGCTTTGAAGGAGTTGTATTTGGAGATGCGCTTGATCTTGATCTCGGTGAGGCGGATCAGGTCTTCCTCCGTGATGTCGCGCAGCAGCTTAAGGCGTTTGTCCCCTTTCTGAGGCTTCTCGCCGGGGGTGGCGACGTATTTGCGCAGGCCTGCGTCAATGGTTTCCAGGACGGCTTCCCAGGTCTCGCACTCCTCGATGTCGCGGTAGATGCGTTTTTCGATGAAGATCTTTTCCAGGCTGGCGAAGTGCAGCTTTTCCAGCAACTCCCCTTTCCGGATCTCCAGTTCCCGGCGGAGCAGCTCTTTGGTGTGTTCGGTGGAGATATCGAGGATCTCTTCCACCGTCAGGAAGTGCGGCTTCTCATCGATGATGACACAGGCATTGGGAGAGATCGGCACTTCGCAGTGCGTAAAAGCGTAAAGGGCATCGATGGTCAGGTCGGGGGAAGTGCCGGGGGCCAGTTCCACCAGGATCTCCACTTCCTGAGCCGTATTGTCCGTCACTTTTTTGATCTTGATCTTCCCCTTGTCGTTGGCCTTGATGATGCTCTCGATCAGGCTCGTGGTGGTCACGCCGTAGGGCAGCTCCCGAACGGCCAGGGTAGACTTGTCGACGCGGTCGATCATGGCGCGGACTTTCACCCGCCCCCCGCGCTTGCCGCCGTTGTAGTCGCTGACGTCGATCATGCCGCCGGTCTGGAAGTCGGGGTATATTTTTACTTTTTTTCCCTGCAGCACCTTGATGGACGCCTTGATGAGCTCCACGAAATTGTGGGGCAGTATCTTGGTGGAAAGGCCGACGGCGATACCGTCGGCGCCCTGGGCCAGGAGCAGGGGGAACTTCATCGGCAGGTCGATCGGCTCCCGTTTGCGGCCGTCATAGCTGAGCTGCCATTCCGTAGTCTGAGGGTTGAAGGCAATGTCGAGGGCCAGCTTGGTCAGGCGCGCCTCGATGTAACGAGCGGCGGCGGCGCTGTCGCCGGTCCGCACGTCGCCCCAGTTGCCCTGGGGGTCGATGAGAATCTCCTTCTGGCCGAGGTTGACCAGCGCATCGCCGATAGCGGCGTCACCGTGGGGGTGGTACTGCATGGTCTGGCCAATGATGTTGGCCACCTTGTGGTAGCGCCCGTCGTGCATCTCGCGCATAGCGTGCAGGATGCGGCGCTGTACCGGCTTCAGCCCGTCCCAGATGGAAGGCACGGCGCGTTCCAGTATTACATAAGAGGCATAGTCCAGAAAGTAATCCTGGTACATGCCTTTCAGGGTGATGATGTTGTCCTCGCCGCTCTGTTCTACTGTTCTTGTGTTGTCACTCATTTTAATCTCCTGGCTGTAAACTTATTCGTCCCGCAAAATTACAAATTTAGCTGCAATTAAAAAAACAAAAAATTTTATCTTTTTTGGTTTGAAATAATTTGTTTTTCATAAAAACTCCGGGGGCCTGGCAGCACAATCCAACCGGCTTCCGTTGTATTCTTGAAGTCAAAAGCGATCGAACCGGTTGTAAATCTTTGGCAATTGGGCTAACTTGTGCAAGTTCAAACGTACATGACTATCGCTTTGCCCTTAGAATACGATGAAAAGAGCCTGATCACAGCCTGCGCCCAACAGGAGCGCTGGGCCCAGAAGGTGTTGTATGAAGAGTACTACAGCCGAATGATGGGCGTTTGCCTGCGCTACTCCAATGATGAGGAAGAAGCGCTGGACATCTTGCACGAGGGCTTCATCAAAGTGTTCAAGCACATAAAAAAATACCAGCCGGGAACGTCACTTTCGGCCTGGATTCGCCGTATTATGGTAAATACGGCCATCGATTATTACCGGAAGAGCATCCGTCGGCGCACGGAGGACATCGAACAAGCATACGAACTGAGCGCCGATGACGCCGACGCCGTCAGCCAGTGCACGGAAAGGGAGATCCTGGACGCCGTCCAGCAATTGTCGCCCGCTTACCGTGCCGTATTCAACCTCTATGTCATCGAAGGCTATTCCCACCGGGAGATTGCCGAGATGCTGGACATTACCGAGAGCACTTCCCGGTCCAACCTGGTGAAGGCGCGCTCAAAACTGCAGGCTCTGCTGAGCTCGAGATCATACGGATATGGAGAAGAAGATGAATCCGATAGACCGAATCATTAAGGAGAAGCTGGAGGGCCTCGAAGCGCCCTTCGACGCCGGATCCTGGCAGCTTATGGAACAGAGGCTGAATGAGGAGGCTATGGGTATAGGGGGTGAAGGCCAGCCGGCAGCCGATACGAAACACCTCGATGAGGCGGTATTTGAGAAGCTCCACCGCTACCAGGCCGCCTATCAGGCCGGCCACTGGAAGCGGATGGAGGCACTCCTGGAAGAGGTCTTTGCCTGGCCGCGAAAAGTCCTGCGCTACAAACTTACAGAATTGGCATTGATGCTGCTGCTTTTCCTTTTCCTGTGGCAATACCTTCCCGGCGGCTCGGCTGCCAGCCCTGGTTTGCCTCAGGCTTTGGAGAGCGCACCTGAGCACAGGCCGGCCGATGGCAAGGAAAAAAACCTTCCCGCCGGGCCCGCCTCGCTCGATACTCCTAATGGGCCAAATTTCAAAGGGCGGGACGGCCTTTCACCGGAAAGCGCCTCCACTGGCCCGGGCCTTGTAGCCGGCAGCGGCGCCTCCAATGGCAGCGGCGCCAATACCTCCCCCCATTTGCCTCCTTCTCAACGGGCGGCAATTGCCGGCGACGAGAACCGCCAGGCCGCACCCCGCCTCCTGTCCCCCCTGGCTTCCCTGGAACTGCGGGGCCGGCAGCTGACGGCTCCTGTTTATCCTCTTCCGGAGCAGCCGCCCTTCCATTCCAGCCTGATTGCTGGGTTGAACCGGCTGGATGCCCTGCCCCCGGAACTGTCTTATGAGGCAGACAGGTCCATCGGCGATGTTTCTCTAATTAAGAATAAAGCTGGCGCCGCCCTCCGCGTAGGGATGTTTGGCAGCGCCGAATACAACTACATCACCGTTCCTTCCAGCGAGGAGAAAAAGCTGGAGGAAG
>JAGFJE010000613.1 GCA_024103175.1 Phaeodactylibacter sp.
GAGCTATTTTTTCGCTAGACAAGGCGCGAGAAGGAAGCATAGTGGAGCTACGCGACCGACGAGCAACGAAGTATAGCGGAAAAAGAGCCGCATCAAATGGGGAAGTTATTCTTCTCCGGGCCCTTAGAGTATAAGTGGGCAACAAAGCCCGGCACATTCCCGAAAACCGAGGGCCATTCCAGTACTATATCCGCGGAAATCCGCTATATCCGCGTCATCCGCGTTCTATCTCCGTGTTCTATAACTCCATCTCCCGCAGCCTCCCCGCCAGGCGCAGCGCGTCGAGGTCGATGTGGGTGGCGCGGCGGCGCAGTTTTCCCTGTTGGCTGACCTTCTCATCCAGGTATTTCAGGAAGGCGTCGATGACGACGCTCTTCCCGGGGCGGGCCAGCCAGAAGCCCTCCCGCTCGCTGTCTTCGAAAGCATCGGGGGGCAGGCGCCCTTCCATGCAGAGCCGCACGGCCGTCCATTCCGCCCAGTGGCGGTAAGGTTCGATCATATCGAACACCAGGGTGGGGCGGTTGTACTCGTCGGCGTGCAGGATGCCGGTGTAGGGGTCCAGCCCGGCCTTCATCTGCGCCAGTTCCACCATGGGGTAGAGCATGCCGTAGAGGTAGTTCAGCAGGGCGTTGAAGGGGTCGTAGGCAGGCCGCTTGCTGCGGCCGCTGAAGGCGTAGGCCGGCGGCATGGCGGCGGCCAGCAGCTGGAAATAGTGGCGCGTGGCGGTGCCTTCCCAGCCGCGGAGGCTCTGCTTGAGGGCTTCCTTGTCGGTAAGTTCCTTCACCTTCTTGTGCCTGTCGGCAATGCCCTGTATCACTTCGATGCCTCTTTCCCATCCTTCGATATTCAGCCGGTACTGTTCCTTCAGGCGGCCCAGCATTTTCAGTTGCCCTTCCGCCCGGCGGCGCAGCAGGCCGCCGACGTAATACAGCCCCGCCAGGCTCATAGAGAACAGCGCCTGGTGCTTGCGGATGGTGGCGATGGAGCCGAACTGCCCGCTCCAGACCTGTCCCAGCGGCCGCCCGATGCCGTCGGTGAGCAGCACCGGGATGCCTGCCTTGATGGCCAATTCCAGGGCGTCGGTGCTCACGCGCACGCCCCGGCACAGGAAGATGGCCTTCACCTTGCGCAGGGGCAATGCCTGCCCTTCCCCGTAGCGGGGCTTGACGTAGAACATGCCGTTGCGGACGCCGAGGAAGGCGCCGTAGGAGTCGAGGTAGACTTGCATGGTGCGAGGGTTAGATTGTTGTATTGTTAAATTGCTATGCAACCCCGGGGCTTAATGGCATGGCTCTGGCTCACCCTGTGGAATAATTGACAATTCCACAGGGCCCAGCGGGCCGAAATATTGGTAGAAAGAAGCAAGGAATGGCCATCCCCAGGCCCAGAGGGCCGCAATTAAATGGAGCAATGAGCCTGAATATTAAGGCGACATTCCGGCCCGCTGGGCCTGGGCGGCACTTTTGGCTTCAATTCTAACAACATTTAGGGCCCTATCGGGCCGAGCTCTGGCATTCCAGCATCAGCACCCCGGGCCAGCTATTTGGTTTTAGCCCTGGATTCACATATTGCTGTATTGTTGGGGGGCGGGGGATTCGTAATTCGTGATACGTTGTTCGTTACTTGTGATCCGTTATCCGTGATTCGTTATCCGTGATTCGTGATTCGGTCACTGGAGGAACTGGCGGATCTTATCTTCAATGTTAGTAGCCATGGCGTCGTGAGGTTCGATGCTGGCGGGCAGGGCCATGCTGTCGAACCAGGTTTTCCAGTAGTGCTCGATCATGGGGAATTCATAGACAGAAGAGCCTTTGAAAAGGGGGGCGGTTTCCAGGAAGAGCACTTCCGTGTCGGGGAAGCGGGCTGTGGAGCAGGGGCAGAGGGCCAGGTTTTTCTTCTCAAAGCGATCCTTCCACCTGTTTTTTTCGCGGCGCATCTTGTCGAGGTCCCTCATGTAAGTACAGGCGGGGCGTTGGGAGAGGTATTTTTTATCGAACTCCAGGTAGCCGTCGGTCAGCACCAGGACTTTGGCCTTCCGGCCGGGGTCGGCGAAGTTCCTGGGCAGCTCCGTACAGAAGAAGGTGTACAGGTCGGCGCCGGTGAAGGGGTCGGCCAGGGCTTGTTGGTACAATTGGCCGAGAGCGCGCTCGAAGCGTTCGCGCTCCGCCTTGAATTTAGGCAGGCCGATCAGCGTTTGGTTCCCGATCTTACCCTTTTTGGTTTCCATATCGATCCGCAGGCTGTCATTTGTGGCGGTCGGCACATCCGGCTGGGGGGCGACGACCAGGCGCAGGATGTCGCTGGAGGTAAGATAGGCCTGCCGCTTTTGCCGTTCGGCGAAGATGTTTACTACCGACTGTATGATGGCCTGGTCCTTATCGGCCTGCCCCGGCGTTTTTACCAGGCGGTTGGACAGGTCGAGGACGACCACCACATTGAGGGGCTCCAGGCCGGCGCTCTGATTGGTTTCTTCAACAACGCCAGCGCCGCAGGCTGTCAGTGCCAGCGCCAGGGCTGAGCCCAGAAGGAAAAAAGAAATAGCACGCATGATCCCGTTAGTTTAAACCTATGGTTTGATAAAAATTATTGACCACTTTGTGGCATTCCGCCACCATTTTTTGAGCCTCTTCCGCCGGCCGGGAGCCGTGGATGCTCTTGCACCAGCCGGTGAGGAAGGAGGTGATGTGCACCCGCAGGCTCTGGGCCGAGGAGCCGCTGCTCTGCAGGTGGTTGCGCAGCTTTTCCCGCAGGGAGTTGATGCGCGCCTCGTTCTGCTCCAGGGCATGGACGAAGAAACCCACCTGCCGCTGTTCGATCTCATCGGCTTCCTTTTCCAGGCGCTGAATCTTCTCGCCAAACTGGGCCTGGACCTCCTTTACTTCCTGCTCCAGGCGGCTGATCTCCGCCCGCCGCCGCTTGATGCCTGAAATGGCGGGCAGGATCTTGTGGAATTCTTCCAGGACGTACTTCAGCAGCAGCCCCCAGGCCAGGTAGATGCCGAAGCCGGCGAAAAGGATGATGTAGAACTCCGCATCCTGGAAGGCCATGCGGAAGGACCATGGCGGCTGTTCCAGGACAAAAGACTGAGAAACATAGATCTTCTGTACGATCTCGTAGGCCAGGAAGGCGTCGAACAGGAAGGTAAAGCCATATAGCACATAATGCCAGACGCTGCTTTTGGAATGGCTGAACCAGTAGAGCAGGAAGCCCAGGGTGATGAAAACGAAGGCGCCGCTGAGCAGGAACAAAACTCCCAACACGCCGTATTCCTGATAAACCAGGGGGAATGCCCGCACATTGGTGATGGTGACCGTCGAAAAGCTATTCGCGTTTGCCTGTTGAGTGATGAGCGCCAGGGGGTCGAGCAGGAAAGCGTTATACACTACGGATGCATAAAAGCTGATCAGGTAGGCCGTCAGCACCACCAGGATCAGCACGGCGATCCAGTACGCCAGGCGGTTGGCCGGGTGGGCGTTGGTGCCGAGCAGCGTGTAGTCGCCCCCTTTGATGCGGCGGATCTCCACTTTCTTATTGGCAACCTCATTCTGGCGTTCGGCCACCAGGCGGGCGCGCTCGGTGATGAAATTCTGGGTGCTGCCGCGCAGGGCCTCTACCTCCTGGCGGTACTGTTTGACGGACTCCTTATGGCGCTCGTTCTCCCGGTCGACCTGATAGATCTCCTGCCGCAGGGAAGCGGTGACATTGTCCTGGTCGTAGAACATGAACAGGAAATTCTGCAGCACCAGCGGGTCGCCGTCGACCTTGGCGGATTGCTCCTCGCCGAAGCGGGAGTCGGTTTCGAAAGCAGGCAGCATCTCTGCCAGCGAGGGGTTGGCGCCGTTGGCGGCGGCATTGGGAATGGTGGTTTTGCTCATAGTAGAACGGGTTAGGTAAATGGGTAATGGCCGGGCGCTGACTTCGACTCCGCTCAGTCAGCGGGCGGGCGCGGGGGGATTCCGGATTTCAAAGCATTTTATGATGATTATCTCTTTTTTACGGGGGGTGCATTGTTTGGTTGCGTTTGAAGGGAGGAAAAACGATCCGGCGCTATAATCCATCACCATTCTTATCCGGACCTGGCCCTTATCCTGTTTTCCTTTTTACTGATCGTCGCTTTCTTCCTTAAAGCCGCAATTGCCAAACTGGAGCCTGCCGAATTGAAAGAGTTCGCCGACTTCATTGCCGAGCGTATGTCTGACACCCCGGCCGAAATGGACGAAAACCGCTTTTGGGGTATTATCGGGCAACTGGACTGGAAAGAGGAGGGAGATGACAATGCCGTGCTGGCCCCTGCAATTGCTGCGTTGAGCCATTTTCCGGAAACGGGTATCCGGGCCTTTGCAGACATACAGGCAAAGCTGCTGTATCAGTTAGACGGTAAAAGCTACGCAGATGCCTATGCTGCCGAAGGCGATTATTTTTCTGCCGATGGTTTCCTCTATGCCCGCTGTGCCGTAGTTGCGAATGGGAGGGAAATTTATTATCGCATCCTTTCTCACCCGGAAGAAATGCCGCAGGATATGGAATTTGAAGCCTTGCTGTACCTGCCTGAACAGGCCTGGCAATTGCGCACCGGTAAGGAAGAGTGGGATTATTTTCCTCCCTTCAACTATGAGGCCGGCTTCAATGAAGAGGGGTGGGGCCCTCTGGCAATTATACTTGGTTGCAATACCCTCCCAGCCCCTCAAATCCCCTAAAGGGGAAGTCCACCCACAAATGCACAAAACCTATTGCCGTTGAGTGTAACAATTACCAGAAGCTCAGCGCCCAAACCCGAAGGCAACAATACCACTATCCG
>JAGFJE010000694.1 GCA_024103175.1 Phaeodactylibacter sp.
CCGGCTCGGCCTATTTTTTCGAAACATGCCAGATACCTACCGTATCCTTTGCGGCTTCGACCGTAACAGAAGGAGCCCCCACCACCTTCACCGACGCCTCCACCAATGTAGAAGCAGGAGCCACCTATTCCTGGGATTTTGATAATGATGGGAATGAAGATGCAACAACCGTAGGCAGTGTATCGCATACCTATCCGGTAGCCGGAGCGTATACGGCAAAGCTCACGATCACCAATGGCCTGGGGTGTACATCTTTCAGGCAAATCAACGTGATCGTCAAAGCGCCCGACGAGCAGGTGCTGCGGCATATCCTCAAACAAGTAGCTTCCGACCGCGACGTGGAAGACCGCTTCGGCTTTAGCGTAGACACCTATGGCGATTATGTGGTGGTGGGCGCCTTTCAGGAAGACGGCGGCCTTTCGGATGCGGGCGCAGCTTATGTATTCAAAAAAGATCACAGTGGATCAGGCGCCTGGGGGGAAGTCAAAAAGCTGACGGCTTCGGATGCGCAAAGTGATGATTACTTTGGGTACAGCGTAAGTATTGATGGTGAATTTATTGTTGTAGGGGCCTATTCAGAAGATACGGAAGGTAGTGAGGCGGGCGCCGCTTATGTGTTTCACAAAAATGAAGGTGGCGCCGATAATTGGGGCGAAGTCAAAAAACTAACGGCCTCCGATGGCCAGGCGGGAGATTGGTTTGGGTATAGTGTAGATATATCGGGAGACAATGCCATCGTCAGCGCTTACTATGATGACGATGGGGGCTCGGATGCCGGCGCGGCCTATATTTTTAATAAGGATAAAGGCGGGAGTAATAACTGGGGCCAGGTGAAAAAACTGGTGGCTGCCGATGCGCAGGCCAACGATCGCGGAGGGCTCAGCGTGGCCATTTCGGGCGAGTACGCAGTGCTGAGCGCCCACACGGAAACCCAGGGCGGATCCAATGCGGGCGCTGCTTATATCTTTAAACAAGATCAGGGAGGCGTCAACAACTGGGGAGAGATCAAAAAACTACTCGCTTCAGACGCCCAGCCCGGCGACCTTTTCGGATCGGATCTAAGTATTTCCGGTGATAACATCATCGTCGGAGCCCGCTTTGAAGATGAGAACGGATCCAATGCCGGGGCCGCTTATATATTCAGTAAAGAGGAAGGAGGGGCTGACAATTGGGGAGAGACTGCCAAACTGATCGCCTCAGATGGCGAAGCCGATGACCGCTTTGGCTATGCAGTAGCCATCTCCGGAAAATATGCATTAGTCGGCGCCCCCAATGAGGATGGCTTCGGCACGGATGTCGGCGCCGCCTATTTATTCGAGCAAAATGCCGCCGGAGACTGGGTGGAAGTACAAAAAAACACCGCCTCCGACGCTTACTTTGGGGATGAATACGGCCGCGGGCTGGCGCTCTGGGGAGACCGGGCGGTGATTGGCGCCCAAATGGAAGATCAAGATGCCAACGGCAACAACATCCGCAGCCAGGCCGGCTCCGTGTACCTCTACGAAGGATGCCAACCCCCTGATATCGCTTTCACCGCCGATCCGGTGATCCTGGGCAATGAAACCATGTTTACGGATCAATCGACGGGTGTTTCAGGTGTGGCGACGTATGCGTGGGATTTCAACAACGATGGTTCTATTGAGTCGACAACGGTTGGCGATGTGGGATATACGTACCTGAATACGGGGACTTACACGGCAAAATTGACGATCGACGATGATGGCTGCATCATTTCCACAACGGTGCAAACGGAGATCTTTGAGGCTTCCACTGAAGTGGTGGCGCAAGCGGGGAGTGAGCAGGGGTTCTATTGTGGCGTTTGCACTTCTTTCACTCAAAACAGTTATACCGTGGCTGCCGGCGCCAACCGCTTGATGGCCGTTGGGGTATATCGGAATACCGGTGCTATTACCAGTATCAGCTTCAACGGGCAAAACCTGACGCCTGCCATTAGTGTGGCTCAGAATGGCGTCTCTCAATTCTGGTATTTACCATTGGGTACGGGCGATGCCATCACCGGCGACCTGGCCATAACGATGACAGTTGCTGGTTGCATCCAGGGAGGCGTCACGGTTTTTGATTACGTCAACCAGGATACCCCGGTCGGGAATACGACAGCACGGACATTCAACAGCATTCCCGGCTTTACCCAGAGCCTCAGCGTAGATGCGGATAATATCCTGATAGACTTCCTGCGGATCGGCAACGCACTGAACCCGGCTCCCGGAGGCAATCAAACCCAATATGTTGAAACGGGGCTTAGTTCGCCCTGTGATAACAGAGTAGAGGGCAGCCACAAACCGATCAGTTCGGCCCTGGAATCCATGAACTGGTCCTGGGGTAGTAGCACCAATGCGTCTTACCTGTTGATGGAAGTGAAAACCTGTGCTCCTAAAGCCTCATTTACGGCGACTACCGTGCAGGTGGGTAATGCTACTTTCTTCACCGATGCTTCCACCCGTGTAGAGATGGGCGCCACCTACTCCTGGGATTTCGATGATAATGGAACGGAAGATGACAATACCGTGGGGGGAACCTCCTATACGTATCCCAACCCCGGCACCTAT
>JAGFJE010000695.1 GCA_024103175.1 Phaeodactylibacter sp.
CTGATTATAACGGATTGCGTAGCTACAATGATGTATGTCCCGGATCAGAGACGAAAAATCAACGCTAACTCGGTTCGCCAAAATTTTTTGGCGTCGAAGACGATAAACCCGCGTTCCCTCAAATTGACTGGGGTAACGTCTTCGAGGGGTTGTGAAAAAAGTATAGTTGGACAAAATTGACAAGATTTTCAGGATATGTACACCCCTGTAGCGCAAGCTACTACATCTTGTAAATCCTGTTAATCCTGTCTACTTTAGACCTTTTTGCACAACCCCGATCCGGGTTCACGTCTTCAGGGCAGCTACGCAAAACGTTACAATTAGTAAAACTGCAAAATGCGAAAGTGCCCCTAAGAGCTGCCAGGTTGTTGCCCCTTTTACATTTTAGATTTCGCGGTTTTACATTTTGAATTAAAACAGCGCCAGTTCTTCCATCAGCGAATGCCGCTCCGGGTACTGGCTGCGGAACTCCTCCACCAGCAGGACGGCCAGGTTGCCGGCGCCGATTTCGTGGAGGCGTTGGAGGGCTTCGCGGATGCGCTGGGAGGTCTTGCGGCCCAGGTGGTTGCGCAGGAAGTCGGTGAGCAGTTTGCGGTACAGTTCCAGGAGGCGTTCGCGGTGGCCGGTGATGAGGTGGGGGGAGAATTCCTGCAGGAGGTCGAGGGATTGAACCTCTTCGGCGTAGTTCATGAGGCGCTCATGCAGGCCCTCTTCGGCGAGGATGCGGGCGATGGTATTGCGGCGGCTGGGCGCATAGGGGAGTTGTTGGAAGTAGGCCAGGGTATCTTCTACCTGCTGTTGCCAATCATCGCCGGCGGCGCGGCGCGCTTTCTCGAAGTAGGCGAAGTCCTGGGTATCGAGGAAGCGGCGCAGGGCATAGCGGTTTATTTCCTGTTTTTCACCATCGTCCTCTGCCAGTTTGAGCAGCATTTCTTCCAGGCGGGCCTTCACCTCCGGGGGCAATTCAAACCGCAGGCCGGTGATGGCCAGGGCTTTGACGCGGGGGATCTGCCCTTTGGCGATGGCCTGCTGTATGGCGTAGAGCAGCACGTCGGGCTGCATCAGGTTGCTTTCCATGAGGCGGCGGGCTTCCTCCTGCCGGCCCGCCCTTTCCAGGGCGCTGAGTTCGATGAGCAGCAGCGGGGCGACGGAGCGGCCCTCTTCCTGGTACTTTTCCATGTAATCATTCAGGGCTTCCAGGAGGGTTTCCTGCTGGGCCGGTTCTTCGGCGAGTTGCACCATGAGTTTGAAGAACGACAGGTCGATGCCGTTGGTGCGGTACACCAGCTTGTTGTATTCTTCCAGGCAGTATTTCCAGAGGCTGTGCAGCAGGGTAGGGGCAGGGCCTTTATCCAGCAGCCGGTGCAGGTTGTCGAAGGCCCGGGCCACATCCTGTTTCAGTTCCCGTTGTTTGCCTTTAGCCTTTTTCAGGACGGGCGTTATCTTTTCGATGATGCTCTGGCAGATGAAGGCCAGCTCGATAAAATCGCGCTCCAGGAATGCCTGGCCGGCCTGCTGGTGCAATTCCTCCAGCACTTTGATCAGGCGCTGGCTGCCGCGGGTGGAAATGGAACGGTCGGGCTTGCGCACCGCCTTGATGGTGCTGTCCAGGAGTTGCAAGTATTTTTCCTTGCTGTCGATCTCGGAGACGGTGGAAGCGAAGCGGGCCTTGAGGGCGATGGCGAAGTTGCGGTTGGCCTTGGCGTAGTCGCGCACGAATTCGGAGAGTTCTTCCAGGCTCACATTGTCCAGCACGATGCCGGTGGTCAGTTTCCTGGAGCCCTGGGTTTCCTTTCTGGCCTTCTCCTGCTTTTGCTTTTTGGCTTGCTGCTTGCGGCGTAGGGCCATCATCACGGCGGCGAGGTGTTCGCACATGCCGTCTTCGGCAAACCGATCGCATTCGCAGGTGCCGCCCAGTACTTTGGAAGGGCTGACCTTGAGTTCCACTTCATACCCCTCAACGGTGGCCAGCCAAAGGTGCTTTTCCATCTCGAAAAGGTTGGCAATCGCACCTGCTTCCAGCAGGTTGCCCCCTTCGATCAGCGCGTCCTCGCCTATGTGAGATTCCAGCTTTTGGAGCAAAAAGTTCATTTCGTTTTCTCCTACTCTTTGGTGCATGCTTGGAGGCAGCCCTAAGGGTGGCCTAAAACACTACCTCCAAACATACCCTGAACGGATGCCAATATAGGCCTGGGTATACACAAAACTTCAAAGTTACAGGATTTTCAGATGAAAGTCGAGGCCCATAGTCTGGAGGGCTGAAAAATAGAAGGTTTTGTGTTGTGAAAAAAAAGGGTAAGTAGGCCGTAAAAAAAACTTACCTAAAGTAAAAGGAAATGAAAGGGGAGAATGTTCATGGAGGAGGGGGGGATAGGTTGTTTGTTGCTTGTTGGGGAGCTGTCCGGGCATTCCAGACAGGCAACAAACAACAAACAACAAACGCTCAAACCACCCTACTGCAGGCTCACTTTGCTCAGCTGGCGCACGGCCTGCATCGGCCGGATGGTATGGCGCTGCCGGAGGTTCCGGATGCGCTCGGTATCCGGTAGGTGAGATTCGGCGTTCTGGTAGATGGCAGCCATGCGGGCCTGGCCCTGGCGCTGGATAAGGATCTGTTGGGGGAAGCCGGTATCCGGATTTTCGAACAACGCTTCGGTGCCGTTAATGGCGATGAGGGTGTACTGAACGGTTTCCTGCCCTCCGAAATCGGTGTTGAAATAGATCTTATTGCCTTGTTGGAAAAGGCGCATGTGCTCCTGCCCGGCTGCGCCTGTTTCGAGGCGGGCCACTCCCCTGAGTTCATGCTCACTGACGCGGTTCCATTCCTCGAAGGCCAGCTCGCCGTGCTCGCGGGACTGCCAGCGGCCGGCCATCCAGTTGAACGCTTCCAGGGTGGTGGGGTGGCCCTCCAGCCCCTCTTTGCCGGGGGTGAGCAGCTTCTGTCCCGGCGCCCCTTCCGATATGGGATACTGCAGGTGCTGCTGGGCGCGCTGCACGGCCAGCACGGTTTGCAGGCCATTGCGGTCGGCATCGGTTACGGTTAGTTCTTCCAGCCCGGACGGCGTTGCCTGCCGGTTGGCCGCCAGCAGCAGGTTTTGTTGCCGGCCCAGGCTAAGGGTAACCAGCCCAACCAGGACGACGAGCACCAGAATGCCCGCCACCATACCCAGTACCCGGTATCGGGATATCCGGTTGCGGGTGCGGTGGGCATCAAGCCGCCGCTCCAGCCGCCGCCAGGAACGGGCGGGGGGTGCCTCGTCAAACCGGCGCTGGTTGTCTCTGAAAAAATCGAAAAGGTCTCTTTTGCGTGCCATGGTTTTGGTTGATTGGTTGATTGGTTGATTGGTTGATTTGGTTGATTTGGTTGCCCTTCGACAAGCTCAGGGTAAAATTGGGTTGATTGGTTCCTTACTCAATCCACCTAATTAACTCAATTAACTCAATTAACGAACTACCCCGCCGCCCCCTCGATCCCCGGGTAGCCGGCCTGCTCGAGCAGTTCCTGCAGGCGCTTGCGCGCCAGGATGAGCTGCGACTTGGAGGTGTTGATGCTGATACCCAGCATATCGGCGATCTCGCGGTGTTTGTACCCTTCCAGGACGTAGAGGTTGAAAACGGTGCGGTAGCCGGTGGGCAGCTGTTCCAGCAGGTTGAGGATATCCTGCTCGGCCAGCCGGCCGACGGCTTTTGCCGGCGCCGGGGCATCGTAGTTGCTGATCTCTACTTTCATGTTGAAATTGTGGCGCCGCCTCAGGAACATGAGCGCTTCGTTGACGACGATGCGCCGGATCCATCCTTCAAAACTGCCGTCGCCTTTATATTGGTGGATATTCGTCAGCACCTTGAAGAAAGCCTCGACCAGCACATCTTCGGCATCCTCCCGGGTTTTCAGGTAGCGCTTACACACGCCGAACATAACGGGGGAATAGCGGTCGTACAGGATCTTCTGTGCGCGCCGGTCTTCTTCTATGCAGGCTTGGATGAGCTCTTGTTCTGTCACGGGGCCTTGTTTCCGGTTGATCACGGTCATTGTATACATACAAGATGCAATTTTTTGTGGATTTGGTGTATGGGAGCGGCATTTTTCTGTAGTATGTATTTGAGAAAAGGTAAAATGGTTACCTGGGGAGGTGTTTCATGGTTAGTACATGGACTGGATTAGTGGATGAGTGAATTAGTGAATTTTACCCGGCCGGCCCCGACAATTGCCGGGAGAGGACGGGGAGTGAATATCCTGGGGCTTTGCCTCCTTGTCATGTTTCAATGTTTCTGTCCACATGGTGGGCCAGCCGTGAACCCGTGAAACCATAAAAAAACTGGCATCCCCTTCTGAAAAACCGTATATTTGCGGGCTTTAACCTAAACTTTTTCAATTTCAACTTTCTGAAAAAATGGTATTGGAAAACAACCGCTATTTGCTGAGTGGGGGCGTCGACCCTCTGGAACTGGTGGAGCAGTACGGCTGCCCGCTTTACGTTTATGACAGTGCGATCATCGAGCGGCAGTACAAACGGATCACTCAAGCTTTCAAGGTGAAGAACCTCAAGATCAATTACGCCTGCAAGGCATTGTCCAATATCAATATCCTGAAGTATTTCAAAGAGCTGGGCGCCGGCCTGGATACGGTCTCTGTTCAGGAGGTGGAAGTGGGCATACGGGCGGGTTTTGCCCCTCAGGATATCATTTACACGCCCAACTGCGTAAGCCTGGAAGAGATCCAGGAGGCCGTGGAGTTCGGGGTGAAGATCAACATCGACAATATTTCCATACTGGAGCAGTTTGGCCAGGCCCACATCGACGTGCCGGTCTGCATCCGCATCAACCCCCACATCATGGCGGGAGGCAACCACAAGACCTCCGTGGGCCATATCGACTCCAAATTCGGGATCTCCATCCATCAGATGCCCCTGGTGCACCGCATCATCGAGGCCACCGGCATCCGGGTCGAAGGCGTCCACATGCATACCGGGTCGGACATACTGGACCCCGACGTGTTCCTCTTCGGCGCCGAGATCCTGCTGAAGATCGCCAAAGAATTCCCGAACCTGGACTACATCGACTTCGGCAGCGGATTCAAGGTGCCGTATAAGGAAGGCGACATCGAAACGAATATCGAGGAACTGGGTGAAAAGATCTCCGAACGGTTCAACGGCTTCTGCCAGGAATACGGCCGGGATATTACCCTGATGTTCGAACCGGGCAAATTCCTGGTCAGTGAATCCGGCTCTTTCCTGGTGCAGGTCAATGTGGTGAAACAGACCACTTCCACGGTTTTTGCCGGTATCGATTCGGGGCTCAACCACCTGATCCGGCCCATGTTCTACAACGCTTACCACCGCATCACCAACGTTTCCCGGCCGGAGGGCAAGGCCCGCTTTTACACCGTCGTAGGGTATATCTGCGAGACGGACACCTTCGGCATCAACCGCCGCATTGCCGAGATCCACGAGGGCGACATCCTTTGTATCCACAATGCCGGCGCATATTGCTTCTCCATGGCGTCCAACTACAACTCCCGCTTCCGCCCGGCAGAGGTGCTCATCTACAAAGGGAAGCCTCACCTGATCCGCAAACGGGAAACCATGGATGACCTCCTGCGCAACCAGGTGGAAGCCGATATCTTCGAAAAAGAAGCGGTAAAATAGCGTGAGGTTTTCCGGGTTTCCGAAATCTGGAAAATCTTATAATATTTGCGGCAAATTACATTTCTATGCCCAACGTCACCCGGCTGAGCAAGGCCCTGGTTCTGTTAGCTGCCCTGGCGTCCTGCAACCCTCCGTTATTGAGGCGCCACCAGCCCGTCTCCATTCAGGCTATCACTCCCGAACACATCAAATTCAGCAACGGGCAGGTGACGGCCATGCCTTTTGCCGGGCAGGAAAACGTCACCCGGATATTCCTGGTCCGCCATGCGGAGAAAGGTTATGGTTATGACCCCGCCCTGGCTTTTAAGGGCGTGCGGCGGGCCAGCCTTCTGGCTGAGATCCTCAAAGAGATGCCCCTCGATGCGGTTTATGCCACCCATTTTAAGCGCACCCAGGAGACAGCCAAACCGGCCGCCCGCGATAAAGGGCTGGATATACAGCAGTATGACCCGAAGGAACTGGCCGCTTTGGTGTTTCGCCTGCGCCGCAAAAACCGCGGACAGTCCGTACTGGTTGTCGGGCATTCTGACACTACCCCTGAAGTCGTCAACCGGCTGGTCAGCCGCGGCGTGCTGCAACGAATAGATGAACGGGATTACACTAACTTTTACATTGTCGCAATTGGGGAAAAGGGCGAAAAAGAAGTCTTGCGGCTGAAGTACGGCGAGGCCTGGAGGGAATGAACTCAAACGGGCTGGTACGTTTTTCAGATAATGGAGAAGAATAAAAATTTATCTTTGCAGCATTTTAAAGTGATCATTGGCCAATAATTATAATAGTTATGCGACTTTCCACGAGGTACAACCCCCAGGAAACAGAAAAGAAATGGTACGATTACTGGATGGAAAAGAACTACTTCCATTCGGAACCCGATGAGCGGGAGCCCTTCACCATCGTCATTCCTCCGCCCAACGTGACCGGCGTGCTGCACATGGGGCACATGCTGAACAATACCATTCAGGATATTCTCATCCGCAAGGCGCGCCTGGATGGCAAGAACGCCTGCTGGGTGCCGGGCACCGACCACGCCTCTATCGCCACTGAGGCCAAGGTAGTGAAAATGCTGCGCGCCCGGGGCATCAAAAAGTCGGACATCAGCCGGGAGGAGTTCATGGAGTATGCTTTCGAGTGGAAAGAAAAATACGGCGGCATCATCCTGGAGCAGCTCAAGAAGCTGGGCGCTTCCTGTGACTGGCGGCGCACCCGCTTCACCATGGAGCCCAAAATGTCGGCGGCCGTCTATAAAACCTTCGTCCGCCTGTACCGCAAGGGCAAGATCTACCGCGGCCTGCGTATAACCAACTGGGACCCGGAGGCCAAAACCGTACTCTCCAATGAAGAGGTGCTCTACAAGGAGGAAAACTCCCGCCTTTACTACGTCCGCTACAAAATTGAAGGTACGGAAGACGAATACATCACCATAGCGACCGTGCGCCCGGAGACCATCCTGGGAGACACCGCCATTGCCATTCACCCCGATGACGAGCGTTATGAGAAATTCCGGGGTAAGCGCGTCCTGGCCCCCCTGATCAACCGCCCGATCCCCATCATCGAGGATGCTTACGTGGAGCGGGAGTTCGGCACCGGCGCCCTCAAGATCACCCCTGCCCATGACCCCAATGACTACGAGATCGGGCAGCGCCACAAGCTGGAGGTGATCGATGTGCTCAACGAAGACGGGACGATGAGCGAAGCGGCTCAACTTTACATCGGCGAGGACCGCTTCAAGGCGCGCAAGCTCATCGTCAGAGACCTGGAAGCGGCGGGGCACATCGTCAAAATTGAGGACTACCGCAATAAAGTGGGCCGCTCCGAGCGCACCGACGCCATCGTCGAACCCCGCCTGACCCTGCAGTGGTTCGTGGATATGAAAGGCTTCGCCCAAACGGCCCTGGACGCCGTGAAAAAGGGCGATGTCAAATTCCATCCCGAGCACTTCTGGAATATGTTCAACAGCTGGCTCAACGAGGAGAACATCCGCGATTGGTGCATCTCCCGGCAACTGTGGTGGGGGCAGCGCATCCCGGCCTGGTACTACGGGGATAAGGTCTTCGTGGCGGAAACGGAACAGGAGGCCCTGCAGCAGGCTCGCGAGGAGTTGAAGAACCCCAACCTAAAACCGGAGGACCTGCGCCAGGATGAAGACGTGCTCGACACCTGGTTCTCTTCCCAGCTCTGGCCCATTTCCGTATTCGACGGTTTTGAAAACCAGGATGAACTGCGTTATTATTACCCCACGGACGTGCTGGTAACCGCCTGGGACATCATCTTTTTCTGGGTGGCCCGCATGATCATGATGGGGTACGAATGGGCGCCCGGCCTGCTGGGTGAGGATTTTGTCAAAGAAAAAGGCGCTCAGCCTTTCAAGCACGTCTATTTTACCGGCATGGTCCGCGATTCGCACCGCCGCAAGATGAGCAAATCGCTGGGCAACTCCCCGGATGCACTCGAACTGATCGACACCTACGGCGCCGACGGCGTCCGCTTTGGCCTGCTGTCCAGCGCCGCCGCCGGCAATGACATCATCTTTGACGCTCCATTCGACAAGGAGACCAAAGAGATCCTCAATGAGAGCCGCCTCTGTGAGCAGGGCCGCAACTTCTGCAACAAGATGTGGAACGCCCTCCGCCTGGTCAAAGGGTGGGAAATAGTAGAAGGCAAAGCCGGCCCGGTCAACCGCCTGGCCTCCGAATGGATGGAGGAAAAACTCAGCCAGGCCATCGAAAAGATCAACGCCAACTTTGCCGAGTTCCGCCTGTCCGACACCATAATGACCCTGTACAAGCTCATCTGGGACGACTTCTGCAGCTGGTACCTCGAAATGATCAAACCGGAATACGGCCAGCCCATCGACCGGGAGACCTACGAGGAGGCCATCAACCTTTTCGAAAGGCTCATGACCATCCTGCATCCCTTCATGCCTTTCGTTACCGAGGAGATCTGGCACCACCTGCGCGACAGGGAAGCAGGCGACGACTGCATCATCAGCCGCTATCCTCGTCCTCAGGCATATGACCAGGGCCTGATCAACCGGGTGGAAGAAGCCAAGGATGTGGTCGCCAACGTCCGCGAGGTGCGCAACAACAAGGGCATCAAGATGAAAGAGGAACTGAAATTGTACGTTCAGGATACCAAAGGATCCCACCACCTGCTGGAGCTGGACGGCCTGAAAGAGATGATCATCAAGATGGCCAACCTGGAAAGCCTGGCCTTCACCAAAGAGGAAGTGGACAACAGCGTGTCCTTCCTGTCGGGAACGGATAAGTTCTTCCTGGAACTCAGGCAGGAGATCAATACCGAAGAAGAGCGGGACCGCCTGCAGAAAGAGCTGGAATACTACCAGGGCTTTGTTCAGTCGGTAATAAAAAAGCTGAACAACGAGCGTTTCGTCAACAACGCCCCCGCTCCTGTTGTCGAGAAAGAACGCCAGAAGCTGGCCGACGGGGAGTCGAAGATTAAGAGCCTGGAGGAAGCGCTGGCGCAGTTGGGGTAGAGTTGAGGTGAAGGGTGACATCTTTTTGCCCAGACCCTGGCGGTTAAGCCTGTTTCGGCGGATTGAGGGGTCAAAGGGGGGCGCCTCGCTTTGCCAGATGGCCCCATTTTGCCTTGTAAACTGCAGTGATATGAGCGATAGTCCGGTATATAAGGCGAAAGGATTTCACCTGGCTGAGCGCTGGACACATATCAATACTACATCGAGGCACAAATCCTTTACCGATAGGCAATGCGGGTACTGCCTCCGCAACAGATAAGGCCTCCGCGTGCGGTCATCGCTGCACCACCAGTTTTCCAACCGCTGTAAGTTCATCGGATTGAAGCCTCACCGCATACATACCCGGCGGCAGCCGGCTTACATCCAGCCGGTAGGATCCGCCAGGTAAATCCGCCAAGGACTCTCGCCTGACGGCCTTTCCCGACAAGTCTGTTACCTCTATCCAGGCATTGGAATAATACTGATATTTATCGAGTTGCAGGTTAACCCACCCCCCGGCCGGGTTGGGCGACAGTTGGAGCGGGGCTATATCGCCGGCAAGGCCTTCTTCCACAGAAGACAGGCAGGCTTCATTGGCCCCCAGGTGCAGGCGTATTACCGGGACGATGTTGTAGCCGAAGCCGATGGTGCTGAAGGTTCCCGTATTGCCGACATCCAGGATGCTGGCCAGTTGCGGGTGGTTGAGGGAATCGTTGACGAACCAGGTGGCCTGATAATCAATGGTGTCGGAAGCCTGGATGAAGAAGGGCCGGAAAAAGGAGTCGTAACGTACCACCAGGACGTAGTAAGTGCCATCGGCCAGCATTTCCCCGTTTTCATCCCCGGAGATGGGCAGGTGGATCATTCCGGGGGTATCCAGTTCGGAAAAAGTATAGGAGTTTCCGGTCTTGAACTGAAGGTTTTCGATAGGGATATTTCCATTGTTGTCAAATTCACCATTCCATTCGTAGAGGATGATGGTGATGTCTTCGCCTTGCAGGTTGCCTGGGTTGCCGACGCCGACGCTGGCGGCGCAGGCGTAGAAACCCTGGCCGTTGGGGACGTAAAAGACATTGCCATAGCTGTACGAGATACTTTCGGCGGGGGCAATATCACGAGTGGCCCCCAGTTCTTTGGCAAAAGTGAAATCGGAGACGAGGAAGCGCCAGCGGAGGGTGTCGTCTTCCGGCCGGGCGTCGGGCTGGTTGTGGCGTACCGCATAGAAGGCTTCATACGCTCCGGTTTCGTTGAGGGCCTGCGCGGTTAGCCGGCGGCCGAAGAAGACGTTCTCCACCAGGGAGTCTACGGGGATGTTTCCATAGAACAAAGTATCGGTATAAACGGGCACATTGCTTCCTTTTTTTCGGACTACCGCTTCCAGCCGCACATCTTCGGCGGGCCGGCTTCCGATGTTGATGACATCGCAGAGCAGCGTTTCGTCCTGCAACTGGCTGGCCGGGGTGATGGCATTGGGCGTGACAGCGAAGAAGTTGCGGTTGGCCCGCATGTCGTAGGCCGGCCGTTCGACAATGGCGATGTCATCCAGGGCCCAGAAATAAAGGTCGCCGGCCCAGGTGAGTTTCAGGCGTAAGGCGGTGGCGCCTTCCGCTTCCGGGAGGGGGAAATACGCGGTATTGTTAAAAGGAAGAACTTCTTCCCGGTTGGAGCTGGTAACCGGAGTCTGGTAGGGGTTGGCGTTGATGGGTTCACTCCAGTCCTCCCCTCCATTTGTGCTGTAGGCGAAGGAGGTGATGAAACGGGCTCCTTCCTGAGTTTGAGGCGCTCCGCTGGCGAGGTTGCCCAGCCATCCGAGCTGGGTGAACTGGAGGGCGAGCGGCTCTTCCGCCCCGTTGAGGGCAATGGGAGGGGAGATGAGCTCGCAGACAAAAGCGTCGAGGGGGCCCTGGGCCGGGGCCTCTCCGCCGGTATTGTAAAAGTCGGCGTTAAAAGCCATGGCGCCATTGGCTGCCGTGGGGGAGTGGATGAAAGCATCCCTTCCGGCGATGAAGAGGCCGAAACCATTGCCTACGTCTCCGGCCGGCTCCCATTTCCAGGTGGAATCGGGCGGAAAGACCGGGTTGGATGCCCATCCGTTGCTGCCACTACCGAAATCCTCGAAGAAAACGGCGTTGTCCGGGCGGGCGGGGTTTTCAGTGCTGAGCAGGACATCATCGAGGAGCCAGGCGAACTCGAAATTGCCCCGCCATTCCCACTCCAGATACACCTCCGGCTGGTTGCCCGCCACTTCGCTGATGTCAAGGGTTACAAAATAGGCTTTACCCCCGGAGAGTTCCCACACGGGGGCAAATTCAAATTCCGTATCGCTCCTGAGCATGGAAAACGGCCGGTAGGTTTGCGTACCGGCATTGGACATAACCCTCAGAATAGCATTCTCAGCGGCATTATTGCTGGCTGTCCCAATGGCCGTTTGGAATTGCAGGAAGACCTGGGGCCTGCTCTGGCAGTCGATGGGAGCGCTGGTAAGGCGGCTGATGTGGCCGTCATTGAGCAATTGGCCGGCGGCGTCGGAGTTGACAGCCATAAAGCCGTTGTCCGCAGTGGTGGAACCGAAGCGCCCCAGCACGGGATAGGCGGGCAACAGGGACGGCAGGCCACAGGCGGTGATCCCGGAGCACCCCTGCCAGTTTACATTATTCCCGGAAATGTCCACCGATACCCAGCCGTCGGGCAGTATTCCACCGGCAAAATCTTCCTCCAGGAATACCTGGGCAGGGGCCGGGCGAATGGCCAGGAGGAGAAACGCGAAGCAGAGAAGGGTAGAAGTTCGTTGCATTGGCGAAAGTTGTTATTGCTGTTTTGAAGGCCCCATAGGCCAAAGAAGCGGTTTTCCTTTCCGGCCACAACATACGCCGCCAGGCTTCTTTGTCCTGATGAAGGCCGTAAATCGGGGGGATAGGGCCTGATAGCCTGGAAGGAAAGTGTCAATATAGGTAAAAAAGGCGGAGACTGTAAAGGGCTAATTCGTGAGCTGGCCTTCTGGCTGACTAAATGAACCCCGGGGCCGCCATTCTAGCGCTGGACAAGTTCGCGGTTCGGATTTCGGTGTTCGCAACAGCGTTGGGCAGCTTCAGTTCGCCTGCTTCCAACAGTGTCCAACGTTAGACGGGTAGCCAACCCCGGCATTTCCCCCGCGCCTTGCTAACGAAGGCAGCCTGCCCAATCAACCATTCTGGACTTTGGACGTTCCGAAGTTGAAATCGGAAATCGGAAGTCGGAAGTCGGAAGGCGGAAGTCGGAAAACGGGCGTTCGGCGCTCATCCTTTGCCCAATTCCGACTTCCGACTTTCGCGTCAGAACGTCCAAAGCCCAGAACCATTAAACCATCAGCGTTCCGTTGGCCCGGACCAGTTCATATTCTTTTTCCAGTTGGGCCTTATCCACCGGAACTACGCCGACCTTTTCGCAGACCTGCCCGCCGGCGAGGTTGGCCAGCAGGGCAATATCCCGGATTGGCAAACCCAGAGAGAGGCCCAGGCCGGCGATAGCGAAGACGGTATCCCCGGCGCCGCAGACATCGGCGATGGTGCGCGGATGGGTAGGCAGAATATCGCTGTTGCCGTCGCCATCGAAGAATATGCCTTTTTCAGAAAGGGTGATCAGCGAGTACTGGTTGCCGAGTTTACTGTGGATGTATTCGGCGGCTTTTTTGAGGGAGGGGAGAGCCGCATCTGCCTGGAAGGGGAGCTGGGCCCGTATCTCTTTGAGGTTGGGTTTAAAAAGGGTGACGTGCTTGTAGGCCCAGAAATTGTCGAACTTGGGGTCGACGGCAGTGGGAATATCCCGTTTGATGGCTTCCAGCATGACCTCCTGGATCACCTTTCGGGACAGCACGCCTTTGTTGTAGTCCTGAAAAAGGATGGCGTGGATGGGGCGGCTGTCCAGTATTTCCCGAACGCAATTCATCATCAGGGCCGCTTCCTGCTCAGAGAGGGGGTGGGTATCTTCGCTGTCGACCCGGAGCAGGTGCTGGCTGGCGGCGATGATCCTGGTTTTTACGGTGGTCTTTCTTTCTTCCGACTGGACCAGGGCCTTGCCCGAAAGCTGGAGTTCCGGCATCAATTCCAGCAGCTGCCGGCCGTCGTCGTCTTTCCCGATCACCGAACAGAGGTAAGGGGTTGCGCCGAGAGCTTTCAGGTTGAGCGCCACATTGCCGGCGCCGCCCAGGCGGTTGTCCCGCCCCTGGAGGCGGACTACCGGAACGGGGGCTTCCGGAGAAATGCGGTTGACTATGCCGGTGAGGTAACGGTCGGCCATCACATCGCCAACCACCAGGATGTTCTGGTTCTGGAAGGTTTCAAAGACTTGGGTCATCTTTCTTAGTAGTAGTTATGAGGCCGATTGCATTGAAATACCGGCGGTTTTACCGGAGAGCCTGTTCTCGCCCCCCATGCCACTGCATGGACACACCCTGGTACCACAGCACAATCAGGATAGTTGGAGGTAAAGTTAGAAAAAGTGTGCAGTATAATGTTTTCAACCTCTTTTGTATTGGTATGATTACTTGAATATGGCCATGTTCAGGAGGGCGCCCCGGCCAGTTTCTGGATGAATACGGTTGCCTTCTGGCTGGCGCCGCTGTTGCGCGATACATATTCCCTGGCCTTTTGGGAAGCAACCCGGTAGGCCTCTTCCCGGAGCAGGGCCCGGAACCGGCCCCGGAGTTCTTCCTGGTTGCTGATGCTGAAACCTCCACCGGACCGCACGAGGTAGCGGGCCTCCTCAAATTTCTGATACCGGGGCCCGAAGATGACGGGCAGGCCAAAGGCAATGGGTTCCAGCGTATTGTGCAGGCCTGCCCCGAAAGCCCCGCCGATGTAGGCGATCCGCCCGTACTGATACAGGGCCGAGAGCATGCCGACATTGTCGATCACCAGCACGCGGGCTTCCCCCTGCTTCTCCCCTTCGGAATACCGCCGGCAGGGCAGCTTCAGCTTCTTCATGATCTGTTGAATATGGCTTTCATCCACCTGATGCGGAGCGATAATGGCCTTCCAGTTTTCCGGAAATTCCTCATTCAAAAAGGGCAGGAGGTGGGCCTCATCTTCCGGCCAGGAGCTGCCGATCACTAGTACGGGGGCCTGGCCGGCAAATTTCTCTACCAAAGGAAAGGAAGGGGCCGATTCTGCGATCTGCCGGACGCGGTCCACCCTGGTGTCTCCGGCAACCGTAAAATTGTGGAAGCCCGCTTCGCGAAGCAGCTTTCCCGAGCTTTCATTCTGTACGAAAATGTGGAGGAACCACCCCGGTAGCTGCCGGAAAGGGCCTCCGTACCAGCGGAAGAACAGCTGGCCCGGGCGAAACAGGGCGGAAATGAGCAGAACGGGAACCTCCGCTTTCCGCAAGACGCGCAGGAAATTATACCAGAATTCGTATTTGATGAAAATGGCAGCCGTCGGCTGCCAGATGCCGATAAAATCCTTCGCATTGGCCGGCGTATCCAGTGGCAGGTAAGCGATGTAATCGGCTTCCTTATAGTTTTTCCGGACCTCATAACCGGAGGGCGAAAAGAAGGTAAGCAGTATTTTCAGGCCCGGCCGCCCCGCTTTAAGCTGTTCGATCACCGGCCGCCCCTGCTCGAATTCCCCCAAAGAAGCGCAGTGCACCCAGATCAGGAGGGCTTCCCCCCGGGGCTTTTCCCGCAGCATGGCCTGATGGCTTTTCCGCCAGCCCCGCCGGCCCGCTACCCACTGCGCAGCTTTAGGGTTGAAAATAGCCGCCAGGCGCAGGAAAAGGCCGTAAAGGTGGATGATGAGGGTGTACATGGAAAGTGTAAAGGTGTAAAGGTGTAAGGGTGTAAAGGTGTGAAGGTGTGAAGGTGTGAAGGTGCGGTCCATTTACCCCCTTACACCTACACCCCTTTACACATTAATAATAGACCTCCCCCGCCTCCTGTCCGAAGAACAAGGGGATGACCCAGCCGGCGCGGATGCCGTAGAGCAGGTCGGTGCGTTCGGTATCTTCTTTGGTACGGGTATCGAAGTTAAAATCCCGGCGGTTCATGGTGAACCCCTGAATGAATTCCAGTCCGGCGTAGAAGTTTACGCGTTTATCCAGGCTCAGGATCTGGTATCCGATAAACTGGCTGAAGGCCAGGCCATTGGACAGGCGGTCGTATCCTTTTTTGTAGTTTTCATCCAGTTGGGGGACGCCGCTTGACGGGTCGTCCTGTATGCGGATCTTGTGTTGCAGCAGCCCGGCGCCCAGGGTGATGCGTATGCCCGAACGGGGGTTGGCTTTTCCGATGCCGATCAGCTTGCCGACGAGGGCGCCGACATAGAAACCCCGTTCCCGGAGCTGTATGTCAGCGTAATTTCGGTTGTTGCCGATGATGAAGCCTTCCGGGGTGCGCAGGCTGGCCAGGACGTCCTCCTTGACCTGGCTTCCGAAAATATAGGCGAAATCGGCGCCCAGGATCCAGTTGCCCTTGCCGGTGATCAGTTCGGCGCCGCCCCCGAAGCTGAAGTTGTTGCCGAAGCGGGCCTCCATGTCCCCACCCGGCTTATGGCCGGCGTAGCTGAGCTTGAACAGGAGCGCGTTGCCCTTGTTCAGAGCGTATTCGCTGTACCGCTGCCCGAAAAGGAACAGCGGCAGGCAGGAAACCAGCGTGGCCATTATTGCGTTTCGCATAGCTTTATGGATTTTGTGCAAATGTACGAAACTATTCGGCAGTTGGCATTCACTCCATGGCGCTGTTCGGAATTCGGTGTTCGGCAGTTCGCAGGTGCCTGAAAATCAGTACGCATTTCTTAAAAAAGGCTACCCGTCTATGGTTGGACAGCATGCCCCGGGGGCGTGTACGATGAATGTACCAAGGGCAGTCCTTAGGCCATGTACGATGTACGAAGTTGTCCAACCTTAGAATGGTGGCCTTAAAAAAGCACAGTTTTTTGAACAGCTCCCACTACATCATTCCCCATTCCCTCATTTTTGCCCGTCCGAAGCTTTAGCGAAGGCGGGCCTTCATTCGTTCATTCCTTTTCCTTAGCTTTGCCGCCGGAAAAAAGACAGAATATGGCATTTCAACAGACAATACTCGTCACCGGGGGAGCCGGCTTCATCGGCTCTCACCTGGTGCGGCTTCTGGTGAACGAATACCCGGAATACCACATCGTTAACCTCGATAAGCTGACTTATGCCGGCAACCTGGAAAACCTCAAGGATATCGAGGATAACCCCAATTACACCTTCATCAAAGGAGACATTACCGATGAGGAGCACATTCAGCAGCTCTTCGCCGAATACCGGTTCGATGGGGTGATCCATCTGGCCGCCGAGTCGCACGTCGACCGTTCCATTGCCAATCCCATGAGTTTTATAGAGACCAATATTGTCGGTACGGTTGTGCTGCTGAACGCCGCCCGCCATCACTGGGAGGACTATACCGGCAAGCGTTTTTACCACATTTCCACCGATGAGGTCTACGGCAGCCTGGGTGAAACCGGCTATTTCACGGAAGAGACGCCTTATGACCCCCGCTCTCCGTATTCGGCCTCAAAGGCCAGCTCCGACCACCTGGTGCGCGCTTATTACCATACCTACGGGCTGCCCGTGGTCATTTCCAACTGCTCCAACAACTACGGCCCTTATCAGTTTCCCGAAAAACTGATCCCGCTTGTGATCAATAACATCCGGCACAATAAGCCGCTCCCGGTCTACGGAGATGGCCTTTACACACGAGACTGGCTCTGGGTGGAGGACCACGCTTCGGCCATTGCCCTCATTTATCATAAAGGCAGGATAGGGCAGACCTACAACATAGGCGGCAATAATGAATGGAAGAACATCGGCCTGGTGCAGCAACTCTGTGATATAATGGACCAGTTGCTGGGCCGCAAAGCCGGAACTTCCCGCGGCCTGATCACCTTTGTCAGGGACCGCCCCGGGCATGACCGCCGGTACGCCATCGATGCTTCCAAGATCAAGCGCGAGCTGGGGTGGGAACCCACCATCCAGGCCGCCGAAGGCCTGCGGCGCACGGCGGAATGGTATCTGGAAAATACCGAATGGCTCGAAAGGGTGACCTCCGGAGCCTATCAGCAGTATTATCAGGAACAGTACGGCGAAGCATAAAAGCGAAAATTCTCACAGGGTATCTTTTTTTGCCGGG
>JAGFJE010000699.1 GCA_024103175.1 Phaeodactylibacter sp.
CTTCGACCCCGTCGCCCTCGGTTTCGACGAAAAAGGCCGCGCTTTTGTCCTGGAAATGCCGGGCTATCCGCTGCGGGACGAAGCCAGCCGGCTCATCCTCCTGGAGGATGAAAACGGCGACGGCGCCTATGACCGCCGCCATGTTTACGCCGACGCCCTTGGCTCGGCTTGTTCTTTTATGCCCTACCGCGGCGGCATGCTCGTAGCGGCTCCTCCTGAACTTCTCTGGCTGAAGGACACCAATGCGGATAATACCGCTGACGAGCGGATCGTCCTCATGGAAGGTTTCACCGACGGCAACTTACAGCACAACGTCAACGGGCTAACCTACGGGCTGGACAACTGGATCTACGCTGCCAACGGGGGGAACTCCGGGCGGCCGTTTTTCCCGAAAAAATCCGGTGAAAAACTCGATCTGCGCGGTGATGATTTCCGCTTCCGCATTGAGGAGCAACGGCTGGAAAGAGTGGGCGAATCCTCCGGCGGCTTCGGGCTGGCCTTCGACAACTGGGGGCGGCTGTTCGAAACCCACAACCTGGAGCACGTCTCCAACCTTGTATTTCCGGGTTACTACATTGAAGGCCTGCCCGTCGAGCCCTCTCACACCCTGACGGTCATTTCCGACCATGAGGAGAACGGGCTGTCCCGGATCTACCCGATCGGAGAACAGGAAACCCGGGTCAACCACCCGGAACAATCGGGCTATTTCTCCGGCGCCTGCGGCATCGCCTATTACGGCGGCGGCGCCTTCCCGGAAAGGTTCAACGGCCAGCTTTTTGTCGCCGACGTGGTGCTCAACCTGGTGCACCTCGACCTTTTGTCTCCCGAAGGGGCGTCTTTCAAAGCTTCCCGCAACCGGGAAAAGGTAGAGTTTCTCGCTTCTACGGACCGTGCTTTTCGGCCGGTCAACCTGGCCACCGGCCCCGACGGCGCCCTTTACCTCATCGACATGCACCGGGATGTCATCGAGCACCCCGAATGGATACCCGATGAGATCGAGGCCACACTGGACCTTAAGGCAGGCAGGGACAAAGGGCGGATCTACCGGATCACTCCCCGGAAGGGTTGGGTTCCCGCCAACCCTCAACTCGACATCAACCGGCCGGAGGCCCTGGTAAAAGCCCTGGAAGATAAAAACCAGTGGGTGCGGATGACTGCCCAGCGGTTGATGGTTGAATCCCAGGACGAAGCGCTGATACCGCTCCTGGAAGCTTTGTACGAGGAAACGGCATATCCCCTTGCCCGCCTGCACTGCCTGTGGACGTTGGAGGGGCTGGGAACCCTCGACAACAGCCTGCTGGCCAGAGCCTTCCGCGACAATTCTGCCGGTGTCCGGGAAAACGCCCTGAAAATTGCCGAGATCCACCTGGACAGCCACCCGGAATGGATCGAACCGATACTGAAAATGGCCCTCGATGAAAACGCCAGAGTGCGAATGCAAGCCGCTCTGACACTCAGCACCCTCTCCGAAGAACATTACCGGCCCAGGGCCGAGGCCATCATTTCCACCCTGTCCCGTATGCTGGCCACCCTGCCCGCCGACGAGTGGAGCGCCATGGCGGTGGCCGCCGCCGCACAAAAAGACGCCGTCGCGTTTTGCAATGCGCTGCTGACAGAACCTCGGGACTCCCTCGATGGGAACCAGCTCGGGGTTGCCCGCACCCTGGCCCGCCTCGCCGGCAGGCAAAACGGCCTCGGCCAAACCCGGGAATTGCTGAACATCCTGCATACCAGCCAGGTAGCCCGGCAAGGAGAAAAAACGGCGCTGATCGAAGCCCTGGCTGATGGGTGGGAAAGTAGCGAGGGGAGGGAGGAAGGCGCCCCACCCGCCGCCGCCCTCCTCGCCGCGCTGGAAAGCATCGAACAGGACGACAGCCCGGCTACCCTCCGCGCCACCGGAAGGCTGCGGAAGGCCATGGGGTTGCCCGCCTCCGAAAAAATGGACCGGCAGATCAAAGCAGCCCTGGCGGCGGTTTCCAAGCGCTCGCTTCCGGTTGAGGAACGCCTGGCCTTGCTGCAGCTCATCGCACTCGAAGAATTTGCTTCAAAAAAACAAGCCCTTTATGCTTTGCTGGACAACCGGGAGCCGCTGGCGCTCCAAAAGGAAGCCCTGGCCCAGCTATGGGAAGCAAATGACCCCAATGCCGCCCGCCATTTGGTAGAACACTGGCCAACCCTGGGCCCGGAGGCCCGCAAATTGGCAGGCGACATCCTGCTGTACAAAACCTATAACCACGGCCTGCTCTTGTCCGCCCTGGAGAATAACACCATCCGCCCCGGCGAACTGAATTTTGACCTCGAACGGCGCAGAGTGCTGCTCTTTTCCGATGATGAGGAAATCCGATCCCGTGCCAAAGCACTGTTCTCCGACGCCGGCGTAACGACCCGAAAGGAAGCCATTGAAAAAATGCGCCCGGCGCTTGCCCTGCCCGGCGATGTTGAAAAGGGTAAAGCTGTTTTTGAAAAATTATGCGGGACATGCCACCGGTACGGCGACATCGGCCAGGACGTAGGCCCCGTGCTCACCGAGATCAACCGGAAAAGCAAGGAGTCGCTCCTCCACGATATCCTAGACCCCAACGCGGCGGTTGATACGAAGTACCTCAACCACCAGGCGCGCACCCGGGAGGGCATTATCTACAGTGGCATGATCTACAGAGAAGGAGATTCAGAGGTCACACTTAAGATGGCGGGAGGGTCGGAAATTACCCTGAAAAAAGAGCGTATAGAACAACTTTCCTCCCTGGGCATCTCGTTGATGCCCGAAGGCCTGGAAAGCGGCATGAGCCACCAGGATATGGCGGGCCTGCTGGCCTTCCTGCAGCAGCCTTTACAATAAGGGCAGGTGCTCTTCTTTGATGAGGATGCCCTTCACCGTGCCGTCTACCAGTTGGCTCTCTTTAACCAGTGCCCGGAATCCCGGTCCGATTTCAGCCAGGGCATAATACAGGATCAGGGCCAATTCATAACGGGAGAAAAGAGACTTCAGCGTGTCCAGGAAAAACTGCCGTTCCACATCACTGTCCATGACATAAGACAAGAGGTGCCGGATATTTTTGAAATAGACTTCAAAAGGGCCGACATCATTTTCGAAATAATCCCTAAAAAAGCCGATGATCTCCCGCCCATCCGTTTTGTCTTTCAGCTTCCGGCGCATGCCCTGATATATTTTGAAAACGGCTTCCCTTCCGTTGGCTTGCTCCGTGATGTTGTCACCATAGATCTCGACGTAGGAAATGGCTTCCAGGTTCTGAAAGTGGATGTCCAGCAATTTGAAAAAGTTGGTTCGGCGGGTAGGCAATGCCTGCACCTTCAGCCCTGATTCCACCCTTTGCTTCTGCAAGCCATCCTCCCCTATCTTGTCGATCATGTCGAGAAGGGCTTTCCGGAGGCGGTCCAGTCCCAGCTCGACCTGATCATAGGGCATGGTATTGATGGAAGAGACATACATCAGGTCGTTGTACTTGCTCTTCAGCAGAATGAAATCATTGAACAGGCCGGAGCCAGGGTCCAGGACGTCCTCTACGGCTTCGATACCGAAGTTAAGCCCTTTAGCCACCCTGGATTTCAGCTCGGATTTTATGTTTTGCAGGTCCATTGCGTTGTTTTTGTCTTCGCTTTAAAGATCCCTTTTTTGAGTGGAAGTAAGGGTTGGTTATTTTGTTTTTTGCGTTTTAAATTTGTAAGAAAATTTCGACTGAGTAAAAGGTGATTTAGAATGAATTAGCTGGTTTTTACGCGCTACATGAATGCCTGCCCGCCTGAGCCCTGCCTAATCTTTATACAGAATTTTGGCATAGGCCTGATAGTGAGTTCAACCTGCCGGGTTTCCTGCACCCTCCTGGCCTGCCTAACCCGGCAGTGCCCGCCTGCTGTGCCAGCGGCCGGCAGGTTTATCGAAGCAAACGAGCAGTGGACTCCTGCCCTTTTGAGCTATTTCCCGTTTCCCGCGTCTTCGACAAACTCTGCCGGGTTGGAACTTGCCCGGAATCAAAACCCGGCAGGTTAAGTCGCACATTTTTAATATAAATGTGTATAAAGATTAGCTGAGCCCTGCGAAGGCGGGCGGCACGTCCGGAGGTTATAAGAACCGATGGTAAATGTAGGCGTCCACATACCCTACCCCTTCCTGGTAGAAGCCTTCCGGTACGACGCCGATCCGCTTGAAACCGAAGGCCTCCCAGGCGCGGATGGCGGCGGTATTGGTGCTCACCACCAGGTTGAATTGCATAGCGCGGTAGCCGGCGGCCCTGGCGGCCTGCAGGGAATGGGCGCAGAGCTGTTTCCCGATGCCTTTCCCACGATGGGCCGAATCCACCATGTAGGCGGCGTTGGCCACGTGGCCGCCGTAGCCCGGCTGATTGGGTTTGACGATGTACGCGCCAACGGCCTGCCCCTGTATTTCCGCTACATAAACCAGATTGCCGAGGTTGATCCAGCCGGCTTCGATCTGCTCGCGGGTGTAGCTTTCGTCATAGGGGAAGTAGGCCTTCTGGGCCATGATGTCTTTCCACAGGCGCCAGACGGCGTCAAGGCCCTGAGTTGTAGCCGGGCGAATGGCTATTTCGGAATAGTCCATATAGTGATTGCTTGATGTTTGGAAAACAATAAACCGCCGTTGATGCCAAAGCCTCCCTCACCCCGCCGGCCGCCAGCTGGCATAAGCCATGGCCCCTATGATCAGCACCCCGCCGGCGACAATCCGCAGGCCGGGCGACTCTCCGAGGAGAACCGCCGCGGCGATCACCCCATACACAGGCTCCAGCGTGGCGATGATGCTGGCCGTCCGCGCCGGCACTCCCTTCAGGCCGTTGATAAACAGGGTATGGGAAAAAGCGGTGAAAACCACCCCCAGGAGCGCCAGAAGCCACCAATCGGCAGCTGAAGGCGACGGCTTGAGGATAAACCAGAACGGAAGGAGCAGCAGAAATGCCATCAGGTCCTGATAAAAAGCCACCTGCAGGCTGCTGTAGGTGCGGACGTATTTGCGGTTCAAAACGGAAAGCAGAGCGAAGGAAAGGCCGGATAAAACACCCCAGAATACGCCCAGAGTGGTATTGTTGCCCAGGCGCCACTCCGGAATGACCAAAGCCACCCCCGCCAGGGCAATGATCGACAGGGCCAGGCCCCGCCGGGAAAGCCGCTCGCGGAAGAACAGCGGTTCGATAAAAACGGTGAAAAAAGGAAAGGTGGAATACGACACCAGGCATACCGCCACCGTCGATACCTTGACAGATTCGAAAAAGGTTACCCAGTGAACGGCCAACAGCAGGCCTAACAAGCCGAGGTAAAGGTAATCCTGTTTTCTGTTCAGCACGATGCTTTTGCCCCTCAGCTGGAGCACCGCCGCCAGGGCCGGCACTGCAAAAGCGACCCTCCCCAGCACGATGATGGCCGCCGGCAGGGCCACCCACTTGCCGAAGAGGCTCGCCAGCCCGAAGAGAAGTACTGCGAGATGGATCTCGATGAGGCGCCGGTTCATGGCTACTGTTTGAGATGGAACGCGGATTTTCGCGAGTGCGGCGGATTACCGCGGATTGACCGTACACACCGTACACGCCTTAGAAGATAACCATATCGCCGCTTACCAAACCTCACGTCAAATTAAACATTCTGCTCCCACCGTCTGCATCCAAACCCGCGAAAATCCGCCTAATTCGCGTCGAACCGCGTTCTATCCTCCGCGTTCTATTCCCTCAGATGCGCTCCAGCGCTTCTTTCAGCAACCGCCAGAACTTCCCCACCGAAGGCACATGCACCTTCTCGTCCGGTGAATGCGGATGGCGGATGGTGGGCCCGAAGGAGATCATATCCAGGCCCGGGTAGTGTTCGCCGATGATGCCGCATTCCAGGCCGGCATGGCAGGCGGCGACATGAGGTTTTTCGCCGAACAACTCCTGGTAGAGGCCCTCCATCACTTTGAGGATATCGGAGCTGGCGTCGGGCGCCCAGCCTGGGTAGCTGCCGGAGTTTTCCACCTTGGCGCCCACGGCTTCGAAAGCGGCCCGGACGGCGTTGGCCACGTCCATCTTGCCGGACTCAATGGAGCTGCGCTGCAGG
>JAGFJE010000701.1 GCA_024103175.1 Phaeodactylibacter sp.
CTAACATTCTAGGGCTGGACGAGTTCGCAGTTCGGTATTTTTACCCGGCCAATCCCGACAACTATCGGGAGAGGACGGGCGCTGTTCGCAACCGCGGGAGGCTGCTTGGGCTTACCTGTTTCTAACAGTGTCCAACGTTAGACGGATAGCCACTTCTCCATTTGATACGGCTCTTCCTGCCTGCCAGCGAGCGCTGGCGAGCAGGCAGGTTTCCGCCGGTCTGCGTTGCTCGATCGGTCACTTAGCCCTGCTAGGCTCCCACCTCGCGCCTTGCCCGGCGAAAAAATGACTCGCCTGAAATGAGGAACTTATTTTTCCCCGGCCCTTAGGTATAGCACTTCTCTCCGAGAGGTTAATACTTTGTCAGGTAAGTTTCTTGCCCCTGCCACGAAAGCACTAAAACACAAAATCCGCACGAAGGCTTCTGTGCCTTGGTGTTTCAGTAGCATGAAATTTAATTGGCAGATTATTTAATTCGGCTGCCCCGGCGGAATGGGGTTCGGCGCCACATTCTCAACCGGGTTGGTGCTTTTCAGGTAGGCGAAAATAGCTTTGAGGTCTTCATCCTGGATGTTGACGTAGTTGAACCAGGGCATCGGCGGCAGGAGCGGCCGCGTGCCGTCCAGCCCTTTGGATTTCCCTTCCGTTAAGGCTTTGCGGAACTGCTCTTCCGTCCAGTTGCCGATGCCGGTTTCATGGGAGGTGATGTTGGCGGCAAAGGAGACGCCCCATGGGCCGATGGCTGCCGTTAGGTCGGGGGTAAGTACGGCCAGGCCTCTCTCCACGATGCCGGCCTCTACTTCCGGGACGGGCTGGCCGGCGGGGTAGCCGGACAACATGAGTTCGGGGATGATCTCCGGCCCCTGCGGCCCCATCCGCTTGGGAGAATGGCAGTCGTGGCAGCCCATGATGGTAACCAGGTACTCTCCCCGCTTGGCGAGTTCTTCCGGTGAGGGGGCGGCGGGGGCATCGGCCTTGGCAGCCATTGTGGATGGCTGTTCGGTGCAGTGAGTCAGCAGCAAGGTGCTGAGAAGGAAAAGAAAAAAGGGCGTTCTCTTTTTCATTTTTTTGGATTTATAATAAGGTGAACGAATACAGGATGGCTGGTGCTTTCTTTAGTATTTAGCGGCAGGCCACGGGAATGATCTGCCTAAGTATTTCATGGCGACTGAGCCTCTTCTGCCCGGAAATCCTCCAGCACAGGAGTGGCCTCTCTTGCCGGCGACTGGTTGAAGATGCGCGCATATTGCTCGTACAATTCCGGCAACAGGGCCTGAAACTGCCGGGGAAAGGTGAAAAACAAAGCAATACTTACCGGTTGTGCGGGGATGGGCTTCAGGTTGATCCAGCGCTCGATGGCCGCTTCGCTGAACCCGCTTACCTGCTGGAGTTTCTGCCAGATACCTTCCGGTAATTTAGGGAAATCGATCTCCGGATAACTGCGTACGAAAGCTTTGGCGTACTCATGCAGGCCGATGTTGTAATACTGAAGCGGTTGCAGGAAGCCCGGCAGGAGCTGCTCGGCCGAAAAGATGACCACGCCGTCCTCTTCGTAGATCTCGGAAGCGTGGAAATTTTCGGGATACTGCGGAGAGGGGAAGGGGTGAGGATAGAATATGATGTTCTCAAATTTGGGCAGCAGAAAGTCCTTCTGCCCGAAGGTGAGCTGTACGGCGCAGGCCGCGGCGATGGCCCGCAGGTCTTCCGGTACGGTTTCCATGCCCTGTGGCCGGAAGTCGTGGGCTTCCATATACAGGGCCACCCGCTTGCGGAACCTGTCCTGCTCGCTTTCCACCAGCTTCTGGTAATACGGCAGGTGCCGGGTGATGAGCATCCGTATCTTGGGCTTGAGTTCCGGGGGGCGCCGCTGGTACCACCACCAGTTGATCTGCGGGCTGAGCACGTAGATCAGCGCCAGCGCGATCACGAAGGGGACGATGTAGATGCTATAGGCCGTATCTACCTCCCAGGTGAGGTAGAGAAAGGCCAGGGCAAGGACAGCGAAAGGTATGGATAGGATCCGTGAGGGCATAAAACCGTGCTTTTCGGGAGAAAGTTAAGGAATTTCGCCGATGTTGCTGCTTGCGGGAACGATTAGTATGCCACAGGTTGTTGTGCAAAAACAGGCGAAGCTCCAAAAAACTGAAAAAAACCGAATACGCCTTGTGAAGAATGGAAAATCCATTTATATTTGCATCCGCTTTTGAAAGGAAAGAGAAAAGTCTCGCCTTCCCTAAAACTTAGTCAGATACGGTGCGGTAGCTCAGTTGGTAGAGCACAGGACTGAAAATCCTGGTGTCGGCGGTTCGACTCCGCCCCGCACCACCACATAAAAACAAACATGTTCCAAACGGTACATCATCATCACCATCATTTGGCTTTGCTCCCCAGGGCAGGTGGTGATACCTTGTAACCGTTTTAAAGAATGCTCAAACAATTGAGCAAAAAAGAGGTTAACCATTTGCCGGTTAACCTCTTTTTTTTTTCGGCCGCCCCACATTTATGTGGTGCGTAACAAAAATGAGAAAGGCCGAAGGCGGCCCCCGTAGCCGCCCTCATTGCCGTATTGATTTATCAAAAGAAAATCAAAGAACGCTATGGAAGCAAGGCTTCAGGTCGCAGTTCAGAAATCAGGCAGGCTGCTGGAAGGGTCGCTCCGGTTGCTGAAGGAGTGCGGCATCAGGGTAGACAACGGAAAGGACCAGCTCAAAGCCTCTGCCGGCAATTTCCCGATAGACATTCTGTACCTGCGCAATTCCGATATTCCGCAGTATGTGGAGGACGGCGTGGCCGATATCGGCATCATCGGGGAGAATACCGCTTTTGAAAAGCAAAAGAAGATCAATATCATCCTTCCGCTGGGCTTTTCCAAATGCCGCCTGTCCATTGCCGTGCCCAAGAACATGCCCTACACCGGCCCTGAATTTCTCCGGGGCAAGCGAATCGCCACCTCCTACCCGAATTCCCTTCGCCATTACCTCAAAGCCAATGAACTGGAAGCCGAGATCCACGAGATCTCCGGCTCGGTGGAGATCGCTCCGAATATCGGCCTGGCCGACGCCATCTGCGACCTGGTCAGCAGCGGCAGCACCCTGTTCAAGAACGGCCTGGAGGAGAAGGAGGTCATTTTGAGGTCGGAGGCCTGCATCGTTGCCACCCCGGGGCTCGAACCGGGAAAGCAGGCCATTCTCGACAAGCTGATCTTCCGCATCGAGGCGGTCCTCAGGGCGCGCAACAACAAATACATCCTGATGAATGCCCCGGATGATAAGGTGCCGGAGATCATCCGTATCCTGCCGGGCATGAAAAGCCCCACCGTGATGCCCCTGGCCGAAAAAGGCTGGAGTTCCATCCATACCGTGATCGAGGAGAGCCACTTCTGGGACATCATCGACCAGCTGAAAGAAGCGGGCGCCCAGGGCATTCTGGTCGTTCCGATCGAAAAAATGATCATCTAAAAACTACTGTCATGAAACTGTACTCCTATCCCAATAAGGCCGACTGGCCCGCCATCCTCGAACGCCCGGTAATGGAAGTGGAAAGCCTGGAGTCCATCGTACAGGCCGTGCTCGACGAAGTACAGCAAAAGGGGGATGAGGCGCTGCGGGCCTATACCGAGCGCTTCGATGGCGTCACAATATCGGATCTGCAGGTGAGCCCGGCGGAGCTTAAGGAAGCGGAGGGGTTGCTCAGCGCATCCCTGAAAGCGGCCATACAGACAGCCAAGGCCAACATCGAGCGCTTTCACAGCTGGCAGGCCGAACCCGTTCAGGAGGTAGAAACGATGCCCGGCGTAAAATGCTGGCGCAAGAGCGTGGCGATCGAAAAAGTCGGCCTGTACATCCCGGGAGGGACGGCGCCGCTGTTCAGCACCGTCCTCATGCTGGGCGTGCCCGCCAAACTGGCCGGCTGCCGGGAGATCGTGCTCTGCACCCCGCCCCGTAAGGACGGCTCCGTCCATCCCGCCATTCTGTACACGGCCAACCAGGTGGGCGTTACGCGCATCTTCAAGGTGGGCGGGGCGCAGGCCGTGGCCGCCCTGGCTTACGGCACGGAAACCGTTCCCGCCGTGTACAAGATCTTCGGGCCCGGCAACCAGTTCGTTACGGCCGCCAAGCAACTGGTGAGCCGCCGGGGCGTCGCCATCGACATGCCGGCCGGCCCCTCCGAAGTGCTCGTCTGTGCCGATGACACCGCAGTGCCCGCCTTCGTGGCCGCCGACCTCCTCTCTCAGGCCGAACACGGGGAGGACAGCCAGGTGGTGCTGGTTGCCTTTTCGGAAGCTTTCGCCGACAAGGTGCAGGACGCGGTGAGCGGCCAGCTGGCCCTGCTGCCCCGGCGGGCCATCGCCGCCAAGGCTCTGGAGAACAGCTCCGCCATCATCGTCCGCAACCGGGAAGAGGCGCTCGAACTCATCAACGCCTACGCTCCGGAGCACCTCATCCTTTCGGTTGAGGATGCGGAAAAGATGGGCGAAAAGGTGATCAACGCCGGCTCCATCTTCCTGGGTAACTATACGCCGGAATCGGCCGGCGACTATGCCTCCGGCACCAACCATACCCTGCCGACCAACGGCTACGCCCGCATGTACAGCGGCGTTTCCCTGGACAGCTTTATCAAAAAGATCACCTTCCAGCGCCTCACCCGCGAAGGGCTGCAGGCCCTCGGGCCGGCAGTGGAGGAAATGGCGGAAGCCGAAGAGCTGATGGCACACAAGCAGGCCGTGGCGATACGGTTGGGGGATGACAAAGGGGTGATTGGTTGATTGATTGCCCTTCGACAAGCTCAGGGTGAAATTGGTTGATGGTTAGTTAAAAAAGCAATAGAATTTGTTGAATATGAGCATTGACAACCTCATCCGCGCCAACATCCGCCGCCTCACGCCTTATTCCTCCGCCCGCAGCGAGTATAAGGGCCGGGCCGATATTTTTCTGGATGCGAACGAAAACCCCTTTGACACGGGGTACAACCGCTACCCGGACCCGCTGCAGTGGAAGGTGAAGGATAAAATCGCCAAGCTGAAAGGCATCGGCCGGGAAAAGATCTTCCTGGGCAATGGCAGCGACGAAGTGATCGACCTGCTCATCCGCATCTTTTGCGAGCCCCGGGAGGATCACATCATCATCCTGCCGCCTACCTACGGCATGTACCGGGTTTCGGCGGACATCGCCGATGTGGCAGTACGGGAAGTACCGCTGAGCGCCCGTTTCCAGCCGGATGTAGAGGCGGTGCTGAAGGCTGCCGATGAACACTCCAGGCTTCTTTTCCTGTGCAGCCCCAACAACCCCACCGGCAACAGCTTCTCTCTGGAGGCCATCGGCCAACTGGCGAAGGGCTTTCCCGGCATCACGGCGGTAGACGAGGCCTACATCGATTTCTCCGCCCAGGCCAGCGCCCTCAGCCTGCTGGATCAATATCCCCGCCTGGTGGTGATGCAGACCTTCTCCAAGGCGTGGGGGCTGGCCGGCATCCGCCTGGGCATGGCATTCGCCTCGGAAGAGATCATCGGATTGTTCAATAAGGTAAAGCCGCCGTATAACGTCAATCAACTGACGCAGGAGGCGGTGCTGAAAGCCCTGGACAACCGGAAGCAAAAAGAACAGTGGGTGCAAAGCCTCCTCGGCCAGCGCACGCTGCTGGCACAATATCTCAGCGGGCTGGAGTTCGTGGAGCGCATCCACCCCTCCGACGCCAACTTTCTGCTGGTGAAAGTGACGGAACCCCGCCGCATCTACGATTTCCTGGTAGAACAGGGCATCATCGTGCGCGACCGCTCCCGGGTGGCGCTCTGTGAAGGCTGCCTGCGCATCACCGTGGGCACGCCGGAGGAGAACGAGAAATTGTTCCGGGCATTGGTGGAATTCTGAACAGGAACGGAATCGGATGGCTTCAATTGAAAGGGTTGAAGTGCCGAAGGCCGTTACAAATATAATGATTACAAAAGTAATGATCATATTTGTAACGATTACTTTTGTAATCATTATTTAAGTAACGATTATATTTATAATGATTACAAAAGTAATTATTATTTAAATAACGATTTTGTTTGTAACAAACTAATCCTTTGTCTTTTTGGCCAAGCCAATCCCGGATCAATGAATTTTACCCGGCTCCAAAGGAGACGGGCAACGAATCACGCCCGTCTTTTCCCGATAGTTATCGGGATCGGCCGGGTAAAAATCAACGAAACCATGAAACGCCTACTCATTCTCGACCGCGACGGCACCCTCATCCTGGAGCCGGAAGACTACCAGATCGACAGCCTGGAAAAGCTGGAGTTCTACCCCAAGGTATTCCAGTACCTTTCCCGCATTGCCCGGGAGCTGGACTTCGAACTGCTCATGATCACCAACCAGGACGGGCTGGGCACGGATTCCTTCCCCGAAGAAACTTTCTGGCCGGCCCACAATAAGGTGATGAAAGCTTTCGGGAACGAAGGCGTCACCTTCAAGGACGTCCTTATCGACCCTTCCTTCCCCCACGAAAACTCGCCCAACCGCAAGCCGCGCACCGGCCTGATGAAGCCCTATATGAACGGCGATTACGACCTGGCAAGGTCCTTCGTCGTTGGCGACCGCCTGACCGATATGGAACTGGCCAAAAACCTGGGCGCCAAAGGCATCTGGCTGAATACCAACCCGGATCTGGGCGCCGAGGAACTGGAGGGCAAAGCGGATTCCCTGGCCGAAGTGATCGCCCTGACGACCACCGACTGGGGCGAGATCTACCGGTTCCTGAAGCTGGAGCAGCGCACCGCCCGCGTCCGCCGCACCACCAAAGAGACCGACATTTCCGTCTACCTCAACCTCGACGGCAGCGGGCAGCCCGACAACCAGACCGGCCTGGGCTTCTTCGACCACATGCTCGATCAGCTGGCCAAACATTCCGGTTCCGACCTGGAGGTGAAGGTAGAAGGCGACCTCCACATCGACGAGCACCATACCATAGAGGATACGGCCCTGGCGCTGGGCGAGGCTTTCGCCCTCGCGGTGGGCGACAAGCGCGGAATGGAACGCTACGGCTACTGCCTGCCTATGGACGACTGCCTGGCTCAGGTGGCCATCGACTTCGGCGGCCGCCCCTGGCTGGTTTGGGAAGCGGAGTTCACCCGCGAAAAGATCGGCGAGATGCCGACCGAGATGTTCTTCCACTTCTTCAAATCCTTCAGCGACGCCGCGAAATGCAACCTGAACATCAAGGCGGAAGGGAAGAACGAGCACCACAAGATCGAGGCCATCTTCAAGGCGCTGGCCCGCGCCATCAAAATGGCCAAGTGGCGGGATGCGGAGAATATGGAGCTGCCGAGTACGAAGGGGGTGCTGTAGGGAGATGGTTGAATTGCTCTATTGTTATATTGCCGGGCCCGGCAGAACTGCAGAGGGGAGTCCGCCCATGTAATCTAACCATCCAACAGTGTAGCCGTCCAGCCATACAGCGGGCTCTAACAGTTGAGCGGCTCCCATTTTTTCAGTAAATTGTGAATTCACTTGAAAATGAATGACAGTCATGGAAACGGCAGTTGACAAAAGATATACCCTGGAAGAATACCTGGAGATGGAATACCATGCCCAAACCCGACATTATTATTATGATGGAAAAGTCGCGCCTATGCCTTATACCTCTGATAGCCACGGTTCGATCGTCAGCAATTTGATTGGCGAATTACATGTACAAGTGAAAAAAACTACTTTTCGGGTTTACCCCAGCGACCGCATGCTTTATGTGCCGGAATGCCGGCTCAACTACTATCCGGATGTGATGGTAGTGAAAGGGGAGCCGGTTTTTCAGCAACATTCCAAAAAAATGCAGGCCACGTTAAATCCCTACGCATTGATCGAAGTGCTTTCGGATAGCACGGAGGAGGACGACCGGATCGACAAATGGCAGTGTTACCGAAAAATACCCTGCCTGCAGCAGTATTTCCTGGTGGCCCAGGACCGGGTGTATATCGACTTCTACAACCGTATCGACGAAACCCGCTGGGAGAACAGCTATGTAGACCGCATGGATCAGGAGATAGAAGTCGCCGGTTTTCGGATCAAAGCAGAAGACATTTATCTGAACGTGAAGCTTGAAAAAACAGAATAAAAAGCAGACAAATAGCCCTGGTGCTTACGGCAGTTGCCATCGGGCAGCCAAGCCAATCAACTCAATCAACTCAATCAACTCAATCACCCCGCATGTCAACAGCCATCATCGACTACAACGCCGGCAACGTGCAGTCCGTCCTCTTCGCCCTGGAGCGCCTGGGGGTGGATGCCGTATTGACCGGCGATCATGATATTATCCGTTCGGCGGACAAGGTGATCTTCCCCGGGGTGGGGGAGGCCAACACCACCATGGCTTACCTGCGCGAGCGGGGCCTGGACGAGCTCATCCGCAGCCTCACCCAGCCGGTGCTGGGCATTTGCCTGGGCATGCAGCTCCTGTGCGAACATTCCGAAGAGAACGATACGCCCTGCCTGGGGATTATCCCCCAGAAAGTGGTGCGGTTCCGGCCGGAAAAAGGCGAAAAAGTACCCCACATGGGCTGGAACAGCATCCGCAACCTGGAGAACGGAGTGTTCACGCCGAACCTGGAGGGGGATTACGTCTACTTCGTCCATAGCTATTACGCGGAAGTGGGGCCTTACACCACCGCTACCACCGATTACATCCTGCCGTTCAGCTCCGGATTACAGAAGGATAACTTCTACGCCACGCAGTTCCACCCGGAGAAATCGGGTAAGGTGGGGGCGGCCATACTGAAGAACTTTATAGCGTTGTGAGGCAGGAAGAGGGTGGTTGTTTGTTGATCGCTTCCTGGTATTTGGAGAACAGTCAACAGACAACGGACAACTTCCTTCACTCCAGCTCCACCACCACCAGCTCGATGCGGTAGCGCTCTTTATCGATGGGCTCGCTCCCGGCCGGATAAGGGCTGACTTTCAGGAGTTCGATCCTGTAATTGCCGACGGTGTCCCGCGCCGCGGCTTCATTGCCGGCATGAGCGGCCAGTAAAATGGTATCATTACCAGTTGGCAGTTGCAATTTCAGCTGGACGACGGCCCGCCCTTCCCATACGCAAACTGCATTGACGGGGCAGCGCGAATCTTCCACCACATCGGTGAAGGAGACGGACAAGTTTCCGCATGAGCAGCTCCCCTCGCCCTGGTAAGGCAATTCAAAGCTTTCGCCGGGCCGAAAATCTCCCTGCGGTTTTACCTCGCTTTCATCACAGGCGGCCAGAAGGAGGCCGAAGGCCAGTAAAACAAGCAATTTCCTGGTTGTCATAGCTTGGGTTTTCTTGAAGGACGAAGCGGCAGGGAGCAGCGTTGGGCAAAAAGGTTAAGAATTTCCTAAATTTACAGGCGTGTTCAAAATCGATTAATATGGCGACAATCCAGGTAAAACGGAAAAAGGAATGGTTCGGCAGGCACGATAAGGCCTATGTACTCATTGACCGTATCAGGAGAGGAGAACTTTCCAATGGGGGCTCGATCGACATCGAGGTGCCGGAAGGGCGCCACCTCATTCAGATAGAAAGCACGGACGGGGCCTATACCAGCCCCCTGTTGAAACTGCATGTCTGTGAGGGGGAAATCCGTTGTTTTATGGTGTGTTACCCCAAATCCTTCAACTGGATAGTAGTGGCTGGATTAGGACTGGTTATGGCCCACTCCGTTTTGAAATACGTATTCCACACAGAGGCTTTCTTTTTGCTCATCCTTGCCGCCGTTCCGTTTTCGATCCTGTTGTATTTTGCTACAGTAGGGCGATATAGAGCGCTAAGGCTCATTCCGGAATGCCCCGCTGGCCCCATCAACTCAATCAACCCATCAACTCAATCAACCAATTAACCCCCGTCTTCGTCCCTCAGCGTTCGACTGAGCTCACGCCGAAGTCCGGGTAAAAATCAACCAATTTCACCCTGAGCTTGTCGAAGGGCAACCCAACCAACCGCCACCCCATGCACATCATCCCCGCCATAGACCTCATCGACGGCAAGTGCGTCCGCCTGACGGAAGGCGATTACACTCAGAAAAAGGTTTATAACGAAGACCCGCTGGAAGTGGCTAAGGAATTCGAGGCCCACGGCATCCGCCGCCTCCACCTGGTCGACCTCGACGGCGCCCGGGCCAAACACATCGTCAACCACAGGGTGCTGGAGCGCATCGCCACTCAAACCAGCCTCCGCATCGACTTCGGCGGCGGCCTCAAGTCGGATGAAGACGTGCGCATCGCCTTCGAGAGCGGCGCCCGGCAGGTGACCGGCGGCACGGTGGCGGTAAAAGAGCCTGAACGCTTCCTGGGCTGGCTGCAGCAGTACGGCCCGGAGCGCATCATCCTGGGCGCAGACTTTAAGGACGGCAAAATTGCCGTCAGCGGCTGGCAGGAGCAGAGCGAGCTGGAGCTGTTCGCTTTCCTGGAAGATTACATCCAAAAAGGAGTACAGTACAGCATCTGCACCGACATCTCCAAAGACGGGCGGCTGGAAGGCACGGCCCTGGAACTGTACAAGGACATCATCGCCCGCTTTCCCGGCCTTAAGCTCATCGCCAGCGGGGGCGTCACCGCCATCGGCGAAGTGGAGGCCCTGCGCGAGGCCGGCTGCTACGGGGCCATCATCGGCAAGGCCATCTATGAGGGGAAGATCCGGCTGGAGGATTTGATAGAACGCGGATGACGCGGATGGGGCTGATTTACGCCGATTTTTCGGCAGGCATACTATCCGTACAAACTTGCTAAACCCACGTCATCCGCGTTCTCCTGCTACCGCCCGATAACTACCTTCCTCACCTGGCTGTCCGCCCGCAGGAAGTAAACGCCTGTTGGCAAATGTGCAAAATCTAAGGAAGCGCTGTCCTGCCAACCTTCCGTTCCCCGCCATACGCTTCTTCCTCTGGCATCCAACAGCTCAATGGTGGAAAGGCGCTGCCCGGGGAAGCGCAGCTCCAACTGCCCGTTCGTTGGGTTGGGGAACAGGCGCAGCTCACCGGCGGCCAAGGTTTCTTCCGTATCGGTCACGATGCCGTTGACCGTTGCGGTGACGGTGGCGCCGCCGATCTCGATCTCCGTCCCGTCGCTGCGGATGGCTTTTATGTTTTTGAACCGGATGGGCGCCTGATTGGTGGGCAGGGGCTCGGTGAACTCGTCTTTCACCTTGAGGCGAACCAGAGAGAAAATGGCGCCGCCCTCAATGGTGCTGCTCGGATCGGGCGCCAGCCGGGCGAAGTCGGCCTGGCCGGGGACGGCCCTGCCCCGAAGGATGTGACCGATGGAAGCGGCGTATTCCAGCTCCTCCCGTCCGAAGCCGCCGGACGAGGCATAGATGTAGTCAAAATAGGTGGTGTCGAAATCCAGGGAGAAGGCCAGGCCGTACAGCCCGGGCACTTCCTGCAGGTTGATACTGAACAGGAACTCCTGGCCCGGATCGATATCGTCGAAGCTGTTGCTGGCGCCAAAGGGCGTGAGGGACAATTCCGGCCCTTCCCGGTACACTGCGGGCAGGGGCTGATAGCCCGGCCGCCTCAGGTTGTAGTGCTCTTCGGTAAGCAAAAAGTCTTCGTACTCCGCCTGTCCGTCGCCATCGGCGTCGAGGTGTTTGTCGTTGGCGCCGTTGGTTTGCTCGCCGGCCCAGGCTTCGCCGCTGCGGGGCGACCAGTTGTAGGGCGCCGGGCGGGTGGGGCCGCTCTGGCCGGCGCCCAGGCCGATGGCCAGCAGGTCGTAGTGGTTGGCGATGCCGTCGGCGTTGAGGTCGCCGGGCCAGACGCAGTCGCTCTCGCTCTCGCATACCGGCGGGGTGCAGGCCGTTTCAAAGTTGTTGTCGTACCAGCTTTGCAACAAAGGGATGCCTTCGTACATGGCGGTAACGTTCCCCAGGAAATCGGCGCCTTCTTCCCTGAAGAAAGTATACCCGAAATCCACCTCGGACACAGCGCCCGGGAGCAGTTCCCCCAGGAAAACGCTGCCGATGGCCCTTTGGTCGGCAGCGTCGGCGAGGCCAGCGCTCAGGGCCGACCATTCCGCCGGGTTATTGGGGTCGCCGGGAAAAGCGAAATTGGCCACCGGGTTAGAGAGGGTAGGGTCGTAGCCGGAGCCTCCCGAGGTAAGCGGCGTGCCGTCTCGCCAGTGGCCGGTCAGATAGCGGTAGAATTCTATGCCGGCGTTGGGGTCCGTAACGGCGGGGGGAGGCGCTATTGCACCGGGGTTCTCGTAATACATCAGGTATGATAAGTCATTGTTGAGCACGGTAATGGCCTGTACCGGTGGGTTTTGGCCGTAAGAGGGGAGCCCCAGGGGGCAGCCCGGCCCATCTTCATTATCGCTGTTGTAGGCGAAGAAGGTGTTCAGGCCGGGGGCGCTTCCCATAAAATCATCCGTATGGCAGCCCAGGTCGAAGTCTGTCCACAGGCCCAGGTGGAGAGAGTCCAGGGGTTCGGCGCCCCGGTTGATGAGCTTATAGGAGACGAAGATGGTATTGTTCAGTTGAGCGTTGTCGCTGCAGTCGAAAGCCCAGGAGGTGAGTTGTACTTCCACCTGCAGAGGGTCTCCCGAGGATTCGGTGTGAATATTTCCGTTGTCATTGAAAACCACCCAGGTGATCTGGCCGGGGATCACTGCCGAGTTGGGGGTCATGGGGTAGTCGCCGGCCAGTGGGTCGTACAGGCCGTCGCCATCCTCATCGGCGAAAGGCGCCAGCCCCTGCGGGGCATCGGGCAATTCGAATCCATAGATGCCGGAGAAATGGGGGTTGCCCAGCCCGGGCCAGCCCATGATCTCCGGAATGGGGTTGTCAATAACGCCATTGTCTTCAAAGTCGGCAATATGCGTTTCTATCTGATGGCGCAGGACGGAGAACGCGCGGTCCCAATTGTTACAAGCCTCTTCACTGGTAAGCCCCTCTTCATTGAGCGGCCCTGCCCAGTAATCGGCCTGTCCATTGCCCCTGCCATAGCTTTGGGCCGCCACCCTGAGGTTGCCGCCCGGCGCAATGGCGCCAAGCCAGAGCCCCTGGGCGAAAATGGTTCCGGGCCCGCCGGGCTGGTAGGGAACCTGGAAGCGGCCGTTGTCCCCGTCCCAGAACAGGTCGCCCCCGTTGAGGATCACTGTCCGGACGTTATTGCCGTTCAGTACTTCCTGGCCCCTGGGCTGAAAGCAATGTTGCTGGCCATAGGCCTGCGCCAGGGCAAATACCAGAACGGCGAAGGAGAGGGGGCGTAATAGTGCTTTTTTCATAACTTTTAAATTTTTTAATGCCCGTAACCGGGCGGTTGGATGAGTGTGGCTAATTTTCGCCTTCTAAATTAGCATCTGTAAGGATAAGGGCGAGCAGCGATAGGTGTAGGCCTGTTTCCACTGTGTGAAACAGCAATGTGATCCATCCAGCGGCCGAAGTTGAACCTTTACCGGTTAATGGCTATTATCTTATTTTTGCATTCCATCAACCATTCAGCATGTTAGCCAAACGCATCATCCCCTGCCTCGACATCAAGGACGGGCGCACCGTGAAAGGCGTCAATTTCGTCAACCTCATCGACGCCGGCGACCCGGTGGAGCTGGGCGCCCTGTACAGCGAAAAAGGGGCGGACGAGTTGGTCTTTCTCGACATCACCGCCACCCACGAGCGGCGCAAGACCCTGGCGGCCCTGGCCAAGGACATTGCTCAACACCTCAACATTCCCTTTACCATTGGCGGCGGGATCAGCTCTCTGCAGGACGTGGACGCGCTCCTGTCGTCCGGCGCCGACAAGATCTCCATCAATTCCGCCGCCGTGCGCCGCCCGGAGCTTATCGATGAGCTGGCCCGTAATTTCGGCAGCCAGTTTGTCGTCGTGGCCGTCGACGCCAAGCTGATGAACGGCGGATGGTACATCCACCTCAGCGGCGGCCGCATCCCCACGGAGATCCGGCTGCTGGACTGGGTGAAGGAGGCCGAGAGCCGCGGCGCCGGAGAGATCCTCTTTACCTCCATGAATCACGACGGCACTAAAAACGGCTTCGCCAACGAGATCACCGCCCGGGTGTCGGAATCCCTGTCCATACCGGTCATCGCCTCCGGCGGGGCCGGGCAGATGGAGCACTTTTACGACGTGTTTACCAAAGGGAAGGCCGACGCCGGCCTGGCCGCCAGCATCTTCCACTTCCGGGAGATCGAGATCCGGGATCTGAAGGAATACCTGCAGGGCAGAGGGGTTGCCGTCCGGCTGTAGCTCAATTTTCAGAACATGGAAGCCCCCATTGTCATCACGCCGATCAGCGCGATGAAGTACAGGCCGATCATCACGATGGCCAGTATCCCGATAAATTTGTAATGCGCCTTGAGGTTGGCCAGCGCGCGGTTGAGCGAATCCTGAGCCTTCTGTTGTACGGCCGTTTTCATCTGGGTGGCAAAACGGTACAGGTACAGGATGGGGAACAGGTACAGTACCCCGATAACAATGTAGAACAAAGAGAGCAGCGCGGGCGGAAACGGATAAATACCCCCCAGCTCAGAACTGAAGGAGAACGTGATGCCAACGACAATGCCGGCCAGGATGAGAAACCCGATGCCAATAAAGCCCAGGATGGCGAGAAACTGAGCCCATCCGGCAGTGATCCGCAGGTTTTCCATGGCGTCGGCAGAGAGGTGCAGGCCTTCTTCGTAGCCCAGGTCTAAGGGTTGGTTGGTGTCCATGTCTTATACATTAAGTTATTTGGGCTGTTAAAATACTAATTTGGCAGGCTTTCACAAAGTGTTTTACCTTTAGGGGAGTATCTTCGGTGGGCGGGGGGCGGTGAGCCACCAAAACCTAAAACCCGAAACCTAAAACCTAACCCCTGATTTGAACGTATAAAATACTATGAAGATAGAAACCGAAAAACTCGATTTTGCTAAAGGCAACGGCCTGATCCCCGCCATTGTACAGGATGCCGATACCGGCAAAGTGTTGATGCTGGGCTATATGAATGAGGAGGCGCTGGAGCAGACCCTGAAAACCGAAAAGGTCACCTTCTTCAGCCGCAGCAAGCAGCGCCTCTGGCAGAAGGGGGAGCGTTCCGGCAATTATCTGCGCCTGGCCGATATCCGCGCGGATTGTGACCACGACACCCTCCTGGTGCTGGCCCGCCCCCGCGGCCCGGTCTGCCATACCGGTACCGACACCTGCTGGGCGGAAACCAACCGCCACGTCAACTTCCTGGGGCACCTCGAGCGCACCATCCACAACCGGAAGAGCGCCGACCCGCACGTTTCCTATACCGCCCAGCTGTTCGCCCGCGGCATCAACAAGGTGGCCCAGAAGGTGGGCGAGGAGGCCGTCGAAATGATCATCGAGGCCAAGGACGATAATGAAAAGCTATTCCTCAATGAGGCGGCCGACCTGATGTACCATTACCTGGTGCTGCTGGCCGCGAAGGGGTATCGCCTGGAGGATGTGGTGAAGGTGCTGGAGGAGCGGCACAAATGAAATAGCCTTTCCGGAACTTTGTGAAACCAATTTTTGTCAATTCCAAATTGATTGACGAGGCAGCCTAAACCCGTCTTTGGGGCTTATTCTTATGCGCTTACCATCCAGCCAAGAACCTTTCCCTACCAGCACTCCTTATCCGCCCGTTGCTGGAACGGCGCCCCCCGCACCAGCCGCTTATAGGCCAGTTCGTTGGCGATGGCGTTTTGTTCCGGGCTGGCGTCCTGGAAATAGAAATCGGCCAGGCCTTCGACCCCCTTGATGTCATAGGCAATGCCCACCAGGCATTGGATGTGGGGCCGGGACAGTTCGGGATGCAGCTCGGCGTGGCGTTCCTCGGCGAGGAGGCGGTATTTTTCGACCTGTTCGTCAGAAGGCTGATCGAGCAGCAGGTTCCAGATGCCGGGGCGGTTGATGACAAAGCGGAGGCGGAACTCGTCGGCCTCCTTCAGGGGCATGCCGTGGCTCAGAATGATGGGCATTTCGGCAGGGTAGGCCAGTTCCTCGTTACGGATACGGCCGTCGGCCACGAAGGAAAAGCGAATGAGGGCGCCCTCGCCGGTGGGCTGCAGGCGGTCGATGTGGGCGATGGTTTCCTGCCCGAAGTTGGCCAGTAGTTCTTCCCGTTGCGCGGACTTTTGTTTGGCGTTGAAACGCAGGAAAAAGGCCGTAAACAGGGCCACACAAATGCCCATAGCGCCAAAGAAAAGCAGGGTCTGCCGCCAGTGCTTCTTCTCCACCTTCTTCCGGATCCGGTTGCGGGGCGTATCGGCCTTGCGGTTGATGTCAAAGCCGTAACGGAACTCCCCGCTTTTCTTCTCGATGGTCAGCTCGCATAGCTCATCGTCCAGGAACAACGGGTAAGTTTTGGTGTCCAGAACGTTAAAATCGATGATCACCACCCGGAGGTTGCAGTATACCACCAGGTGTCCCGTCCGGGAGCCATGGTAAATGCCGACATTATATTTTCTGCCGGTATCGCTAACGTATGTCCAGTTGAACTGCGCCAAAGGCTGTGGGAATTGGTTATTTGGTAGTGGGTTAAATCCGTTGATCTATCCAGCGGGCCTGGAGATCCGTTCTCCATTTGCCACCGAAATTTCAACGGATTTACCCCTCTGCCGGTTATTTAATAAACAAAAAAATCGGGCAGGGTTACATTATGGATACAAAAGATACGTTAGGATGTTGAATTTTGTGGCATACGGCCGGCATTTTAACAAAAGGATGAAAAGCATCTGCTTTCCTGCATTACCGGGAGAAACCTGGCCGGCATAATTTGAAAACCAGGATGTGACGCGTATATTTACGGGCCAGAAAAGGGGCCTGTGCCGGGAAACAAACTTTTTGTCAACACGTATAAAATAAAACCAAATATTATTAATATTCTAACCAATAAAACCACATTTTCTCATGATCTATGAGTTCAAGGGCTTCCGGCCCGTAATTCACGAAACCGCTTTTGTCCACCCTCAGGCCACTGTCACCGGAAATGTCATCATCGGCGCCCATGTATACATCGGCCCCGGCGCGGCGATCCGCGGCGACTGGGGGGAGATCATCATTGAAGACGGCTGCAATGTGCAGGAAAACTGCACCCTCCACATGTTCCCGGGTGTGACGGTGCGCCTGAAGAAGGGCGCACACATCGGCCACGGCGCCGTCATCCACGGCGCCACCATCGGCCGCAACGCCCTGGTGGGCATGAATTCGGTCATTATGGACAACGTCGCCATCGGCGATGAGTGCATCATCGGCGCCCTTACGTTCATCAAGGCGGACGAACAGATCCCCAGGCGCAGTATGGTCGTGGGCAACCCCGGCCGCATCGTCAAAGAGGTAAGCGACGAAATGCTGGAATGGAAAACGAAAGGCACCGAGCTCTACCAACGGCTGCCTAAAGAGTGCCACGAATCGCTCCGCCCCTGCCACGACCCCCTGCGGGAAGTGCCCGAAGACCGCCCCAGCCAGGAAGCGCTCTACCAAACCTGGAAGGAGGTGAAGGGAAAGGAAAGGGTAGGGGCAGCCCGGTAGGCGAGAGCTTTGCGATTTTTGATTTTTGATTTTTGATTTGCGATTTTTGATTTACGCCCGCCTTTTCAAGGCCCGGCTTTGCCGGGAACACACGCCCCTGGGGCGGCGCCGGGTAAAATTTTTGAATACTACGAACAGGAGTTTCTCCAACGGCCGGAGGGGCTCCTGTTTTGTTCGGGCGGGCTTGCCCGTCCATCCTGGCCTTGGCATGGAGCAGGCGGGAGGGCGCAAGACCAATGCTCTTACTGGACTTTGGACGGTCCCAGGGTAAAGTCGGAAATCGGAAGGCGGAAGGCGGAAAAGTGAGCGTTGAGCGCCCATTTGGAGCCAAATTCCGACTTCCGATTTTTTAACCGGCTGACTAGACGGTCCCACTTCCGACTTCAAATAAGGGCACGTCCAAAGTCCAGGCTCTTAGGGCCAGGCGAACAAAATTCCGGCGTATTTGTCCCTTCTTGAAGAAATTTATCTAATCTTTGGGACAGATCATTCACCAAAATCTGTGAAATGAGTGGCGGACCACCTAAAACACCGGCGCCCGCGCCTTTCAGCTGCACCTATTCTTCCAACATCCCGGAATTGTTGCAGCAGCTGAACTGCACCCTGGCCCTGAGCACCTATCAGGCCGGTAAGGTCGTCCTGCTCAGCTCCCCGGATGGCGAGCGGCTCGTCCAGCTCCCGCGCACCTTCCGCAAGCCAATGGGCATCGCCCTGGAAGGGGGCAAATTGGCCGTCGCCACCCTCGATGAGGCCATCGTCCTGTCCAATTCGCCGGAGCTGGCGCAGCACTATCCGAAAAAGCCGGCTACCTACGACGCCCTCTTCATGCCCCGCGCCACCTACTACACCGGCCAGGTAGATATTCACGACCTGGAATGGGGCGTCGATGGCCTATACGCCGTCAACACCTCTTTTTCCTGCATTTGCCGGATCGATGACAACTTCAGCTTCACCCCTGTCTGGAAGCCGCCGTTCATCAGCAAACTGGCGCACGAAGACCGCTGCCACCTCAACGGCATGGCCATGGCGGAGGGGCGGCCCCGCTTCGCCACCGCCTTCAATGCCGGAGACAGCCGGCAGAGCTGGCGGGAGAACATCACCGAAACCGGAGTGCTGATGGATGTCGGTTCGGGTGAGGCCATTGCCAATGGGCTGCCCATGCCGCATTCTCCCCGCCTGTACGACGGGCGGCTCTTTGTCCTGCTTTCCGCCAGCGGCGAGCTGGTGCAGGTAGATACGAATAATGGAAAGACGGAAACCGTTTGCCGGCTCGACGGCTTTGTCCGGGGGCTTTGCCGGTGCGAAGACTACGTTTTCGTAGGGCTGTCCCGCCTGCGGCAGAATTCTTCCACCTTTGCCAAACTGCCCTTCGCTCACCGGGCGCAGCAGGCGGGGATCGCCGTGGTGCATCTGCCCACAGGGGCCCTGAGCGGTTTCATCCGCTACCAGGCCTCGGTCGACGAGATCTACGATGTGCGGGTGCTGCCCGGCCTGCGGCGCCCCAACATCCTGAACCCCTACGAAGCCCAGCACCGCCTCGGCCTGTCTACCCCGGAGGCCACCTACTGGGCCAATCCGCAATAAAAGCAATAACCGTTCATCTCTAAAATATACATGTATGGAGTATCATCCTTTACCTGTTTCTCACACTTACCGCCGCTTTGTGGCGCTGGCCAAAAAAGTGCAGCGCCTGCTAAAGAGCGGTGAGTTTCAAAAGCTTTCGGCCCAAAAGCAGCAGCAGCTGGCCGATAAGCTGCGGCTGCTCTACCGCCGCCTGTCTGGTGTTTTTTCCCAGGGGCGGCTGCGGCGCATCCTGGCTTCGGCCGCCCTCATCGTGGGGCTGGGGGCCGGTACGGCACAGGCGCAGCAATTTGCGGCGGCTGTCCGTAACCCGTTTGGCTTAAATCCCGAAGAGATCTCCCTGGCCACTTTCGCCGACCTGGATAACGATGGCGACCAGGACATGATGGCCGTTCAGTACAATTATGAATACGGGCAGGATTTTGTCTTCTACGAAAACACCGGCACTGCCCAGGCGCCGGCTTTTGGGCCGCCACAGGAGAATCCTTTCGGCCTGGCTAGTTTCGAATACCTGACCACTCCCTATCTGGTGGACATCGACGGCGACGGCGACCTGGACCTCTTCGCGGGCACCTATTATTACAATAATCAATCCGCAGGAAATATCCTGTTTTTCGAAAACCAGGGAACTGCTGAAAGCCCTGCCTTCGCTCCCGTACAGGTGGATCCCTTTGGCATGGAGCCTTCGGATTACCATGTGGTTCCCGTTCTTGTAGACCTGGATAATGACGGCGATTTCGACTTGCTCAGCACCAGTTACAATTACGATACAGAGCGGATGGAGTTCCGGTATCAGGAGAACACCGGCGGCGCCGGCGCTCCGCAGTTCGCCCCTCCGGTTGATGACGATCCCTTTGGCCTGGCGAACAACAGCTTCTACCTCATCCTCCACGCTGTCGGCGACCTGGACCTGGATGGCGACTACGACGTGCTGGCCGGCGGGGTGGCGATCAATTACGACGAGCCCGCCGTAATTGACTACCTGGAAAATACCGGCACGGCCGAATCGCCGGCCTTTGCCGCCCCGGTGACCAACCCCTTTGGGATATCGTTTCCGGGCACGGCCGTTACCAGCATCCCTTCACTGGTGGATATTGACGGCGACGGCGACCTGGACCTCTTCGTGGGCGGCTACGATTACGATGCTGCTAATGAGTATTTCAATCCGGTGATCTGGTATTTCGAGAATACGGCTATGATCAACAGTACGGCGGAACCGGAGCCGGCCGTGGGCATGAAGGTGTTCCCCTCGGTAACGGAGGGCTCGCTCAACTGGCAGCTGAGCCTGGAAGAAGCGCCGGGCCAACTGCAGTTGCAGGCCTTCGCCAGCGACGGCAGGCCGGTGCGGCAATGGCGCGTGGACGCCCTGCCGGGCAGCCAACAGGGCCAGGTTGATGTCGGCGCGCTGCCGGCCGGCCTGTACCACCTGCGCCTCAGCGACGGCAACGGGAAGCTGCTGGCACAGGAGCGCTTTGTGGTGCGGTAAGCAAGTGCTTGGCCATTGTGGGTTAACTCATCCTGGCTTCAGAAGCGGAGCGAAAGGGATCCTGTACGCTGGGTTCTGGCTATATTGCCATATTGTTATACTGTTTGCCCACGTACCTGGGAAAATTGGTGAGGCTCAGAGCACATTGCGGGCTCCTGTTAATCACTCATTCACTCCCTGTCTTCGCCATAGGCTCAGCCGGGTAAAATTCACTCAATCACTCATTCAGAAATAATACCTCAGCCCCAGCCCTCCGCCGGCCTGGCCGTCCGTCTTGTCGATGAGCTGCAGGCGGAGGGTTGCTCTGAGGTATATTTCGAACTGGTCGATGAAATAGTTGAGGCCGATGGTGCCGCTGGCGCCGGCGTAGACTTCGTCGTCAAAATCCCAGCGCCCCCTGCCCCTGTCCCGTACGCCGATAAAGAGGCCCGGGCCGTAAAACACCCCGAAATTGGGCGCGCTGCCCAGGGGCTGCATGAACAGGGCGTGGCCGTTGAGGAAGAAAAAGTCGTCGAGGTCCCAGGCGGCCAGCAGGTCGATGGAAGCGCGGCCACCGGTGGGCAGGTTGAGGGAAAGGCCGCTGGGGTCGCCCAGCTGTACGCCCACACCCACGCCGCCGGGGCGCTGGGCCTGGAGTCCGGAGGAAAAGGCAAAGAATAACAGCGCCGCGAACAGGGCGCTCACCGGTGTTGGTAGCGTTTTATTCATCACGGGAATCGTTTTTGGGTTAAACGCCATTGACGTTGGAATAATTTTCCTCTGCCGGCGATTTCAAATTATTTCTTTATCTCATTGCTACGCCGGCCTTGTCTGCTGACTTCTT
>JAGFJE010000705.1 GCA_024103175.1 Phaeodactylibacter sp.
GCCAGGAGCGGTTCCCGTTCGTATTTTATTGCTTTTTCCAACGGGTTTACTACCTTCGAACCTATGAAGATCTATCACAACCCCCGATGCCGGAAAAGCAGGGAAACACTGGCCATACTGGAAGATAATGGCCAAAAGCCGGAAATTGTTCTGTACCTGGAGGATACTCCTTCCCGGGAGGAGTTGAAAGAGGTCCTTCGTATGTTGGATATGAAGGCCTCTGAACTTGTCCGCAAAGGGGAGAAGGCCTATAAGGAAAACTTCAAGGGCAAGGCCCTGACGGAAGAAGAATGGCTCGATGCTTTGATACAGTATCCCAAACTGATCGAGCGCCCCATCGTTGTAAAGGGTAATAAGGCCATTATCGGCAGGCCGCCGGAGAATGTGCTGGAGTTGCTTTGAATAATTTGGAAACCTTCATTTTGAATATTGTCCATTACGCGCCGGGCGGCAATTTCCTCCGGCGGGAGGAGAGCCCGCGAACGCATTCCTGTTGGCATGCGGACTATTCTCCTATGAATCAACCCTCCCCAGCGGCTTTCAAAACGGCAGCGCTTTTTTTCATACTGGTATTCCTCGTATTGGCATGTGCCACCGAAGACCCCAACCAGGGCGCCCGCCTGGACGATAAGCTCTTTGAAAGCATCCGGCAGGGGGATGTGGAAAGGGCCGACTCCTGCCTGCGCGCGGGCGCCCGCCTGGAGGCCCGCAACGCTGAAGGCGCAACGCCGTTGATCGCCGCGGCCAATGCCGGTAGTATCCCCATTGCGACCCGGCTTCTGGAAGCCGGGGCTGATGTACAGGCCCGGCGAGCCGGTTATTACGGCAGCACCGCCCTTATGGAAGTGGCCGCCGTTGGTGATACCGTTATGGCCCGCCTCCTGTTGGAGCATGGCGCTGATGTCCACCGCCGGGACACCTTTGGCGACCCGGCAATCAACTGGGCTGCTTATTATGGCAACATTGGCATTACCCGGCTGTTGCTGGAACGCGGCGCCCGATGGGACGTCGCCAGCCGCCACGGAACAGCCCTGGATATTGCCGCCAAACAGTGGAACCTGCCCCTGATGGAGTTCTTCATCAGCCGGGGCGCAGGGCAGCCCCCCGGGGATGAGGGCGGCCGGCGGTTCCTGGAAGCGGCTCGCGCCGGAAACCTGGATGGCGCCAGGCGATACCTCGAAAGTGGAGGGCGCCCCGGCCGGAAAGATGAGCTGGGCACTCCTGCTCTGGTTTGGGCTGCTGCCCGGGGGCACGAAGAAATGGTACATTTATTACTGCAATACGGAGCAGAGCCGGACGCTGTCAACCGGACGGGGCAAACCGCCCTGGCCGCCGCTGCCCGTTTCGGGCACGAAGAAATCGTGCGCCTCCTGCTGGCCGCCGGCGCCGGCCCCGATGCGGCGGGCAGGCCGTATCAGGTTACCCCCCTTATCAGCGCCGCTATGGGCGGGCATCCCGAATGCGCCCGTATCCTGCTGGATGCCGGCGCCGATCCCGATAAAACGGAAGCTATAGATGGGTTTACCCCCTTGATGTACGCAGCCACCTACAACCACCCGCAAATGGTGGAATTGTTGATCGAATACCGGGCCAACCCCTATATCAAATCCAAAGACGGCACCGGTATCTATGAATTGATCAGCTTTTCGGCTAACCCCGAGATCGCCAGAATGATCGAGGACTATGTCCTGAAAAGGCAGTAAGGATTATTTGAAAGCAATATTACCCATGTCCGGCAAACTGATCCACATACAGGTTTTTGAGCACCAGGAGATCCGGGTAGGGGAGGAAGTACAGGGCGTCCTTTTTACTGGAGAATGGTTCCAGGTTCTTGCCCGGCGGGCAGGTTTGGGAGATGGAAAGTTTTTCTCCGTGCTGCACAACGGCATACGGTTTTCGCACTATGTGGGTGTACTGCAGGCCGGGGAGCTTACTATCGAGATACTGCCGAAGGCCAGCCGTCAGGAGGATCAGGATACAAAAGCCTGGCAACAGGCTCTTGTCGATATGCTTCGGGACTGCCGCCTGATCAAAGTGGAAAGCCTGTCGGCCGCCAGCCTGAGCCTACGCCCGCATTCTATCCTGAGCCTTTACATTGACATATTTCTGAAAGAAACGGAGGCCCTGCTTCGGCAGGGTTTGTCCCGCGCATATTCCCGGCACAGGGGTAGCCTCCCGGCCTTGAAAGGGCGCCTGCTCTTTCACCGCCAGGTTCAGGAGAACCTCACCCATGCAGAGCATTTTTATACCGACCACGAGCAATACGCGTACGAAAACTTGTTCAACCGCATCATCAGCAGCGCTCTGCGGGCGCTCCGCCACTTTCCCCTTGAACCGGAGCAGGAGGCCCGGTTTCAGCAGCTGTCGCGCCATTTTCCCAGCCTGCCCCCGGTACATCCCGGCGAAATCGAATGGGAGGGATTGTCTTTCAGCCGGAGGACAGAGCGTTATCGCGGGGCTGTGGAAGTGGCTTTTTTACTCCTCCGCCATTACCGCCCCGATATCCGCGCCGGCCGCCACCCCCTGATCGCCATCCTTTTCGATATGAACCTTTTGTTCGAAGAATATGTCTACCGGCAGTTGGCGAAATCCGGCCTGCCGGTATACCGCCAGGTGAGCCGCCCCTTCTGGGAGCGCCGCTACATCCGGCCGGATATCGTACTGGAATACGAGGGCCGGCGCTATATCCTGGACACCAAGTGGAAGGCCCTGCGCCGGGCCAGCCCCAATATGGAAGACCTGCGGCAGATGTACGTCTACGCCCAGTACTTTGATGCTCCGCATGGGGTATTGGTGTACCCGCAGGCGTATGGGGTGGAGGGCCTTCCGCCGATTCCCTATTCCAAGGCTCCGGCCGGTGGCCAGGCGGTGGATTGCCGGGCTGTTTTTGTGGATGTTATCCGGGATGGCAGCCTCAACCGCTCCCTGGGGGCGGATATCCTGACAAAGCTTCGGGGTACTTGATGCAGGGCCCAATCAACCAATTTTACCCGGCTCCGAAGGAGACGGGCAACCAATCAACTAATCCCCCACCAACTCCTCCACCGGCTTGAACAGCTTGCTGTAAACCCCCGAAGAGTCGCTGGAAAAATAGGCGTCCGGATTATAGTTGGAGCGGATGATGAAGGGCTGCTCCCGGGTGGTGTCCCGATAGACGGTCACCAGGAAAGGCTCTTCGATGTTGTTGCCGGAGATGGAAAGCTGCTGTTGCGGATACCGGCCGGCGGCCAGTTCGTCAAAGTCGTCGGCAAAGGTGGAACCGGGCAGGTTGCGCAGTATGTTGAGGTAGTTTTCCACCTTCATGGAATCCAGCTGCAGGCCGTTCGCGGCCCAGCCCTCCGGCGTCTTCTGAAACTGAATGGTGGTGTCTTCCAGCCGGTATTCAAAACTGGTGGCTTCCATCTCCCGCTTCATGCGGATGATGTCCTTATTCCGGTAGCTTTCGAAGCCCTGCCCCATGCTGATGACGGGCATGCCATCCACGGCGTAGGTTTCGTTTTCGCCGCTCAGGCGTACGAAGGAGGTGATGACCGGTTGTTGCTGCTGCTGAAATTGCATCGGCTGCTGGGGCGGAGGCGCCTGTTGAAAGTCGAACTTGCCGATGATGAAATCCTCCAGCAGGTTGCCACCCCCATCGTATACCTGTATGCGGGTTCCGGAAGTGTCGGATACCTGATATTCAGCCCATTTGTCCTTACTCTTGGCGGCAATGTGCTTGGTCTTTATCAGGGTGAGGTTGCTAAGGAGCGACTGCACGGCATTTTGCGATGCCTTGACGCTCAGGGCGTCCCGGGTGGCAATCCACTGGCCGCCTTCCTTTCGGAGGGTAAAGGGGGCTTCCTCACCCTTCGGGTCGATGGTGATGGAGTTTACCATTGCCGTATCCACCTTGATCAGCTCGGCCTTGAAGGTCGTTTCTTTATTCCCGGAAAAAAGCCTGGACAGCCCGTAAATGGCGAGTAAGGCTACCAGGATAATGAGCAGTACCTTGTTGTTCATGTTATCCGCTGTTTTTAGGTTCAGTTATTGGTTGAATGTTCGTCGTTGCCCCTACGCACCAAAACAGGCAACCGTCAACAATCAACATTTCCTGTTCAGGTATACCGCTCCTGCATGCGCTTCAGGCGCCGGGCTTTCTCCTGTTGCAACCGGATGAACCCGTAGATCAGTACCAGCAGGATCGGCAGGCCGAAGTTGATGTATTTGAGGAAGGCGCGCTTGCCGCTGGCCTCATCGCTGAGGTATTCCTGCTCTATGGGGCGGGAGGCGACCCCTTTGGTGCGCAGCTCGATCAGTCCGGTATCGTCGGAAAGCCAGTCGATGCTGTTGGCCATTAAGCTGACGTTATCCCCTCCCGGGCGCCCCTGGCCCGCAATGGGGAAATCGCCGTCGCCGAATATTACAACGCGCGAATAGGCATTGCCCACGAGGTTGCCTTCCAGGACCCCTCCGGCTGTCAGGTTACTCATCGGGAAGTCCGCATCCGACCACTGCTTGTTGATGTCGAAGAAAACCGGCGGGTTGTTGATGCCCGATTTCACGGAAGTCTGGGCAATGGGCGTGAAGCGGGCGGTGGAATCCCCCACGAAGCGCACCGGGCTGGCAAAGCTGAGGATAACCTGCTCCAGCCCGCGGGTGATGGGGTGTTCCGGGAAATTGCTGATGATGGGCAGGTAGGGAAACTGCATGGCCGTATTGAAGGTGAACATGCCCTGCTGCTGCCGGACCTGGATCGAACCGCACTGCGCATCGATGATGAAGCTCTGGGATACTTCAACGCCTTTTTCCCGGAGCCAGTCTTCCAGGCCGGTATGAAGCGCCCTGCCCTGAGCGTTCTGAAGGTCGCCTTCCACTGCATTCAGGGCGATAAAAAGCTGCCCGCCACGTGAGAGGTAATCGTCCAGTTTGGCCAGGTGATCCGGAGGGATGGTGTCCGAAGGGGCTACGATGGCAATCGCCCGGAAGCGGTCCGGAATACTGGGTTCATTGGCCAGGTCCACATTTTCTACACTGTATAATACACTCAGGGATTGCACCACCTGAGCGAGTTCGGACATAGGGGGTTCTCCATGGCCCTGGGCCAGCCCCACCGACGGCTTGTCCCTGACCGCCAGCTTTTTGATGCTGGTGGAAAGCTCGTACTCGATCGGCGCTCCCGGTTGTATGAATGGGATGGTTTCCTGCTGGCCGCCCATCTGGATTACCGCTCCGAGGAAAGCCTGCTGCTGCTGAGCCTGGTCTTTTTCCCGCATGGTGATCATCACGGGCTGAATGCCGGCCTGAGCAGCCTCCTGCTTTTCTTCATCTGTATCCGGATTGATGAACTGGTAGTCGACATAGCCTTTGGACAGGTTGGCGTATTCCACCAACATCTCCTGGAAGTCCCGGCGCGCCTTTTCGATATTGGGCGGCATGTTTTCGGAAAAATAGGCTTTAACCGTTACGGGTTCCTCCAGGTTTCGCAGGATGTCTTTGGTGGCCTGGCTCAGCGTATACTGGTTGTTCTCGGTGAGGTCCAGCCGGAAGAACAACTGCTGAGAGATCAGGTTGGCTACGACGATGATAGCTGTGATGAGCAGTATGGAAACTAGTGTCTTGCTTTTCATAGTGCGCTTAGCTTCTTTTGGAAATGATGAGTTCGGACAGGCCCAGCCCCAGCACGATGATGGAGGCAAAATAGACCAGGTCTTTGGAATCGATCACTCCCCGCTGAATGGACTGGAAGTGGTACTGCAGGCTGAGGTTGCGGAAAAACGTCCCCAGCCCTCCCTGGGTGTTGGCCGCCATCACTTCGAAGAGGATGTGGAAGAAAACCCCGATCAGGATAGCCAGCAGGAAAGCGACGATCTGGTTGCTGGTCACGCTGCTGGCGAACAGGCCGATGCTGATGTAGGCTGCGCTCATCAGGAGCAGGCCGAGGTATCCGGAAAGCGTTGCCCCGTGGTCGATGTCGCCCAGTTGGGCCACCGTGATGTAATATGGAATCGTAAAGGCCAGGGCGATGCAGACCATGAGCAGGCAGGCCAGGAATTTCCCGACGATGAGCTGCCGGTCAGACACGTCTTTGGTGAGCAGCAGCTCGATGGTCCCCGCTTTGCGCTCCTCGGCGATCTGCCGCATGGTCAGGGCTGGCACGAAGAAGAACAACGTCCAGTAGGCAATGCTGAAAAATACCTGCAGGTCGGTCTGCCGGCGGAAAAAGATATCTCCCTGCCCGATGAGTTCCAGCGGGTCCCAGGTAAACAGGCCGCTGAGCCCCAGAAAAGCAATGAGGATGACATAAGCGATCAGGGAGTCGAAAAATGAACTTAATTCTTTTTTGGTAATGACCCAGATTGGATTCATAGCCTTCTTTTTTATATGGAATGGAGGAATGAATGATTGAAGGATTGAATAGAGATGCCAGTCCTTCATTCCCTCATTCCTTCATTCCTTCATTCCTTCATTCCTTCAATCATTTCAAAGTCAGGTCCCGGAAGATATCCTCCAGCCGGGTTTCGAACGGGATCATCTCATGAAGCACCCATTTCTGGCGGATGCAGAGTTCGAAGACCGCCTGGTTGGACAGCTGTTCGGGCTGGCTTTGCAGTTCGAAGCGCTGGTTTTCGGCGTCGAGGATATCTACAGCGGCGACGGTTGGCAGAGTCTGTAGCTTTTCGAATATGTCGTTGGGCTCCCCGCCCAGGATGCGCACCTGTAGCACCTGCTGCCCCTGGGCTTGTTTGCGAAGCGTTTCGGCGGTGCCGTCGGCAACGATCTTACCCCGGTTGATGATGAGGATGCGGTCGCAGGTCGCCTCAACTTCCGGAAGGATATGGGTACTGAGGATCACCGTTTTCTCCTTGCCCAGTTTGCGGATCAGCTCCCGTATCTCCACGATCTGGTTGGGGTCCAGGCCGCTGGTGGGCTCGTCCAGGATGAGGATGTCAGGGTCGTGTATCATGGCCTGCGCCAGGCCCACCCGCTGCCGATACCCCTTGGAAAGCTCCCGGATGCGCTTGTGCTTTTCTACGTCGAGGCCACAGGCGCGCACCATTTCCCGGATGCGGCCCGGCACCTCCGGCCGGGGCACCTTTTGCAGAGCGGCGCAAAATTCGAGGTAGTCGATAACCGGCATATCGGTATAGAGTGGGTTGTGTTCCGGAAGGTATCCGATATGCTTTTTGGTATCTCCGTTCTGTACGGATTTGCCGCCGATCAACACCTCGCCGCTATCCATTTCGATATAGCTGGTGATCATCTTCATGGTCGTGGTCTTTCCGGCGCCGTTGGGCCCCAGGAAGCCGAGGATTTCACCTGTTTTTACTTCAAAGGAGATGTTGTCAACAGCTTTCTGGAATCCGTAGCTTTTGCTAAGGTTTTCTATTTTAATATCCATAGTTGGGTTTTGACTGCTGGCCAATTTTTTGTTATCGCGGCTGACAAAGAGTAGTTTTCTTACTGGGCGCAAATTTAAAATTTTTTGCCTGAATTTTGAATAACAGCATTTTTGATTGCCTGACAAATCCAGTAATTTTGTGGGCCCCGAAAAACGCCGCCCCTGCACAGGCGGCCATTTGTTAATCAAAAAATCCCGGACAGATGATGAGAATTTTGTTCTTGGCAGCAAGCTTTACCCTTTTGGCGGGGTGCGACAACAGCAACGCCGGCGCCGGCGCAACCGAGCAGTTTGACAGCTCCGGTTACACGACAGAAGACATTCCCGGCACTCCGTATCAGCGCGTTTTCAAACTCGGGGCTGATAACACCTTACAGGAAGAAGGCCTGGCCCGCAATGGAGTAAAGGAAGGAACCTGGGCAATTTATCACCCCGGAGGCGTATTTCCTGAGAAGGTCATTTCCTATGCCGATGGCATGTACAACGGCCCCTATATGGAATTTAACGAGCGCGGCCAGTTGGCGCTTCGGGCAACGTACAAGAATAATATCCTGGATGGCCCCTGGGGAAAATACCGCTTCGGAAGGCCGGAAGCGGAAGCGAACTACAAGAACGGCAAATTTCACGGTACGTACAAGGAATACGACAGCTCAACGGGTAAGTTGATCAAGGAGATCAATTACAAAGATGGAGTGCAACACGGCATGCTGCGCTTTTTCAATGACGCCGGAGCAGTGACCCTGGAGTATGAATACCGAAACGGAGAGAAGGTGAGCGGCGGAATCGTGGAAGGGAAGGCCGGCGAGAGTGCGGAATAGGCGGCGCCTGTATAAGGCAAAAACATGAGCCATCCCGAATTTTGATTGGGAACACGGACGCCGCCGCCCAAAGCTTTCTCCGACGGCTTGAGCCTTACGCTTGCGCCGAAACTGGGAGCATGGCGAAGAGCTGTGGCGTCGGGCGGTGGGCACGAATCTGGCGGCCGCCTGTTGTGCCCCAGGCCTTGTCCGGGGAATCCGTAAAGATCCGCAGTTTTTTTAGATTTAATATCCGGTTAGCGTTTAAAAGCCTTTTTCGCCAACCTGTCTTCTTTATTGGGTATTATTCGCGCTTCTTCTTCCAGTTCCCGAAGGATCGCCATGCGGTCTTTAGGTACGCTTTTCTTATCTCCCAGCAGGGCTTCCATTGGGATGCGCTTGGCATTATCTACCCAGAAGTTGAAGCCCAGGATCTCTCTTATTCCACTCATGCTAATGTTTTTTGTTTGTTTGTCAGGATCAAGATCCACTGAATAACTCGCAATATCAACTTTTAGGGCGCCCTTAGTGTCTGTATTCACGAATCCGGACACCTATGCTCTCGCCATCCTGATGAAGTCTTTGGGGGTATGTCCGGTAATTTCCCGAAATACCTTGTAAAAAGTGGATTTATTCTTGAAACCACACTGCAGGGCAATTCCGAACAAGGTCAGGTTTTGGAATTCTTCACCGGTGAGTTTGCTTTTTACCTCATTCACCCGGAAGGTGTTGATAAATTGCTGAAAATTGCACCCGGCGTGGTGGTTGACGACCTGGGACAGGTATTTGGTATTGGTATGCATATGGTCGGCCACATCCTTGAGCGTGAGGTTGGGGTCGATGTACAGTTTTTCCTTTTCCATGAGTGATTTCACCCGGAAAAAGAGTTTGACTTCCTCAACGCCCTTCAGGCTGCTGGAACTGTATTTCTCCTCCAACCGAAGGAAAGGAATGTTCTCCGTATCTTTCACTACATTGCCATCCACTTCGAAAGCGATAAAGTTGGTCAGTTGCTGCTCGCGGTTGAACACAGGGTGGATCACCAGTTTGCACAAATAGGGGTCTCCATTCTTCCGGTAGTTGGTGATCTCTTCCTGAAGGGGGGCCTTATGCTCCAGGCCGCGCCGGATCCGTTTGATGGCATCCTGTTCCGATTCAGGGCCCTGAAGCAGGCTCGGCTTTTTTCCGATCACTTCGGTCAATGTATAACCGGTAATCTCGGTGAAGTCTTCATTTACCCACAATATTCTCCGTTGTGCATCGGTAAGTATTACTGCTATATTTGGAATCATGAATTAAACTTGAAAATGAGTTTTGTTTAACAATTAAGAGAATATTGCTGCCAAAGGTTAAACAAAGTTAATCATTTGATTATCATTGAGAAATATACACTCAATTGAGCGGTTTGCCAAAAGAAAACGCGCTTTTTAGAAGAATGTTTTTTCCTTCTTCGCCATTTACTGATATTTTGTTTAAGGCTAAATCAGCCAAAGCGTTTCTTCCTGTTCAGCAGGAAGGCAGAAATTGGTATATTTGAGCGCCTGACATTCGAAAACCACTTTAACTACGGCCTTTAATGAGTAGCCAGATCGAGGAGACCATTACCACATTATGGGAACAGGAAGAATGGGGTATTTTTCGAAACGCTCTGCCCCTCCATCCCCGGCGTATTGATATAACCCGCCTGGAGGAGGGTTTCGCCTATTCCCTGATCGAGAACTTGCTTCAGGGGCGGCCTTTTGACCTGATAACGGAGCCCCCGTTTCCCATTGCCCAGGAACTTCAATCCATTTATTTTGAGGCGCGAGCCTCGGAACGCTTAAGGGGGAACCAGCCTTTTTCGCTAGGGTTCCCTCTGTTTCTGGCAAAGGATGATGCGGGCCAAACCATTGCCGCTCCTTTATTCATCTGGCAATTGAGCCTTGCGCCGAGCCCCAGCCATACCGGGCGCTGGCCGATTTCCAGAAAACCCTTTCAGGAGTTGTCATTCAATCGGTTCCTGACAACTTACTGGGATCAAACGGCCGGCGCCGGGCTTACTGCCCGGTTCGAATCAGCTTTGTCTTCCGGGAAAATGGACGCCGGGCTCTTATCCAGGCTGTGCAATGAGGCCAGTGAAGTACTGGCGCTGGACAATCCCAGCCAGAGCATTGCCGTGGCCGAAGCCCCTTGGGTGGAAGAGCTGGGCAGGCTGCTGCAACGCCCCCGTATCCACTGGTCAGGCATCCTGGGCCTGTTCCCTCCTCACCACCACCTTTTCATACAGCCGGAGCCTGAGGGAAACGAAGACCCCGAAACTCCGCCGGCACATACGCAGGGCTCATTGTCGCTCGACCCATTTCAGGCGACGGCAGCATCCACCGTATTCAAACAAAACGCGACGCTGGTTACCGGCCTGGAAGGCACGGGAAGGACACATCTTGCCGTTCATCTTCTTTCGAATGCCCTCGCCAACGGGCGCCGTTGCCTCGTCGTCTCTTCCCGCCTGCCGGCCCTGCGGGCGGTGCAGCAGCGGCTCGAATCCCTGGGGCTTGGAAGGCTTTCCTTCCTGTTGCGGGATACCGTACAGGACCTTCCGCTGTTCGCGGAGATCATCCGCGCTTCAGCCAGTGCCAAAGAACCGGAGGCCAGCTATTCCGATGATGACTACCGCCTGCTCGTGGCGCGGGCAGAGCGTCTTAAAAGAAAGCTGGACGACAGCTACCTTTCCACCCGGGCTTTCGTTTTCGGGCCCTATAACTGGACAGAGACCGTCGGGCTTTACCTCAGGAGCATTCGCAAGGAGGGAAAGGAAGCCCTGGCCACGCAGCTGAATGCACAGGATTATCGGTTTACTTATGAAGAATATCAACAGCTCAGCCAGGCGATCGCTTCCTGCCGCCAACTGCTCGGAGAAGCCGATGTTTTACGGAGCTCCCTGAATAAACTCCACCATGGCATTTTCCTGCGTATGAGCAAGGAAGAGGCTCTGCTGTTCATAGAAGAAAAGGTGGAAGAACTGCTTTCCAGGGCCTTCAGCCTGAGGCAGTGGTATATCAACCGGGTCAACACTTATTCCGAATTGCTTTCTGCTCATTACGAACAGTATTATCAGGATTATGCCCGGCGGCTGGCCCTGCTCAGCGACCAGGTTGCTGAGGCCCATGGCCGTTTCGGGGATGCTTTTGAATCCTCTGGAATGGGCGGGCTGAAATTAAAGAGGCCCTTTTCGGGGACTGCCCGGGATATTCTGGAGGCCCGCCAGGCGATAGCTGCGGCCTACAGGAAACTGCAGGCGGACTTTGAGGACAATGCCTATTTCGAATACGGTTTTCTGTCGGCTAATGAAGGAAGGGACATCTCTGAAGTAAAGGCGTCCCTTAAAGGCTTTGGCGAGGCGTTGGCGCGTTGGCGTTCCGCTCTCAGAGAAACGGTACAGGAGGAAATTCAACGCCTGAGCCATAAGACAGCCCATCCCCGGCTGGGCTTCAGCGGCCAGTTGCTGGAGTTGGAGGAAGCCCTGGGCCGCCTCCTGGAACAGGTCAACGAAAGCGGCCTGTACCAGCTTCCGGCCAGCCATAAGTCGTTGACCATCCCCAAGCGGCAGCGCTTTCTGGATGAGCTGATCGAGCAGTTGGAAATTACCAGGCGGGCCCTGTCGGGCTTCGATGCCTTTTACGACTGGCAGAACAACTGGCTGCAGTTGGGGGAAAACGCCCGGCGGCTGGTGAAGGCCCTGATCAAAGGGCGCCCCGGAGACTGGCAAAGCGCCTTTGAGAGTTGGTTCCTGGACAACTGCCTGAGCCAGGCGTACAAGGCCGTTTTACCCCCTGCCCCGGATACCCTGCGCGAATTGGCGGAAACCATCGAACGCCTGAACCCCCTTTTGCTGCCTCACACCCTGTCGTTGTGGCGCCGCCGCAAAGAGGAAAGCCTACGCCAACTGCGCCGCCAGGGCCGTGCGGCTTACCAATTGCTCGGTGGCAAACAGCGGGAGGAGGGCCCCTTAGCCATTCTGGGGCAGGTCCGTAAAGGAGCGGAAGCCGTTTCCTCCCTGATGCCGGCCTTACTGGCGACCCCGCAGGTGGCAGGGGCGTGTTTTGCCGGCGCCGGTTTTCGTTTCGATTATGTGATCGTGGAAGATACTTCCTTCCTCCATCCTCAGGAAATAAGGATGCTGAAGAGCCTGGGCCGCCGGTCCGTTTTTCTGGGCAACGCCTTACCGGAAGGGCATGCCTTCGTGCCTTCCGCCTATGAATATTTGAGGAATAATGGAGCTGCTTCGGTTCAATTGTATCAACGCCACCATCACTTTCCCGGAAACTTGGTTCAGTATCAGCCGGAAGGTGAGCCCACGCCCTTCCACCTGGAAGGCGCTTCCGTCTTCCGGTTTGAGCAAATGGACGGCCGGTACGATGAACAGGCCGAAGCCAATGAGGAAGAAGCCCTCCATATTATCGGGTTGCTGAACAAGGTTGAAAAAACGCCGCAGCGTACCTATCCATCAGTGGGGATTGCCTGCCTGGCCAAAGGGCAGCGGGATATGCTCGCCTCCTATCTGTTGCGGATCAAACAGAGGCGCTCCACCGGCGTAGAGGCCATTCAGCAGTTGGAGCGCAACGGCCTGTCTGTCCTCCACCTCAGCGAGCTGTCCGGCCAGCGTTTTGATATCCTGATCGTTTCGGGCTCCTTCGGGGTTGTCGACCTCCGGGGCTCCATGACCGGCCATATTCACCGGCTTCGGGAAGATAAGGCCCTGGAGCATTTGTTCGCGCTCATGAGCACTGCCGGGAAAAGAGTCCATATCGTCAACTCCATTCCGACAGCTGTGTTGAAGGGCCTGGCTGCCCATCCGGAAGAACGGGAAACCTTCCTGCTGGCTACTTATTTCTTGTACATTAAAGCCGCTGCCGAACAAGACCGGGACACGGCCGGCGGCATTGTCGAAAGCCTTCCGGATTGGCTTCACTTCCGATCCCCCTTCCGGCAGCCGCTGCCCTTCCTCGAGGAGGCCGGCCAACGCCTGCAGCCCTATCTGGGGCCGGGGCGGATACAGCTCGGCAACGGCCCTGCTCCCTTAAAGATACAGCCGTCCGCTCCGGGGCAACAGCCCCTCTTTATTGCCCCTGACGGCTTTCTGGCCCAGGCCCCGGCAACAGATTATCAGTGGGAATACACACAGATGAACGCCCTGGGAGAGCTGGGGTACCGGCCGGTATCAGCCTGGTCGGCCGAATGGTGGCGCAACCCTGGCCTGGAGGCGAAAAGAGTGGCCAGCCTGATCATCCGGCAGGAAATGCCGGCCAGAGATGAAGAGGAATAAGAACCCTAAAACTGTGGCATGACCGTAGAAGAACTTCAGCAGGACCCGGCATACGAGCATTGGCTGTCCCTTTCTCATGATGAGATACTGCCTTTTGTGCAGGAAGAGTTTGGCCGGCGGAGCTGGCTGACCCGGTTCTACCTGTTGCTCAACCTCGCTCTGCTTCTGGCCATGATCCTGCTGGGCGCCTGGCAGGTGAGCCATGGGCTGATTGGCGCCGGGACGGTGATCCTCAACGGCATTCTGGGCATTTTGCTTACCCTAACCTTGCTCGTCCCTTTGCACGAAGGCATTCACGGCCTGGCATACAGGTTGGTGGGGGCCCCAAAGGTGCAGTATGGAAGCGATATCAGGAAGTTTATCTTTTACGCTATGGCCGACCATTTCGTGGTGGGGTTTCCGCAATTTATCGTCGTTGCCCTGGCGCCTTTTCTGGTGATCAATTTTTTTGCCTTTCTCGCCATTTTTTATGTTTCCCTTAACTATCAATGGATTCTTCTCGGCGTTTTATTAATGCATACCGGCGCTTGTGCCGGGGACATCGCCATGCTGAGTTTTTTCCTCCGGCACCGCGAAAAGGGCCTGCTCACTTATGATGACGTGGGCAGGAACACATCGCATTTCTATCGGGAGAGGCCCGTGGAGGAAGCGCAGGGTAAGGAAGAAAAAGAAGAGGCGCGAAACAGTTAAAGCAGAGGCTTTTTGCCGGATTCCGGCTTGGGAATGGAACAAAATGAAGGCTGGCCCGGTAAAATAAAGGAAAGGATTCGTTGAAGCTCCTGATTACTGGCTGAACTGGCATCGCCCTGCTCCTTTTTCTCCCACACACCTGCAGCCTGGTTTGGCCCGGGAGCAGATATTTGGCCGAACACCCGTTGCACTTTTTCAGAACTGGGCTGTTGCTTTTTGCATCACGCCTAAAAACAGCATTACCATGCGTGGCCTGGCCCTTGCCTTTTTGTTGATACTGCTGGTGATTGCTTGTCTTCCGGAACGGCGGGAGCCGCTACCGGAGTTGCCGGGCCTGGCGCCTTATTTACAGGAAGAAGCGGCCGGGATTGAAACTGCTATTCGGAAAATGAGCCTGGAGCAGAAGCTCGGGCAACTGATCATTGTCGCCAGAGAGGGCCAGCCGGAACCTCAGCTTCATGAGCAGGTGAAGAAGGGCAGGGTAGGGGGCGTGGCCCTGCGCAGCCTGACGGTTGGCCACTATCTCAGCCTTCGGGACAGCCTGCGCCGGGAAGCTCCCCTCCCGCTTCTGTTTGCGCCCCTGGGCGGCTCTCTTTTTAACAATGAGTTTTCTGATGCCATTGCTCTTCCCGTGATGGATGCCCTCCAGGCACTGCCTTCCGACAGTGTGAAACAACAGCTTCGGCAGGCCTTTCTGCGGCAGGCGGCATCCCTGGGGGTCAACCTGGTTCCGGCGCCCTACCTTAGCCCCTGGGATCAGCGCCACCCTCTTCCCGAAAGCACCCTTGGCCAATACACCCTGGATATCAACTGGCTCAACGAGCACCGCATGCTCAGTATTGCCGATGGGTTCGCTGCCGGCCAACTGCTACAGCCCACCCGCGACAGCCTGCAGGATAGCCTTATGCTCGGGTTTGAACACCTGGCCAGGGCCGGCATTTCCGGTTTCTGGATACATCCTTCCATTTATGAAATTCCCGGGCTGGCGCCCGGCGCCGTCAGCCGCTTTTTCCGGGGGCGGCTGCAGTTCGGAGGCCTGCTCCTTGCCCGTTTACAGGCCGACAACCAACTGGATGAAATACTCGATTCCGGGGTAGACCTGATCGTTACTTACAACGATCCGGATTTTGTGATGGACTACCTGCTGGCGGCTTACCGTTCCGGGGAACTGCCCGAACAGGAACTGCATGCCAAACTGAGGCGCATTTTGCTGGCGAAACAATGGGTGAGGGCTCCGGGCGACAGCCCTGAAAAAGATCCGGTTTTCTCCGGGATGCCTTACCCGCCCCTGGCGCTGCCCGCCTCAATGGCCGTTGGCGCCGAGGGGGGCGAAGCTGATCCTCCCCCCCCCGAGGAGCTGCTCGCCCGGTACTTCAAGGACAAACGATGGGTGTACTGGCAGCGCCGCCTGCGGGAAGAGTCCCTCGTAGTGGCCTCCAATCCCGACAGCCTGTTGCCTTTCCGGCAGCTTGCAAGGCGCAATTTTAAAGCCTTTCATTTGGGTACATGGAACGTTTCCGCCTTTGATGAAACTTTCAACAAATATGCACCGCTGGAGAGCTGGAAAGGCGATTCCTGGAGAGAACTATCCCGCCAATTACACCAACTGCAAAAGTCGGATGATGTGTTGGTCGTGCTGCACAATTATCCACTGGATAGTACGAAAGCGGCCGCTCTTTTATCTCTTGCCCGCCACATGCCGGTTACCCTGGTAAACTTTCAGCGCCCGGAAAACCTGTCCCTTCTGGATACCAGCCTGGCCGCTGTCCATTCCTTTGAAGAGGGGCGGAGTATGCAGGAACTGGCCGCGCAGGCCCTTTTCGGGGGGATACCCGCGAAGGGAAAGCTTCCTTATACCCTCAACCGTTATTTCGTAAGGGGGCAGGGAAAGGAGTTGCCAAAGGCCCGGTTGCGTTTTGGTTTGCCCGAACAGGTGGGTGTTGCCCCGGAAAAGCTGGTCAATATTGACGCCATCGCCGGAAGCGCTATTGACGAGGGCGTGTTCCCGGGCTGCCAGGTTATCGTTGTCAAGGACGGCACGGTAGTCTATGACAAGGCAATCGGGCACCATACCTATGAAAAAAACAGGCCGGTCAAAAATACGGACCTTTATGATGTGGCTTCTGTCACCAAGGCGGCGGCCACTACGCTGGCGGCGATGAAGCTATACGAAGAAGGGGCCGTCAGCCTCAACAGCCGGCTGCGGTATCAGATGTCCCTGCCCCGAAGTTCCCGCCTGCGCAACCTAACGGTAAAAAAGCTGATGACTCACCAATCGGGGCTGCAGCCCCACATGCCGGTTATTCCCTATTTGTTGTACCGGGATATGGAAAATGCGGATTGCAGCCGTTATTTCTGCAACCATGTTTCGGATACTTTTTCCATACAGGTGGCGGATGCCTTTTATTTCGACAGAAGATACCGGGACAAGATATTGAGCGACGTAAACCGGTTGCGGCCCCGCTACCGCTACCGTTACAGCGACGTCAATTTCGTCCTGCTTCAAATGCTGCTGGAAGAAAAGTCTGGCCGGCCGCTCGATTCTTTAGTTGCCCTTGATTTTTTCGATCCGCTTGGCCTGCAGCGCACCTGCTTCCGGCCTTTGATGCGGTGGGACAGCAGTGAAATCGTCCCTACTCAGTACGACCACCGGTGGCGCCACCAGTTGGTCCATGGCTACGTACACGATGAAACAGCGGCCCTTCTCGGAGGGGTGGCGGGCAATGCCGGCCTGTTCTCTACAGCCGAAGGGCTGGCTGTGGTTTTCCAGATGTTGCTCAATGGCGGCGCCTACGGCGGTGAACGGTTTCTCGCTCCGGAAACCATCGAATATTTCACCAGCGCCCGCCATGGGAACCACCGCGGGCTGGGCTTCGATAAACCGCACAAAAAGACGATCGGAAAGGAGCTTTTCCCAGAGCAGGTGAGCGAAGCTACTTTTGGCCATACCGGCTTCACCGGCGCCTGCGCCTGGGCAGACCCGGAGGCGGGGCTCACTTACATCTTCCTTTCCAACCGCATCTATCCGGATGCTGACAACCGCAAGATCTTTGAAAAGCGCGTGCGCGAACGCATCCATCAGGCCATCTATGACGCGCTGGATACTTATGTGCCGGAAATGCCGGAGATATGAAGGAGTGAGGGAATGAAGGAATTTTACCCGGCTGAGCCTGTGGTGAAGAGGGGGAAGGAATGAGGGGGCACAACCATTAATTAATTCCTCATTCCTTCAATCCCTCATTCATTTCAAAAGCCCTTCCAGCAGCCAGTCGGCCAGGAGCTGGCGGTTGTTTTCGATGATGATCCGTTGCTGGTCGTAGGTATTGCGGATGTTGGCCAGTTCGATGTACACTGCATTGGCCTTGGTTTCCCTCAGCATATGAAGGTCGCGGGCGGTGACGGTGCCGTGGTATTCGCGGGATTTTTGGTATTGTTTGTACTTGTGCCTGAGCGCGCGCAGGAGGTCAAATGCTATGCTGCGGCTGGCCGGGCTGCTGGAGTGGTGGTAGAAAAAGACGTCCGTTCGTTCCCCTTTACTCCGGGAATCGACATGGATGATGATGGCAACCTGTTCGGTAACGCCGGCCAGGCGGTTGCGCTCGTATAACTCATTGATGATATCGGAGCGCTGGAAGAGGCGGGGCTTCTGCTGGCGGACCATTTTGACCCCTCCCCATAGGACTTCATCATAATCGCAATCCAGGAATTTTCCTTCCCTGATGCCGTCGTCGTCGTCGCGGGTGATCATGTAGGCCGTTGCGCCATGGGCGATCAGGTTCCGGCACAGGCGCAGGGCCACGTCGTAGGCGTATTCATCTTCGCATAAGGTGTAGTTGCCGCGCCGGCCCATTGCTCCGGGGTCGGGGCCTCCGTGGCCGCCGACAATGTAGAAGACCTTGCCGCGGAGTTTGTTGCTTATCAGAGGGGTGTAGGCGTATTTGGGGCCAAAAATGGGAAATTTCCGGTTTCCGGCGGTAGTAGAAGTGGAAGGGCGTTCTTCTTCCGGAGAATTCTCCACCGGGCTGGGAATGTCAAGGTCGGGGTTGGGGCAGTTGAGTTCGTGGTAAGGAACCCAGAGGATGCGGTCTTTTTTGAAGGACTCGGGCCGCATTTGCCTTTCGTGCATCATCTCGTTGTATTCCTGTATCCGAACCGCAGTATTCCAGTCGTTGATGCCAATGCTCGACCGGATGGTCTTACCGTTAAAAGTATATATCAGGATAGGCAGCTGGTATTTTCTGCCAACGATGAGATGTGAATTTTTTTTCAGGCTGTTCAGGCGGTAGAACTCATCGAAATTGCAGGAGTGCTTATCCAGGGCATACCGCCGGAGCAAAGAGTATATGCCATCGCCCGGCATGGCTTCGGCCAGGTGATAATTTGGCTCGGCGATTGCCGGCAGGGTGGCGGCCAGTGTAGTTGTCAGGGTGAGCAAGAAAATAATTCGCTGCATTGTCGTTCAGGCACAGTTTTGGGGTGAAAACCACGATCGGCTCTTCAAAGAAATCGGCGAAAAGATAGGCAAATTGAGGGAATTTGACAACGGCAGAAATGGAGCATAAGGCCCCGATAGCCGGGGATAAGCTATTTTGCCTGTTTGCAGACAAGGACAGAGGCAAGCCTCTTTCGAGATGCCAAACTATTTGTAAATTCAACCCACGCCCGGTAAACTGCTCTGGTTTGTTGGCGATCAACTCTATAGCTAAAAGATTATAGCATGAGAACCCTTCTTTCCGTTTTTTTTGCGATCGGACTGGCTTTTGCGCTTCCCGCTCAGATCCCGGCCAATACGATCGGCGCCAACCCCCTTTCGCTCAAATGGAACCAGGTCAACACCGATCGGGTGCAGGTCATCTTTCCGCAGGGGATCGAACCGGCGGGGCAGCGGGTCGCCAATATGGTGCACTACCTTTGGGATAACAATACCCAGTCCATTGGAGAAAGCCGGCAGAAGATAACGATCCTGCTGCAGAACCAGACGATCATCCCCAACGGCTTTGTCACCGTAGGCCCTTTCCGGTCGGAGTTTTATATGACTGCTCCTCAGTTCAATTATACTACCGACTGGCTGGACGGCCTGGCCATCCACGAATACCGGCATGTGCAGCAGTTCGGGAACTCGAAAGGAGGATTGACCCGGCTGGTGAAGTCCGTCTTCGGTTCCTGGGCATGGGGCGGCATGTTCGGGCTGGCCCTCCCGCGTTGGTACTTTGAAGGAGACGCCACCGTCATGGAGACCGCCCTCACCGCTTCGGGCAGGGGGCGCCTGCCTGCCTTTAAAATGGAATACCGCTCCCTGCTTCTGAATGATATCCGGTATTCTTATGAAAAGGCAGCCGCGGGCTCCCTGAAGGATTTCGTCCCCGACTGGTACAACCTCGGCTATTATATGACGGCTTACGCCCGAAAGGAATTCGGAAGGGAGGTGTGGGCGGATGTGGTTGCCGACGCCACCCGATACCGGGGGCTCTTTTACCCTTTTAACCAGGGGCTGAAGAGGAGGACGGGGCTGAGCACAAAGGAACTGTACCGCAAAACCATGGAGGACCTGGAAGGCTACTGGAAAGAAGAAGAGAAAAAAGAGGATCTCCCCTCCGGAAAGCAGGCCAATACTATAGGCAAGAAAAATGTCACGCACTATACCAATCCGCAATACCTCGACGAAGAGACGCTTGTCGTTGCCAAAAGCGGCTTCGACCGCATACCGGTTTACATCAAACTCGGGCCTGCCGTTCAGGAGGAAAAGCTCACCGAACCGGGCATCATATTCGAGCCGCTGAATTCTACTTTATCACAGGCGGCGGGCCGGATATGCTGGGCGGAGATCGGCTATGGCCCGCGCTGGCATTATCAGAACTTCTCCATCATCCGCACATACGACATCCGTACGGGAGAAAAGAAAAAGCTGACTTCCCGCACCAAATACTTCGCTCCGGCCTTGTCGGCCGACGCTCAGAGGATCGTAGCTGTCGAAGCTACCGAAAACCTGCAGTACAGCCTCGTTATTCTGGATGCGGAAACCGGGGAACTCATTCGTAAACTACCCAACCCGGGCAACCTTTTTTATACCTTTCCCTGCTGGGCCGAAGACGGCGGGCGTATCGTTGCCGTCGCGCAAACGGAGGAAAAACATCAGCTTCAAATGATCAGCCTGGAAACCGGAGCTGTGGAATCCCTGACCCCGCCTTCCCCACACCAGCTGAGCCAGCCCTGCGCCGGGGGGGAATATATTTATTTCTCCGCCGGCTTCACCGATGTCAATAACATTTTTGCCGTCAGCCAGAAAGATAAAACCATTTACCAGCTGACTTCTTCTCCCGTCGGGGCCTTCCAGCCCGCCGTTTCTCCCGGCGGCCGGAAACTGGCATACAGTGAATTCCACCCCCGGGGGTATAATGTCCTCGAAGTGGAGTTGGAACAGGCGCTGTGGGAACCTTTCGATATCAATGCCGCCGGTAGCCCGGGTACCGTCCGGTACTTTGAAGCAATGGC
>JAGFJE010000713.1 GCA_024103175.1 Phaeodactylibacter sp.
AAAATACTCGACCAGAACGGGCTGAATTTTCTGACTTTTACGGTCGTCGAATGGATCGATCTGTTCTCGCGGCGGGTGTATAAGGATATTATTATCGACAGCCTGCGGCATTGCCAGCAAGAAAAAGGCCTGGTGGTGTTCGGTTATGTTATTATGTCCAACCACGTGCATGCTATTCTGCATACGGAGGAGCCGGCCGGCCTGTCCTGGATCATCCAGCGATTTAAATCCTATACCGCCAGCCAGATCTTGAAATACGTAGGGTAGGAAGCTGGCGAGGTAGCGTTGCCCCTTTTCCAACTTCCCCCCTCCGAACCGGACGTGCCAGTTTCCCGGCATCACGGCTCTCCGGTAACTCGTTTCGATTTCATTGGCAATGGCTGGCCTGCGTGCAGTTTCCTGTGGCATTTCCGGCATAGCACAAGTGTTTTTCTGTGCCGGGCAGCCATGAGGATCATCCAATCTGCTTTCGGCATTCTGCCTTTTTGCTTGAGGTTTGCCATTTTCTTGATGTGGTGGACTTCGATATTCTTTGTTGATCCGCATATTTCACATTTTTCTGCTAATAGGCGTTGAATAAGTTCCGTCCTGCCAAATCGTTTCCTCATAAGATTGTGCTGGCCAACTGCAAGTGCCTCCAAGCTGTGTTTCAAAGGTATTCCGCCGAACCTAGCTATTAGGTTAGGTTTACCTGTTCTTTCCACCTGTACTTCGATACATTTTCTTGGCCCGTGAGGCGTGTCTACAGTGGCCCGGTATTTACGGGCGACTTTGGACACACTCATTTTATATTTATGAGCCAAGGTTTTTAGTAGCGAGTTCTGCATTACCCAGTAGAGTTTATGCAGCCAAATCAGGTTTTCTCCCAATTGGTAGTACTGAACGATTCCGCGGTATTCTGATTGGTACTGGCAAATAATATCGTAATCAGAATTATGGGTGCGTTCTTTGCGGTGAACCGGCTTGTTATGCCTCATATAAAACCGGCATTTGTCTTTGATCACATCAGGAGGTACTCTTAGGGCTATCCCGCCATTGATTGACCTTCTCCTGTTGGTGATTTTGGTAGAGCATTGGCTTACAGTTAGGCCATAGCCCAGAAAACGCGCCTTATCCGTTGCGGCATGAGTAATCAAAGTTTTCTCTTCGGAAAGTTGTAAATGGAGTTCATTATTCAAGTATTCCTTGAGCCTTGCTTTGATTTGTTCCGCTTCGGTTTTAGGCCCGGCAAACCCCAGGAGAAAATCGTCGGCATACCTTACATATCTAAGCCTGCGGTATTCAGGGTCGTAAGGGTCGTTTGCTGGTAGTTCTCTGTAACGAGCTTCCAGCTTTTTGGCTTCCTCTACTTTCCCTGTTTTGCGGCAGTAGTAGCTTCTGTCGCATGCTTTTCTGTAGGCCGGGTTGTCCCTACGCCTTTTACCCTTTGTGTATTCGGGCATGAGCTTTTCTTCGACAAATTGGTCAAGCTGGTTAAGGTAGATATTGGAAAGCAACGGGCTTATAATTGACCCTTGCGGAGCGCCCACCTCTGTGGGGCTGTATTTCCAATCTTCCAGGTATCCAGCTTTTAGTAAGTTCTGTATCAACCGCAGAAAACGGTTGTCCCTAATAGATTGCCCCAGTATGTTAAGCATGGTTGAGTGGCATATTCCATCGAAAAATCCGCGAATATCGCCCTCAATGAACCATTTAGTGCCATGCCATACTTTCTTGATTTGTATCAAGGCAGTATGGCATCCGCGATTAGGCCGGAATCCATGTGATTGGCCGGAGAATTGCGGCTCATAGTAAGCTTCCAATAGCAACCGGATAACTTCCTGAAGCAATTTATCCGTCCAACTTGGAATGCCTAATGGGCGTTGTTTCCCATTTTTCTTGGGAATATAAATCCGCTTTACTGGGTTCCAGCGGTATCGTTCGTACCGAAGTAATTCGATAAGCTTCTTTATCTTCTCTCTTGACATTCCATCTACGGTATCCGGCGTAACGCCTGGGGTCATCGCTCCTTTGTTGCGGTAGAGTTTTCCATAGGCATGTAGATACAGTTCTTCATTGTACAATTGTCGATAAAGATCATTTAGCGGCAATTTTCTTTTGCCACGTTCTCGAATGATACTTAATACTGTTTCGGCTTTCCGCATCTCGCGTACCTCATAGTTTTTAAATATCGAGTTACCTGCCTCCCTTCGCCTTGTAAACGGCTTTCCCGTTCGCTGACTACTATGGAGGCTCCGTTACCAGAGCATTTTACTGCTCTCAGCTAGGGAGGTGTTCCCTGGCTTTTTAGGGCTCGCGCCCCGTAGGCAATCCCACGTTTCCTGTACAAAATACATAATAGCTGAACTTAGGCGCTCCGTTCGCTCCCTTGAATGAGTTCATTACCCATCTCTCTAACTTGCAGGAGTTTTAGCTGTCCTTGAATTATACAGCTAAACAAGTTAGCGTCCTTATCAGATACCCTTCGGACGGGATTTCGTGTGATCCCGATGGGGCTGGAGTTCAGGCAGTATAGCTTTCGCCATATTCAGCAAGCCTTGCAGTGGCCGGGTTTGGGTATCTCGTCTCCCGCCTCCGCTTTACTAACATGCTATTTTCCCCGTCCCCTTTCGGGTTAAGGTAAGTTAGTCGGCTTAGGTACTTTCTCCTGAGTAGCCTCCTGACTGCGTCAGGTATATATATGTACGGCGCCGTGGCGCACATCAAAGACAAAAGGAACCCGGAAAGCCGGCGCGACTGGCTGCTGAACCACTTTGCCTTCAACGCCAGGAAGAACAGGACACACAGCCAACACCAGATCTGGCAGAGAGATAATCATCCCATCATTTTGTACACGCCGAAGGTGATCCGCCAGAAGCTGGTTTACATACATGACAATCCGGTGAGGGCTGGAATTGTGGCCCGGCCTGAGCATTACCTTTACAGCAGCGCCGCCAATTATATGGGGCAGCCGGGGTTGCTGGAAGTGACGCTGTTGGATGATATATGGAATGATATTGGCTTTGTCGATACTGGGATGTGAAAAGAAGCGGGCAGAGTGTTGGGATCTATTGGACTTTGGACGTTCCGAGATATGTCCTTTGAGCCCCGGTTTTAAGTCGGACACGAGCGAAGCGACTGACGCAGTAAAGCGGAAATCGGAAGTCGGACACGAGCGAAGCGACTGACGGAGTAAAATGGGCGCTTAGCGCTCATCCCGGCCCCTGTTCCGACTTCGCACTTCCGACTTCCGACTTTTCCCCAAGTTCGTCCAAAGTCCAAGAATCTAAATATGTGGGCCCAAGTCTGAGCGCAATAGAAAATTGCGCCCCGACAGTGCCTTCTCGGGCGCCAATTTATTCCATTCCCCGTCTTCGCTTAGGCTCAGCCGGGTAAAATTCCATCAGTCGCTACGCTCGTGTTCCATTGGCGCGCGAGTTATTTAAACTAAATTTAAGTGTATCCGCCCACTTATCCTTCCACCCCAACCTCCCTGTCCCCACTCATCGGGTCATCAAAGGCCGGATTCGTCCGAAAGCTCTGTACTACATCCCGAAATTTATCCCAGTCCTCTTCACGCTCATAAGGGTATTGCTCGCTGAAAAAGGCGCCCTCCTTAAAGCCATATATGAGATATGCGTAGGGGTTGACTCGGAAAAAGTTGCGGTTAAAGAATTGTTCGTACGCCTCATGAAATAAGTGCAGAAAATTAATGAAGGCGATGGTGCAGGATCGCATCTCCTCTTTAGAAAATTCTGCTTCGACGGGCTGCTGGTATGCATCGGGGCCTTTGCCAGGTAAGGGCGGCCGATAATAAGTAAAGTACGGCATGTTGCCCTTAACATCGGCAAGAGAAAGCGCATAGGAATAATCCTGCCCCTGCTTTTCTACCGATAGCCGGAAATCATAAGCGAAGGAACATTTGTAATCATCGTAGCCATTGGAGGGGCCAAACAGCGTGTAGAGGGCCGTGTAAATCCGGGGTAGGTCAAATTCGTATTCGCTGTAAACATAGAGGTCCAGGGACATCAGTAATTCCCAATCTTGAAAAATGGGGGCAAAAACCCGGTGTGTTTCATACCATTCCCGGTCGCTAAGTTTTGTAAAAACAACAGTAATGTCCTTCGACTCAATGAAGAGCGGCAATTTTCGGCAGGTTTCCATATAGTGTTTCGGCTTGTTTGCATAAAAGTAAATAAAAAACAGGTTTATGTTGAATTTTATAGGAAAAAATTTAAATTTACGGTTAAATGGGTTTAAAATGGATTTTTATTTTAAAAATCAATCTATTGCGTGGTTTGCGCGCTTTAGTTTGCACTTCACACCACTATTCAGGTTGGATAGTAGGACTTCGGCACTAAATAACGGGGTAATAAACTTGCTATTTTCCGCCGGCTCTGTGTTGGCGCTAAGGGCTTTGTAGCTCCGGACTTCGGCGTGAGCTCAGTCGAACACTACGACCCCTCAGCGCCGCCTTGATCCGGCGAAAAATAGCGGCGTTTCTTTTCACCCTTTACTTAATGCCGAAAGCACTAGTAAAACATCCCAGATCTCTGAGCAGTGCACCGAACTAATTGGGGCCGTAACCTTCCTGCGCCTGCCTACCCTGCCGGCCTGCGGCACAGCAGGCGGGCGTGCCGTTAGGCCGGCAGGTTTTCAAAACCTGGAAGTGTTTTGCCAGGAGTAACAAAAGAACGTTGTCCAGCATCTGCGATAAACGCTGCCGGGTTAGGCTGTCCCGGTGCGAGCGGGAAACCCGGCAGGTTGAAACGTTTTTTTTTAAACAACCCAATTAAAGATTTCGAGAAAACTCCGGAAAGCCCAATCAGCCAAATCCCGTTAATCCTGAAATCCTGCCATCCTGTCCCATCCTGTCATCCTGTCTTCACTTCACCTCCAACTCTATCTCCACCTTCTCTCCATCTTTCTCCACCACCACCTTATACTTCCCCTTGTACAAATACACCTTCCCATCGTCCGCCGCCTTCACATTCGCCGGCTTCTCCTCCTCCTTCCGGTCTTTGTTCAGCAGTTTATTGTACTCCTCCAGGTTTTTCCCACTAATGGTCAGGTCATATGGGATATAATTCAGCCCTTTCATGCAATCTGCCTCGAAGGTGCGCAGCAGCAGGCCCTTACCGGCAAAGAGGGACACCTTGGCCTTTCCCGGGCTGCCGGTGTAGATGGGCAGCCGCACCTCGGGCGGGTCCGGGTTCCACCAGAGATCCGCGGCGCCCCAGCGGGAGCTGTAGCGGATGGGGGAGGGGGAGAAGGGGTGAATGGCTTTTGCCAGGATCTCGTCAGTCAGTTGCTGCAGCTCTTTAACGCTGGCGATGTAGATGGACCGGCCGTGGGTGCCCACGACCAGGTCTTTGTCGCGGGGGTGGATGACGAGGTCGTGGACGGGGACGGCAGGCAGTTGGTTATTCATCTGCATAAAGGAGGCGCCCCGGTCAAGAGAAATGTAGAGGGCGTGGTCGGTGCCGGCGTAAAGAATGTCCGGGTTTTCCGGGTCTTCCTTGATTACATTGATTGGCTCGAGGGGCAGGTCTGTGCCAATGGCCTTCCAGTTCTTGCCGTAGTCCTCGGAAACATAGAGGTAAGGCGAGAAATCATCCCAGCGGTAGCCGTTGAGGGCGGCGTAGACGCGGCCCTTTTCGTGGGCGGAGGCCTGCACGCGGCTCACCCAGAGGTTTTCCGGCAGGCCGGCGCTGATGTCGGTCCAGCTAAAGCCCCCGTCGCGGCTGACGTGCAGCAGGCCGTCGTCGGAGCCGGTGTAGAGCAGGCCGAACTGCAGGGGCGACTCGTGGATGCTGCTGAGGGTGCCGTAGGGCACGTCCCCTTTTTTGCCGCCTTTGGTCAGGTCACCGGAGACCTCTTCGAAGTCCTTGCCCTGGTTGAGGGAACGGAGCAGCTTGTTGGCGCCCATGTAGAGGATGTCGGGGTTGTGGGTAGACAGGTGAATGGGCGCCTGCCAGTTCCAGCGGTAGGGCCGCTCGCCGAGTTCGGGCTTGGGGGTGATGTACTCCCGCTTGTCGGTGTGGGTATTGAGGCGGTAGTAGTTGCCGAACTGCAGGCCGGTGTATACGGTTTCGTTGTCGCGGGGGTCGATAGCCACCTGCATGCCGTCGCCGCCCATAATGGCGCGGTAGGGGTAGCGGCCGGAGTCGTGCCAGTTGACGCTGGCTTTGTAGGTGCTGGGGCCCATCCACACGCCGTTGTCCTGCAGGCCGCCGTAGACGCGGTAGGGCTCGGCCATGTCGACGGCAACGGTATAGAACTGCCCCACGGAGGGCGTGTTGCACTTGATCCAGTTTTCCCCGTCATCATAGGAAATGTTGACGCCCCCGTCAGTGCCCAGTATAAGGTGGCCGGGGCGGTTGGGGTTGACCCACAGGGCGTGGTGGTCGCCGTGTACGTTGTCGCCATTGATGCTTTTCCATGTTTTTCCTCCGTCGTCGGAGCGCAGGATGGGGACGCCCATGGTGAAGAGCTTGTTGGCGTCGTAGGGAGCCACGCGGATCTGGCCGAAGTAGTAGCCGTAGGTATTGTACACGCGTTCGAGTACTTCGCCATGTGTTTTCTCCCAGGCGCCCCCGTCAATGCTTCTGTACACTTCCAGGCCGTAGACCGGAGAGTCGACGAGCAGGGAGTTGGCGTCTTC
>JAGFJE010000738.1 GCA_024103175.1 Phaeodactylibacter sp.
GTGCTCAGCGTAGCCGCCGACCCGCTCGAGCCCGCCCGCTACCTCTGGGTAGGTACGAAAGGCGGCGGCCTGAACCGCCTGGACCGGCAAACCGGCATATTTCAACACTATAAAACCGAACAGGGCCTGCCCGACAACGTCGTCTACGGTATCCTGCACGATGATCGCGGACACCTGTGGCTGAGCACCAACCGGGGGCTGTGCCGCTTTCACGTGCGGGAAGAGACGACCCGCAACTTCACCGCTGCCGACGGCCTGCAAAGCAACGAATTCAACCAGTCGAGCTACCTGAAAACCACCAGCGGGCGCCTGATCTTCGGCGGCGTCAACGGTCTGACTGTGTTTCACCCTGACAGCCTGCAATTTAACGAACGTAAGCCCACAACTGCCATCACCCAAGTCTTGGTGAACAACCAACCGGCCGGATCTCGCGCCCGGGCAAGCGCAAAGGGCCGTTTTCCGCTGCTGAAGAAGACGGATAACGAAACCCTCCGGCTGCAACTGGCGCATCATCAGAACGTGATCTCACTGGAATTCGCCGCCCTAGATTTTTCCAACCCCGCCCAGAACCAATACCGCTACCAATTGGCCCGGGATCGGGTTTTCGGAGAAAACGATGAGGACGAGTGGGTGGAATTGGGTTACAAGAACAGCGTGCAATTCGCCAACCTGCAACCAGGCCACTATACCTTCAAGGTGCTGGGGAGTAATAACGATGGCGCTTGGAGCGAGCAACCTGCCGTGCTCGGGTTCCGCATCCGCCCGCCCTGGTGGGCCGCCTGGTGGGCCTACCTGCTGTACGCTCTGGCCGTAAGCGGTATGGTCCTGTTCGGTTACCGGTATCAGCTGCGCCAGCGCATGCAGGCCCAGGAAACGCTCCGCCTTAGAGAACTGGATGAGTTCAAGAACCGCTTTTTTACCAACATTACCCACGAGTTTCGCACCCCGCTGACCGTGATTATGGGCGAAGCGGACAAACTTCAACGCGAAGGTTCTGTGCCGGAGCAATCCGCCGGGTTGATCAAACGCAGCGGCGAAAACCTGCTGCGCCTCGTCAACCAATTGCTCGATCTGGCGAAACTGGAATCGAACAGTCTTCATTTCCATTATATACAGGGCGATGTATTGGCCTACCTGCGCTACATCGCCGAAAGCCTGCGGGGGCTTGCCGATAGCCGGAGCGTACGGTTGCAGGTCGAGAGCACGGCGCCGGAAATCGTCATGGACTACGACCCGGAACGCCTGTTGCAGATTGTATACAACCTACTTACCAATGCCATCAAATTCACGCCTGCCGGCGGGAAGGTGGATTTTGGGGTAGATTTGCTGAACTTCGGAGATGCCTCCAGGCTTGAGATCCGGGTGGCCGACAGCGGCTCCGGTATCCCTCCCGGAGATCTGCCCTTCATTTTCGATCGCTTCTACCAGGTCAAAAACCCGGAGCAGGCGAAAGTGGGAGGAACCGGCATCGGCCTGGCGCTCACCAAAGAGCTGGTCACGGCTATGGGCGGCGAGATAGACGTGGAAAGCGAAGCGGGCAAGGGAACGGTTTTTACGGTCCGGCTGCCCGTTTCCAACCGTGCTGAAAGCAGTGAAGCAGCCGTTGCGATCCCGGAGACGGCGCCTGGGCATGCGGCTAAGCCGCCCGTGGCAGCTCCGCCGGATGCCGCCACCGTCCTGATCATCGAAGACCATCCCGACGTCGTGGCGTACCTCGCATCCTGCCTGGGAGGGAAATTTGCGCTTCACCTGGCCTACAACGGCCGGGAAGGCATTGAGAAAGCCCTGGAAATCGTGCCCGACCTGATCGTCAGCGACGTGATGATGCCGGAAAAGGACGGCTTTGAAGTTTGTGAGGCATTAAAGACCGACGAACGCACCAGCCATATTCCCATCGTACTGCTCACGGCTAAGGTGGGCCAGGAGCACCGCATCGCCGGCCTGCGCCGGGGCGCCGACGCCTACCTGGCCAAGCCTTTTCATGAGGAAGAACTGCTCGTGACCCTGGCTAATCTGCTCGAGGTGCGCCGTAAATTACAGGCCAAATACCTGGAAATGGCCACCCAGCCTCTACCACTTGACGCCTCCGAAGAGCAGCAGCCTGCCGACTCCGAAGAGGTTTTCCTGCAAAAGCTACACACCGCCGTCCAGGAACGCCTCGGCGACTCTTCTCTGGCCGTGGAGGATATCTGCCGCGCCGTCGGCATGGGGCGCTCGAACCTGTACGCCAAACTATCCGCCCTTACCGGCACGTCGTTCAACCTCTACCTCCGCTCCCTGCGCCTGGCCCAGGCAAAAGAACTCCTGCTCACCACCAATATGAACGTTTCGGAAGTGGCCTACGAAGTGGGCTTCAAAGACCCGAAATATTTCAGCCGGGTGTTCTCGAAAGCTTATGGTATGCCGCCGAGCGAGTTAAAGCGTTGACCATCCGGGGCTTTTCGCTGAGGGACGGTTTACCATTTGCAAGTCCTTGAAAATGGAGGGGCATTCCGTTGCTCGAGCCGTCCCCCGTCCGCCATCCTCCGTCCCATTCGGATTATAATCCACCTTTTCCAGACAATAGTGCGAAGGCGTTTTCCGCCATACCGGCATCTTTACAACACGGAAACGGCGGCCTGTTTTTCCAGCTTAAGATACAGCCCGTTTGAAAAATAGATAACAACAATAGATAAACAAAAAATGATGAGACGACCTACATTTTTCCCAGCATTGCCGGCCCTGTGCCTGGCAATGGCCAACACCCTTCGCGCCTCCATCTGCTACGCGAAACCAAGCGGAACCGGCGACGGCCTCTCCTGGGGCAATGTTTTCGGCGGCCTGTGCATATTGTTTCGCCCTTACCTTACTTCCCTCATCCTTCGATCGTTCCTGATCCTCCTGGGCTCTATCCTGTATTTGAATATTGCCCAGTCCCAGACCCTGGAATGGGCAGCTCATACACCGGCCTCCTTTCCCATTGGGGCAGATGATTATGGCGAGGATATCGCCCGGGATGACTTGGGAAATGTATACGTGACCGGGAGATTTGAGCAAACAGCCGATTTCGATCCCGGGCCGGGCGCCGCAAACCTGAGCAGCATAGGAACCCGTGCGATCTACGTGGCCAAATACGATGCGTCGGGCGCTTATCAGTGGGCTTTCAAGATCGGAGCCAACCTCAGTAACGATGGCTTTGGCATCGCTGTAGACGGCTCGGGCAACGTGCTGGTGACGGGCAGTTTTGGAGGCACGGCCGATTTTGATCCCGGACCCGGCACGGCCAACCTGACAAGCATGGGGGGGAGCGATATCTTCGTGGCCAAATACACTTCTTCAGGAGATTATCTTTGGGCTTTCAATATGGGAGGGACGAGCTCAGATAGAGGCTACGCCCTTGCTGTAGACGACTCGGATAATGTGTTAGTGACGGGGCTTTTCTCTGGTACGGTTGACTTCGATACCGGGCCGGGCACAGCAAACCTGTCAGGAGCAGGAGATATCTTTGTGGCCAAATACGATGCGTCGGGCGCTTATCTCTGGGCTATCAACATGGGAGGGACAAACACAGATGAAAGCGCTGACATCGCCCTGGACGGCTCGAACAATATACTTATTACGGGGTATTTTATTGGTACTGCTGATTTCGACCCGGGAGTGGGCACAGCTAATCTTACTGCCCCAGGAACAGGAATCGGAGATATCTTTGTGGCCAAATATTCTTCTTCCGGCGCCTATCAATGGGCCTTCTCGCTCGGAGACGCCAGTTGGGACCAGGGCAAAGGCATCGCCGTGGACGATTCGGATAACGTACTGGTGACGGGCTATTTCCAGGGTACAGTTGACTTCGATCCCGGGGCCGGTACGGCTAACTATACCAGCGCAGGATTCGGAGATGGCTTCGTGGCCAAATATTCTCCTGCCGGCGCCTATCTATGGGCATTCCCTCTGGGAGGGACAAGCTCCGATGATGGCAACGGCATCGCAGTGGATGGTTCGGACAACGTGGTGGTGACAGGCAGATTTGGCGATACAGTCGATTTTGACCCGGGAGCGGGCGTGGCCGATTTGTCAGATGCAGGTAACGGAGATATTTTTGTTGCCCAATACAGCAATTCCGGAGCCTATCAATGGGCTATTTCTATGGGCGGCGCCAGTTCGGACCGGGGCAATGGCATTGTTTTGGACGGCTCAGGCAACGTACTGGTGACGGGTACGTTCCGGGGCGCTGCCGATTTTGATCCCGGACCGGG
>JAGFJE010000755.1 GCA_024103175.1 Phaeodactylibacter sp.
AAAGACCAGGAGATCGCCCTGGGGCAACAATCCGACCCGGAGATCGTGGCCGCTTTCGGCCAGTACGATGACGAAGCCATACAGAAATTCATTACGGAAAAAGGGCAGCAGATGGCCCGCATTTCGCACCGGCCGGAGCTGCCCTACGAATTCAAGGTGCTCAATTCGCCGGTGGTCAATGCATTCGCGCTTCCGGGAGGCTATGTCTACTTCACGCGGGGCATACTGGCCCACTTCAACAATGAGGCCGAATTCGCCGGCGTCCTGGGCCATGAGATCGGCCACATTACCGCCCGCCATTCTGCTCAGGCTTACAGCCGGCAGATGCTGGCGCAGGTGGGATTGATCGCGGGCATCGTCCTGTCGGAGGATTTTCGCCAGTACGCAGGCCTGGCCCAGCAAGGGATAGGATTGCTCTTCCTGAAGTTCGGGCGGGATGCAGAGAGCGAATCCGACCGCCTGGGGGTGGAGTACTCCACCAAGATCGGCTACGATGCCCATGAGATGGCAGGGTTCTTCAGCACACTTAAGCGCCTCAGCGACCAGGGAGGCGGCAGCATTCCCACCTTCCTTTCCACCCACCCCGACCCGGCCGACCGCCACCGGAAAGTGGATCAACTGGCCTCGCAGTGGCAGCAGAAAGTCCCGGAAAGCGGTTTCGACGTCAAACGCAATGACTACCTGCGGATGATCGACGGCCTGGTTTACGGGGAAGACCCCCGGGAGGGCTTCGTAGAAAGCGGCGTTTTTTACCATCCCGAACTGAAATTCCAGTACCCCATACCATCAGGATGGCGGGTCAACAACATGTCTTCCCAGGTGCAGATGGGGCCGGAAGACGGCAAAGCGTTGCTACTGCTCACGCTGGCCTCCGGGCAGGATGCCAGCCAGGCTGCCGACGCCATGTTGCAGCAATATCAGCTCACCCAGCTGAGCCGGAGAAATGAAAGTGTCAACGGCCTGCGCGCCGTATCCGTGCTTGCCGAACAGGCCAATGAACAAACTCAACAGGTGGTCAGCATACTGGCCTACCTGATCGAATACAACGGCCGGGTATATCAGTTCCTGGGTATGTCCTACAAACCGGATTTCAGCGCTTATTCCGGCAGGTTTCAACAGACAATGCAAGGATTCCGGGAACTCACAGACCCATCCAAGATAAACGTAAAGCCGGAACGCATACGCATCCACAGGGCCGACAGCGATACGAACCTGCGAGCCGCCCTTCAGGAGGCCGGCATCCCCAGCAACCGCTATGAAGAGTTCGCTATCCTCAATGGTATGGAACTCAACCAGCCGCTCACCCGGGGAACGTTGATCAAGGTGGCGAGCAAGTAGGAAACCGGAAGGCGGAAGTGGGAAACTGCCACTGCCGAGCCTTCCGGCTTCGCACTTCCGACTTCCGACTTCGAATTTCCGACTTCCCTAAATTTCCTTACCTTTTCAGCAAAACGTACAACCATGAAAAGAGCCGTTCAAAACAGCATCCTCCTGGCCCTGGCCTTCCTGGTGTTCACCGCCGAAAAATGCAGCAAGGATAAATACGAATACACGGAAGCGTCCGTGATCGAAATGGTTAAAACGCCCTGCTTTGGGTCCTGCCCGGTGTATAGTTTCACCATCAAAGGCAATGGAGAAGCTGCATATACCGGCAAACGCTTTGTCGAACTGGAGGGAGAACATACCCGCACCTTCCCCCCCGACACGACTAACCTCATATTCAACACCTTTTTCGAGGCCGATCTCTGGCAATACGAGAATGAATACACCGAGCAGGTAACCGACCTGCCAACCACCTACCTCTCCTTCACCCATGAGGGCAAGAACAAACGCATCAAGCTGTACTACGGCTACCCGGAAGAATTGAAAAACCTGGCCGAGCAGCTGCAGGAACTGGCGTTCAGCAAGGGATGGGAATAGGGGGGTGGTTGATTGGTT